>OMSW01000314.1:0-32550 GCA_900290295.1 Burkholderiales bacterium
TCGCAAGGCCGTCAAGCGCGGAAAAATCCTATGCGCAGGTTCGCGCAGCTATTTAGGAACAGTAGGGCGAGCTGAAGTCGAAGTAAAACTCGATCGGCGCTGGCATGCTGGTGCTTTCCTCGGGTGTCCTGAGGCCGACCACTAGACGGGCGGACCCGGCGGCGGTTCGCTGCGCCTTGTCTGCCCCGCCATCGCCGCCTCCAAATCACCGTACCAAACGCGTGTATCGAATTCCATGGTTACCACGCCATCGCGGGCCGTGGCCGCGAACAACTCGCGCAGGCGCTCCATCATTGGGGCGTGTTGGGGCTCGCCCGGGGCGGGAACGTACGAGGCCGAATTGAGCCGGTCCGCGAGCATGTCGAAGTCCAGTTCATCGCTGTGTGCCACGCTGATGCTGTCCCAGTGGCCGTTGCCGAAGAATTGCTCGACCCGGTCGAGGCGCGCGTGCCGATGCCGCACTTCGAGGTACTCGGCGCTGCAGCCCAGCAGTAGGGACTCGAATCCGCGGGCAAATTCCGATCCCTGCGTGCGCCGGTCGTTCCAGATGAGCGCCGCTAGTGCCGGTCGGCGCAGTATCCGCAGCGCTTCGGTCCGCGTGGCTGCAACGTCAAACCAATGAAACGCTTGCGCCGCGATCACCAGGTCGGCGCAGGCCGCATTCAGGTTGGTCGATTCGGCACGTCCGTCGATGGCGGCAAATCCGGGTTGCGCCGACAAACGCTGATTGGCGTGCGATCGCATCGCCTCGTTCGGTTCGATCCCAATTACCCGGAATCCGGCTCGCAGAAAAGGCTCGCTGGACAAACCGGTGCCGCAACCGAGGTCCACAATAACCGAGCCGATCGCCAGCTTCGTGACTCGCGCCAGTTCGTCGACCACGGCGTCGGGATATCCCGGGCGCGCCCGCGCGTAGGCCGCCGCGCGCGGGCCGAAGCGCAGCGTCGAATCTAGAGAGGAAGCGGTCACGGCGCACCTCGCTGTGTTCGCTGTTAGCAACCACTATCGGCCGCTACTGGTCCACAACAGGCTTGCGTGGCGGCGGCCGGATGATGAGTACTCCCGTGAGAACGCCGGCCACCAGGGCGGCGGCCAGCATCGGGCCGCCGCCGACGATCGCGGCGGCGAGCAGGGTGTGGCCGAAGCACTGCCCGATTTGATGCGGTGGGCACCACGCCCAGGTCGCGAGCAGCGAAAATGAGATCCAGGTCAGCAGGGCAATGAGGATTCCGCGCGAAATGGATTCGCCCAGCCGTTTGATCTTGCGCCGCGCGTCCTGGTACAGCAACATGGCGAACAGCATGGCAAACAGCCCGGGAACGGCAACGAATATCCATCGGTTTATGCCGGCTTCGTCCGCAACCGTTCGCAGAATATATTCGACAGCCGCCGCGGCAAGCAGGCCGCAGGCGCCAAACACGAGACTTGCAATTACGGCGGGAGAGATCATCGCGTTTCCGTCAGCGCGTCACCGGGGTCGAGCTACCGGTTTGCGGGCATGACCTTACCACTCCAGTTGCTCGCCGTTGTAGTTCAGGAATCGGCCGTTGTGCGAACGGTTGGCCGCAGCGATCACGCGGCGCATCGATGCCGCGCTTTCCTCCACCGGCAGATTGGCTCCTGGCCCACCCATGTCGGTGCGAACCCAGCCAGGGTGCAAGGCCATGCAGACAACGCCCCGGCGACCCAATTCGACGCTTGCGGACTTGAGCACGCTGTTGAGCGCCGCCTTGCTGGCGCGGTACAGCCACCACGACGAGTCTGTTGTATTGCCGATCGATCCCATCCTGCTGGAAATCACCGCGAGTTTACCGCGAGTGGCAACCAGGCGATCTGCCAGCAGCGGGATCAATTGCATCGACACCAGGACATTGGTGTGCATGACCGCATCGAAGTCCGCTGGCTCCGGCGGCGCAAGATCGGCCGATTTCGGGCCCGAGATGCCGGCTACGACGATCGCCAGGTCGATCGACTCGCCGGCAAGCTGCCGGGCGAGGGTAGGCACGCAAGTCGCTTGTATCAGGTCTACCTCGATGGTGCGGGCGCAGAACCCAGCCAGGTTTGCAGCGTTATCTGCGCGACGATAGGTGGCGATGACGCGGTCGCCATCGGCGGCATACTGGCGCGCTAGCTCGTGGCCAATGCCGCGGGAGGCACCCAGGATCAGGCAGGTCGACATGAAACGGCCTTAGACGAGTTCGAGCGCCAGCGCCGTCGCCTCGCCCCCGCCGATGCACAGCGCGGCAACTCCGCGACGCAGGCCCCTTTGGCGCAAGGCACCCATCAGGGTGACGACGATCCGGGCACCACTGGCGCCGATGGGGTGACCCAGGGCACAGGCGCCGCCATGAATATTGACGCGATCATGAGCGATACGATACTCGTGCATTGCCGCCATGGTAACCGCGGCGAAGGCTTCATTGATCTCCCAGAGGTCGACATCATCGGCGCGCCAGCCGCACCTATCGAGCACCTTCGCAATGGCCCCGATCGGGGCGGTCGTGAACCAGTTCGGCTCCTGCGCGTGCATCGCGTGCGCGCGTATGCGGGCCAGCGGCTTGCAGTCGAACTGCTCCGCGAGCGACGCGCGCGCAAGTATCAGCGCCGCAGCCCCATCGGATATGGAGGAGGAGTTTGCCGCAGTGATGGTCCCGTCCTTTTTGAACGCGGGCTTGAGCTGGGCAACTTTTTCTGGCCGGGCCTTGAAGGGTTGTTCGTCCTTGGTGACCGTGGTCTCGCCGGACTTGCCGGCCACGGCAACCGGTGCGATCTCCCACTCGAAGCTGCCGTCCTCGTTGGCGCGCACGGCCCGCTCGGTCGAGGTGATTGCGAAGCGATCCTGATCGGCCCGCGAGAAGCCAAATTTGGCAACGCATTCCTCGGCGAACTCGCCCATCGCTTTGCCGCGTTCGTAGGCGTCTTCGAGCCCGTCGAGCGCCATGTGGTCGTACAGCGTGGCATGCCCGTAGCGGTATCCCTGGCGCGCCTTGGGCACCAGGTAGGGGGCGTTGGTCATGCTCTCCATGCCGCCGGCCACGACAAGCTGGGCCGAGCCTGCGAGCAACATGTCGTGCGCGAACATCATCGCGCGCATGCCGCTGCCGCACATCTTTGACAGTGTCACCGCGCCGGCAGTTGCTGGCAGGCCCGCACCCAGCGCCGCCTGGCGCGCCGGTGCCTGGCCCTGTCCTGCGGGCAGGCAGTTCCCCAGCAAGACCTCGTCAACCCGTTGCCCTGGTATCCCCGAGCGTTCGAGGGCGGCGCGTACTGCGATGGCCCCCAGCTGCCATGCCTGCAGCGTGCTGAACGCGCCCATCATGCTGCCGATCGGCGTGCGGACGGCAGCCAAGACGACCACCGGATCTTCTACTGTATGTGCCATGGCCAATTCCTCCGCCGTATCGCGCCGGTCGCGGCGCGGTATTTGCGGCCAATTATCGATGGTTCCCGCCCGCCCCGCCGGCCCGGAGCTGTCCCGCCAACGCGCAGTAAGCGCGCCGTACTGCGCCGCGCTGCGTCACTATGGCGCCGGCGCCTGCCGCAGGCCGCGCGCTTGCGCTCGAACGCCAAAACGGCGGTCCCGCGGGTAGGGAAAGACGTCCTCCATGATGCCGGCCCGTATGCGCTGCTGCCGCAGTTGCCAGAATTCGGGCGTCAGCAGATCGGCATGGTGGCGCAGGAAGGCCGCGCGTATGCGCGGATCGCCCAGCAGGAAGGGACCGAACTGCTCCGGGAACACGTCGTGCGGTTCGACGCGGTACCACGGTTCCCCGGACATCTCCGCCTCCTCGTTGGGGGCCGGCGGGATGCGCCGGAAATGACAATCGACCATGTACTCGATCTCGTCATAGTCGTAGAAGACTACGCGGTTCAGGCGGGTCACCCCGAAATTCTTGTACAGCATATCTCCCGGGAAGATGTTGGCGGCGGCCAGTTCCTTGATGGCGTTGCCATATTCGTTGATCGCGTGGTCGACTTCCGCGTCACTTGCGTGTTGCAAATAGATATTGAGTGGTGTCATGCGGCGCTCGATGTACACGTGGCGCAGCAGCACCGAATCCTCGTCGACCTCGACGACGCTCGGACAGTCCTGCAGCAACTCGCGAATCATTTCCGGGGAAAAACGCTTGCGCGGCAGCGTCACTTCCGAGTATTCCCAGGTGTCCGCCATCCGCCCCACCCGATCGTGCAGCTTCACCAGGCGATATTTCTCCATAACCTGCTTGCGATCGGTCTCCTTCGGACGCGCGATGATGTCCTTGATGATTTTGAACACGTAGGGATAGGAAGGCAGGGTAAAAACGGTCATGACCAGGCCCTTGATGCCCGGAGCGGTGACGAAGCGATCGGTGGAGTGGCGCAGGTGATGCAGGAAATCCCGGTAGAACAGCGTCTTGCCCTGTTTCTGCAGGCCAACCATCGTGTACAGCTCTGACACCGGCTTGTGCGGCAGGATCGACTTGACGAATTCGGCGTAGGCCGACGGCGCCTCCATGTCGACGAGGAAATATGCCCGCGTAAAGGAGAACAAGGTCGCAATAAGGTCCGCCGAGAACAGGATCGTGTCGATGTAGATCTGGCCGCGCTCGTCGCGCAGAAACGGCACCGCGATCGGGGTCGCGCGCGTGCCGTTGATGAAGCGCCCGATCAGGTAGGCGCCCTTGTTGCGGAAGAACAGGTTCGACAGGACCTGGATCTGACAGTCGGGATCGACATGAAACGGGCGTACCAAGGCGTTCGGCGACCCGTCGCGATGTGCCTCGCAGATGGCACGCAGCACGTAGCGCAGGTCGCGCTCGAAATCGACAAAAGGCGCAGCCAGTCCTAGGTCGATCACGATCTGGCGCAGGGTCGCGCGCAATCCAGTGGTGGCCGGGTAGTAGCTGCGTATCGAGGGTGGATCCGAATCCATGTAGTCCGTCGCGACACCGGGGCGGACGAAGATGAACGCGTTTTGATAATAGATGCGGTGCAGCAGCTTGGTGCAGACCGAATTGAAGAAGGTCTCCGCGCATTCCGGCTGCCGATGCTCCGGGAGCAGGGAAACGAACTGCTGTTTGACCGCTTGCCAGAGACGATCGCGCTCCTGGTCCGTGAGGCAGGCCAGGTCGAATCCACGCTCGATGCGCTCGACCGCTTCGACCACGCGCTGATCGTAATAGTCGATGCGCTCCCGCGCCGATTCGCGCATGCCCAGCCAGTCGCCATGCTCGAAGCGGCTCTTTGCCTGCTGCGCGACGAAGCGAAAGCGGCGGTAGTGCAGATCGAAGCCTTCCAGAATCGCCTTGGCGATCGCGCGAGGTTGCGGCATCGAGTGATCGAAGCGCACGCTGGCCCCCGCCGCCGCTTCGAGGCCGGCACGCGGTCGGGGCATTTGATCCGTGTCCATCGCGCCCGGGCCTTCAGCCGGTCTCATTGAAATATTCCCGCCCGATCAGCATGCGCCGGATCTCGGACGTGCCGGCGCCGATCTCGTAGAGCTTTGCGTCGCGCCAAAGCCGTCCCGCGGGATATTCATTGATGTAGCCGTTGCCGCCCAGGATCTGGATGGTCTCGCCCGCCATCCAGGTGGCCTTCTCGGCGGCCACCAGGATCGCACCGGCGCAATCCTTGCGGGCGGCCCGTTCGTGCCCGGCTCCGGCCCGGCGCGCCGTGCGATCGAGATTCTTGCCCACTGCGTAGGTATAGGCGCGGCACATGGACAGGCTGGTGTACATGTCGGCGATCTTGGCCTGGACGAGCTGAAATTCGCCGATGGATCGGCCGAATTGCTGGCGGTCGTGGATGTACGGCGTCACCAGGTCCATGCAGGCCTGCATGATGCCGATCGGCCCGGCGGCCAGCACCGCGCGTTCAAAGTCCAGCCCGCTCATCAGGACCCGCACGCCTTGATTGACCTGCCCCAGCAGGTTGGCCGCCGGGACTTCGCAATTTTGAAAAACCAATTCTCCGGTGTGGGAGCCGCGCATGCCCAGCTTGTCGAGCTTTTGCGCAACCGAGAAGCCCGGCATCGATTTTTCCACGACAAATGCGCTGATTCCGTCCTGTCCGAGTTCCGGTTCGGTCTTGGCATAGACCACGAGCACGTCGGCGTCCGGGCCGTTGGTGATCCACATCTTGGTGCCGTTGAGCAGGTAATAGCCGCCTTTGTCCTGCGCGCGCAGCTTCATCGAGAGCACGTCTGATCCGGAGCCGGCCTCGCTCATCGCCAGGGCGCCGACCCATTCGCCCGAGATCAATCTTGGCAGATAGCGCTGCTTTTGCGCTTCGCTCCCATTGCGGTGAATCTGGTTGACGCAAAGATTCGAGTGCGCCCCGTAGGAGAGCCCCACCGCGGCGCTGGCGCGCGATATCTCCTCCATGGCGATCATGTGCGCCAGGTAGCCCATGTCGGCACCGCCGTATTTCTCGGGTGCGGTCACCCCCAGCACCCCGAGCTGACCGAATTTGCGCCAGAGATCGTCGGGAAAACGGTCGGCGCGATCGATCTCGCCGGCGCGCGGCCGGATCTCGCGCTGGGCAAATGCGTGCACCGCGTCGCGCAGCGAATCGATATCGGCACCCAGATCAAAATCCAGCCCTGGCATCTGCATTCGCTCTCTCCCCTCAAGTGCGCCCCTGCGCCCGCGCTGCACCGCCGCCGCCGGCCCGTCCCGGCCGGCCCGACGGTGAACCTAGGCGCTTGCGGATCGATCCTAACGTCTGGACCACGGTGGCGGCAAATGAGTCCCGGCCGCCGGGGCACCGTGCAAACGCCATTGGCCGCGAGACCGCCGTACTACAATCGCCACAAAGCTCCCATTCGCCGCCACCTCCGCGCCGCCCGCGGACCCGTACAACGCAGTCCCGAATGCCATCCGGCATGGGATCACTATGATGAGCGTCGTGCCGCTCGCCAGGAACCGTGAAACCGTCAACCCGCCTGATAACCCTGGGGCGTGACGCTCCGGGCAGCGCCGGATTCGTCAATCCGCCCCTGGTGCGCGGTTCGACAGTACTCCACACGGACGTAGCCGATCTGCGCGAGCGTGCGCGACGCGGCGCGGCCGGCGAGGATAGCGGGCCGGTCACCTACGGCATAAACGGCACGCCCACGCACCACGCCTTTTGCGACGCTCTAACGGCGCTCGAAGGCGGCCATCGCAGCTGGGCCCTGCCATCGGGGCTGAGCGCCTGTACCATCGCCATTCTTGCGTTCGTACGCCAAGGCGATCACATTCTCGTTCCCGATTCGGCGTATGGACCGACGCGCAAATTCTGTCGCGACACCCTGCCGCGCTACGGCATCGAGACCACGTTCTATGATCCGCGCATCGGCGCGCCGATCGAGGAGCTGTTTCGCCCCAATACGCGCCTGCTTTTTTTGGAATCGCCTGGGTCACTGACTTTCGAGGTCCAGGATGTGCCACTGCTGGCGCAGATAGCGCGGTGCCGCGATGCCGTGTCGGTCATCGACAACACCTGGGCCACGCCGCTGTATTTTCGGCCCCTGCAGCATGGCGTGGATGTCTCGGTGCACGCGGTGACCAAGTACATCGGCGGCCACGCCGATCTGTTGCTCGGCACCGTCACCAGCAACGAAGCGTGCTGGGGCGCGCTGCGCGAAACGATCCGGTCCCTGGGCATGACCACGAGCCCCGATGACTGCTGGCTTGCCCTGCGCGGACTGCGCTCGCTCGAGGCGCGCCTTACGCGCCATCGCGCCACGGCCGAACGGCTCATCGATTGGCTGCTGGCGCAGCCCGAGGTCGAGCGTGTACTGTTTCCGACGCGGCCGCAAGATCCTGGCTACGCGCTGTGGAAACGGGACTTTTGCGGCGCTACCGGCGTTTTCGGGGTGGTGTTGCAGCCGCAGGTCAGGGTCGCGGGATTTCACGCCCTGATCGATGGCATGCGCCTTTTCGGGCGCGGCTATTCCTGGGGCGGATTTGAGAGCCTGCTGATTCCATGCCACCCGGATCGTAGTGTTGCGCCGCTGCCGACTGCGGGACTGTTGATGCGGATTTCTGCGGGCTTGGAAGACGCCGAGGACCTCATCGACGACTTGCAGGACGGTTTTTCCCGTCTGCGCGCCGCGAAACAGGACTAGCGTTGGTGGACCCGCGACGCGCTAGCGCAGCCAGTGGTGCACTGGCCGGCCTCAAGATTGTCGATCTTTCCCGGGTACTGGGCGGACCGTATTGCACGATGATCCTTGCCGATCACGGTGCGGACGTCATCAAGGTCGAGCCGCCGCAAGGCGACGAGACCCGTCTATGGGGGCCGCCGTTTGCGGTGCGTGCCGACGGCAGCCGCGACGCGAGCTATTTTCTCGGCGTGAACCGCAACAAGCGTGCGATCGCGCTCGACATCGCCTTGCCTGCCGGGCGCGAGGTGCTGCTGCGCTTGCTCGATGGTGCCGACGTCCTGTTGGAAAACTTCAAGACCGGCACCATGGAAAGGTGGAACCTCGGATACTCCGAAACCTTGGCTGCGCGCTTTCCCTGGCTGATTCATTGCCGCGTTTCGGGCTTCGGAGCCGACGGCCCCTTGGGCGGCCTGCCCGGCTACGACGCGGTAGTACAGGCGATGAGCGGCCTGATGAGCATTAACGGCGAGGCCGATCGCGGGGGCGTGCGCCTGGCTACGCCCATGGTCGATCTTGCCACGGGTATGTATTCGGCGATCGCCATACTCATGGCGCTGCAGGAGCGCGCGCGCAGCGGCCGCGGCCAGTTCATTGACATGACGCTGTACGACTGCGCGACCGCGCTGCTGCATCCGCAGGCGGCCAATTACCTGTTAAGCGGTGTCCGCCCCGTCGCGCTAGGCAATGCGCACCCGAATGTCGCTCCCTATGACAAGTGGAGCACGAACTCGGGCGATATCTATATTGCAATCGGCAACGATCGCCAATTCCGAATTCTCGTGCAAATCCTCGGTCAAGCGCAGCTTGCCACCGACGCGCGATTTTCTACCAATGCGGATCGGCTCGTACACCGCGCGGAACTGCGCACGGCCCTGATGCAGGCATTTGCGCAGGCCGACGGCCACGAGCTCGCCGAGCGCCTGCTGCGCGCAGGGGTCCCGGCGGGCCTGGTGCGCAACATCGATGAGGCACTTGCATCGCCGCACGCGCAGGCGCGCGCCATGGTGGTGCAAACCGACGACATCCGTTCGGTGGGCACACCGATCAAGTTTTCGCGTACCCCGGCGCAGATGCGCTGCGCACCGCCGATCTTTGCCCAAGATAGCGACGCCGTGCTGAGCGAGTGCGGATTCTCCGCGGACGAAATCGCCCGGCTCAAGCGCGAGGGCGTGATCGCTGGACCGCGCGCGCAGCCGCGGCGGTAACGAGCTAGTCGCGCTGTACGTCCGAGGCCCGGGGCTTGCGGGCGCGCCCCGCCAGCAGGGGATCGAAGGCCCAGTTGGGCAGCGCACGCAGCAGCTTTGCGACCCATGCCATTTGCCACGGGATTACGGTGTAGCTCGAGCCGCGCGCGATGGCATCAACCGCCCGCACGGCGAAGGCCTGCGCGTCCATAAGAAACGGCATGGGATACGGATTTGCGTCGGTCATCGGCGTGCGGACGAAACCAGGGGCGATGGTGACCACCCGAATTCCGCTGCCGCGCAGTCCCACCCGCAGGCTTTCGCAATAGTTGATGAGTGCGGCCTTGGACGCGCAATAGGCTTCGGAGCCCGGCAGGCCACGCACGCCGGCCACGCTGGCGATTGCTACCAGCGTGCCGCGCCGGCGCTTGCGCATTGCCCCGATGAAGGGATGAAAGCTCGTCACCACCGCGTTGAGATTGGTTGCCAGCACCCGGTCGAACACTTCCAGGTCCTCGTAATACTCGGTCTGCACGCCGGTGGATATGCCGGCACTGGCGACCACCACGTCGGTGCCGCCGCACCGATGGTCGAAATCCCGCGCTGCCGCGAGCAGGCGCTCCCGGTCCGTTACGTCGAGCGCGTAGACCTGACAGGGACCCGACAGTTCCGCGGCCAGCGCCTGCAAGGCGTCGGCCCGGCGGGCTACCAGTCCCAAGCGGGCGCCGCGCCGGGCAAACTCGCGCGCGAGCGCCGCGCCGATCCCGCTGGACGCGCCGGTCAGAAATACATTCACGGTGCTGGATGAATCGACGAGGGCCCGAGGCAAGCGGCGCCCGCGTTACGCCTTTTTGCGCGCTCGCTCGCGGCGCACGCGCTCGAGGAGGTAATCCATCACCGCGAGCGTGCCGCTATTGGTGTGGCTCTGGACCATGGATGGTGCGGTGAGGAAGCGCCCATCGCAGGCCAGCGTTGGCGTGCCGTCGATCGTGTAGGCCTGGGTCGTCAGGCGTGCCCGATTGACCGCGCCGGCGACCGAAAACGAGTCGTACGCGGCTAGCCACTTGTCGCGGCTGATCCCGTTGCTTGCCATGAAGTCGGCGATCTCGTCGCGATCGAGCAGGCGCTGGCGCTTGTCGTGATAGGCCGCGAATACCTTGACGTGCAGGTCATCGACTCGATTGAGCACCTGCAGCGTATAGAAAATGCGCGTGTGCGCTTCGCGCGCCGGATCGCCGAAATCCACCGCCACGTGTTTGTAGGCGACATCCGACGGCAGCTTCTTGCGCCAGGCTTCCAGATCGGGAAGAAAGGCGTAGCAATGCGGACAACCGTACCAGAAGAAATCGAGCACCTCGATCTTGCCAGGGGGATCGGTAGGCTGCGGATTGAGCAATACCTTGTAATCGACTCCTTCCCGGGGCTCGGCGGACGCTTGCGCCAACACCGATGGGACACTCACCAGGGAAGGGCTTGCGCAAAGGCCGATCAGGATCTGGCGCCGACGTGCAAAAAATGACATGGAAATCCTCGTTTGATCTACGGCAGGTACGGTTTGGCGGAAACGCAACGGGGCAGCAATGCGGTCAGCGGATATGGACGAGTTGTGGCTCCATCCCGTTCTCGGACAGCGTACGTCGAATTCCGTTCACATCATCGAGCTGCCCATAGGGCCCGAGCCGGACGCGGTAGAGCGTTGTCCCTTCGGCCTGCACGGCGGAAACCTTCGCGTCCAGACCCAGTAGCGCCAGACGTGCGCGAATGGCGTCGGCGTCGTCCGCGCTCTTGTAGGCGCCGACCTGCAGCAGGAACCGTGCGCCCGGCTCCGCCGGTTCGGCGCCGCTCGCCGTTGCCGGGCTCGCTGCGGACCGGGCGGCCGGCCCGGAGCCCGGGTTGGTATCGGGGATCGGGTTTGCGCTCTCCGGTGCCTCGGAAGGGGCCGCCGCGGACCGGTTGGCCTCGGGCGAGGGCCCGGAGGGAATCTGGGGCGAGAACAAGGGGCGATTCGGATCGCCCGCGTCCGGCGTGACATTCTCGGTCGAGCGCTGCACCTTGGTGACGAACGGTACCGGGGCGTTGGTCAGGTACAGCGCGATGGCGACCGAAATGGCCAGGCCGCTGACGAGTCCGGCGAGAAAGCCGATCAGGCTTATTGGGTGTCGATCGGAAGCCATCGTGTCACATGCGATCCGGCGCCGTTACGCCGATCAGGGCCAGTCCGTTGCGCAGTACTTGACGCGTGGCCATCAGCAACACCAAGCGTGCGGCACGCAAGCTGGGATCATCGACCAAAATGCGCTCCGCGTTGTAGAAGGCATGCAGGTCGGCAGCCAGGTCCTTCAGGTAAAAGGCAAGCTGGTGCGGTGCCAGGTCGCTGGCGGCCTCGCGCAAAATATCCGGATATTCGGCCAGGCGCGCCAACAAGGCAAGCTCGCGCGCGGCCACCAATGGTGCCGGGTCCACCCGTTGGGCCGCGGCCTCGTCCAGCGGTGCAACCGCTTGTTCGGCAGCCTGTGCCAGCACCGAGCAAATGCGCGCGTGCGCATATTGAATGTAATAGACCGGGTTTTCTTCCGAGTGCGACAGCGCCAGGTCGACGTCGAACGTGAACTCCGAATCGCTCTTTCGCGAAACCAGGAAAAAGCGCGTTGCGTCGCGACCGACCCAATCGACCAGGTCGCGTAACGCGACGTAGGTGCCGGCGCGCTTGGACATCTTGACTTCCTCGCCACCCCGTGTCACCCGCACCATCTTGTGCAGCAGGTACTCCGGGTATCCGGGCGGAATCGGCAGTCCGAGGGTGCGCGCGAGAATCTGTAGACCGGCACGCACCCGCGCCACCGTACCGTGGTGATCGGACCCCTGCACGTTGATGGCGCGGGTAAATCCGCGCTCGAACTTGGCCAGGTGGTAGGCGACGTCCGGCACGAAGTAGGTATAGGTACCGTCGGATTTGCGCACGACCCGGTCCTTGTCGTCGGATATTTCGTGTCCGCCGCCGCTGGCGACCGAGGCCTGCGTGGTCCGCAACCACAAGGCGCCTTCGGATTCAAACGTCAAGCCCGATTTGATCAGTCCCTGTACGGTTTCCTCGACACTGCCGTCCTGGTACAGGGAAGATTCGAGAAAAAAATGGTCGAACCGCACGCCGATCGCCTCCAGGTCCAGGTCCTGCTGATGGCGCAAGCTGGCAACGGCGAATCGCCGCACCGACATCGAATCATCCGGATCCCCACTGGCCTTGACCTGCGCACCGTCGCGTGCGCGCACGGTTGCGCCGGAGAGAAACTGGCGCGCAATCTCGACGATGTATTCGCCCTGGTACCCGATTCGGGAATCATCGATCTGGCGCCCTTGCAGCTGCTGCGCGCGCGCCTGTACCGAGTTGGCAAGCAGTTCGATCTGGGCGCCGGCGTCGTTGTAGTAAAACTCGCGCTGCACAGCCCAGCCGCGCGCGGCCAGCACGTTTGCCAGGGCATCGCCCAGTGCGGCCTGGCGTGCGTGGCCCAGGTGCAACGGTCCGGTGGGATTGGCCGAGACAAACTCGATCACCACGGGACGGTTGCCGCCTTCGTGGCCGCTGCCAAAGGCGTGGCCGGCACGCAGGATCTCGCCAAGGACCTGCTGCTTGAGTGCCTTGGTGAGCCGCAGATTGATGAACCCGGGCCCGGCAATCTCGATGGATTCGATCCAGGGGTCCGCGCGTCGGTTGGCGCGCAGCGCAGCGACGATGACGCTCGCGAGCTCGCGCGCCGGCCGGCCCAGCTGTTTGGCAAGCTGCAAGGCGACCGTGCAGGACAGGTCGCCATGAGCGGCCACTTTCGGCCGTTGCAACTCAATGTCCGGGGGAGCGGCGCACAGTGTTGCAAGCGCCTCGCGGATCAGGTCCGCGATCGCTTGCCGCTGTTCGGCGAGCATGAAGAGGGAACATCCGAAGATACGGGAGCGCGGTAGTCTACCGGAGTGCCAGAGGCGGCAGGGTGAACAGGGATACGAAGCGGCCGGTCTGCGTGCCGCGCGCGTTGCGCAGAGCGGTTCGAAAATGCGGCGCCAAGGCCGTGCGCAGCGGATTCTGGAGTAGGCCCGTCTGGTGCAGGACTTCGACCGTGGCCACGTGCAGGGCCGACGGATCGCCTCCCGCGATTCGGATTGCAATCCCCAGCCCCAGCGAGCGCACGCCGATCGCCTGCAGGCCATCGGCACCGATCTTGCTGACCCAGTCGCCCGCGCCGGTGCGCATGAGCGCCAAGTCGATTCGCGCCGTACCAGACACCAAGTCCGGGTGGCGCGTCATGGCAAAGAACAGCGCCCGCAGGCCGGGCGCATCGTCGCAGGCGAGGCGGCAATACAACTGCGCGATGTCGCGCAGCGGCACGGCGAAGTTGGGTGCGCTGCAGCCGTCGGTTCCGGCGACCAGCGCGTCCGCAGGAAAAAAATCCTGCGCGGTCTTGCGGATGCGTAGTTGCAGGGGCGAGTCCGGGTCGAGGTAGTCGTCCCAGCGGTGACCGTGCAGCCGACAATACGCGAGGAATCCGCTGTGCTTGCCGGAACAGTTGTGGTGCAGCGCGCTGATGGGAAACGACGCAGGGCAAGCCGTCGCCGTGGCCGCGAAATAGCGTGGTGGATGGCAGCCGCACTGCAGGTCGGCGGTGCCTGCCCCGATGCGGTCAAGGATCGATTGCACAATGGCGACGTGGACGGATTCGCCGCTGTGGCTTGAGCACAGCAGCGCCAGCTCCTGGGAGCCGAAGCCGAATTGCGCCATCCCACCGTCCTCCACGAAGGGCAGGGCCTGTAGCGGTTTTAGGGTAGAGCGGGAAAAATTGATCCCGTCGGTATCGCCCGCGCCGGCAACGACCCTGCCAGCGTGGTCAACGACCGCTATGGATCCGAAATGCACGCACTCGACGGCGCCGCCACGCGTCGTGGCGAGCAGCGGGACATGCGACGGAATCCTACCGTTCGAGCCGCTTATCGCTTTCAATCAATGCGTAGGCCGAATGGTTGTGGATGGATTCGAAGTTTTCCGATTCCACCCGATAGGCAGCCACCCGCGGATCCCGTTGCAGTACCAGTGCGATGTCCCGCACGGTGTCTTCGACGAACTTCGGATTGTCGTAGGCACGCTCGGTGACGAACTTCTCATCGGGGCGCTTGAGCACCGACCACAGCTCGCAGGACGCGGCATCTTCGGCGATGCGAACCTGCGACTCGATGGTTATGGCCTCGACCAGTTCGAGCTCGATGGTGACGTGCGAGCGCTGATTGTGCGCGCCGTAGTCCGCTACCTTCTTGCTGCAGGGGCAAAGGCTGGTTACCGGAACGACGACCTTTTGCCGGATCCGCACCTTGCCGGCGCGAATCATTCCGCTTAGTGCGACGTCGTAATCCATGAGGCTCTCGACGCCCGATACGGGTGCAGCCTTGTTGATGAAGTAGGGGAAACGGAGTTCGATGGCGCCCTCGTGGGCGCCCAGGTGCCGTAGCATCTTCGTCAAAAGTCTTTCCAGGGAGGGTCCCGAGAGCGGCTCGCGGTGTTCCTGCAAGACCTCAACGAAGCGCGACATGTGTGTGCCCTTGCGCTCGCCAGGCAACGCGACGTACATGTCGACCGATGCCACGGTCGAAACTGGCCCGGCGCCCGAGCTGATCACGACCGGGTAGCGCAGGGACTTCACGCCGACGCGGGAAATCGCGATGTTTCGCGAGTCGACGGACGACTGCACGTCCGGCAGCAAGACTTGTTCTGGTGCATTCACGGGTTTTCTCTGCTCATGGCGCCGGCCCCTCGAGCCCGAAAGGGCCGCGCGGGGAACGTAACGCGTTCCGGCATGTATTAATTTGACTATTTCAGTCGGAATTTAGGGGTAGGCCCCGACCCTAGTTTGCCCGAGCCTCGCCCGGCACGCAAACCGCAAACGGGCGAGCAAGCGCTCGCCGGTTTGACGCGGCCATTTCTGCAAAATTCCCCGGCAAATTATGGGCATATCGCTACACGGCGCATTCTTGTGCTGGACAAAGATTCCTCCTTGCACTAGAAAGCAAAATGTTTGGACGTTGCTGGAACCGTCGCGGACTGCCGCCTGGGCGCCGACGCTCGTGCGGTAGGCCACTGTTATTGGGATGATTCCAGGAAACGAGGCGAGCCTGAGACAAGCAGATGGGAGTTCGCCTAAAGGGATCCGCGATTATGCCGATCTCCAATTTGTCCACGACAGAATTGCAATGGTGCGTTCCGTGAATTTGGCTCTCTGCGTTTCTTGCGGCAGGTTCGTCCCTTCACGGCCTTGGCCGCCGATTGCGGTTTGGTGACGGGATGAAGCCAACGGGTACCGGTGAGAGTAACCCGGTGAACATCGCCGCCGTGGAACGTGACACGGGCCTTTCGAAGGACACCCTGCGGGTTTGGGAGCGGCGATATGGATTTCCCGCACCGCAGCGCGACGCTTCCGGGCAGCGTGTCTATACCCGCGATGACGTGGAAAAGCTGCGCCTGGCAAAACGCCTGCTCGACTACGGCTATCGCCCCGGAAAGATCCTGTCGTATACGTCCGAGCACCTCCTCCAGCTGGCCGACGCCGCGGCCCCGCCGCTGATGCGGCGCCAAGACGCGCTCCGCGACGGCGCCGACGTCGAGCTGTTCCTGGATCTGGTTCGGGCACACCGGGTCGAAGAGCTGCGGCGCCAGCTCTCGCAATCGCTGTTGCGCCTTGGTCTGGCGCAATTCGTTGCCGGGGTCGTCGCCCGGCTCAACGCCCGGGTCGGCGACGCCTGGGCCCGTGGCAAGCTCGAGGTATTCGAGGAACACCTTTACACCGAGTCGATCCAACTGATCCTGCGCAACGCGATCAGCGGTATTCCGCGGCCGGGCGTTAATCCGCCGTTCGTTTTGCTTACGACCTTCCCGCGCGAGTCGCACGGGCTTGGCCTGTTGATGGCCGAGGCATTCTTCGCGCTGGAGGGCTGCCGCTGTATTTCGCTGGGCGTGCAGACGCCCGTGCCCGACATCGTGCGCGCGGCCCAGATACAAAAGGTCGATATCGTCGCGCTGTCCTTCAGCGACTCGATGAATGCCAATCACGTCATCGGCGGCATCGCGGAACTGCGTGCCCAACTGCCGTCGAGCTTCGAGGTCTGGGTCGGCGGCAACTGCCCGATCTTGGAACGGCGGTCGCTCGATGGCGTCGTGCGCCTGCGCCTGCTTACCGATGTCGGTCCCGCGCTAGCGCGATGGCGCAAGGGCCACCGCCCAGGCTAAGCGCTACGGCTGCGCCGGCTGCAACGACAGCCCAGGGACGGTCAAGGCGCGCTTGGAAAAATTGGCAGCTGCTAATTAGCCACTACCCCGGGCCGGCCCCGCTGCCCGGGGTTTGCCTGGCGCCTTTGCGGCCGGCGCTGGGGCTTCGGGCGGCTCGGAGGGCTGCGGCTCGGTCTTGGCGGCGGCTTGCTGTTCGGCGGCGCTTGCCGCCATCTGCGCGAACTGCTGCTGCAGCGCCGCCCACCAAAGCGCTGGCTGAAAGGCCGGCGCTTCCGGAGCGGCACCAGCAGGGGCGCCCCCGGTACCGCCCGGCGCCTGTGCCGATCCGGCTCCGGCCCCGATCGCCTGCCACGCAGCCAGCGTATTGCGTTGCATTTCAAGACCCTGGATGGTCGTGTGCAGCAGACCTTGGTTCAGCGTGAGCCAGTGTTCCACGCTGCGCAGGTCGGCGATCCTCTTGTCCAGTTCCTTGATGTCCAACGTTGGCATCATCATGGAGGGGATGGCGCCCCCCGACGCGATCCGGGCCGCACCCGAGGCCTCCGTGGCGCCGCCCCAAAACTGGTTGAACCAGCGCACGGCATCTTGGAAGTTTCCCGCCAGCGTGTCGGGCAATGGTATTCCGGATGGTTCGTTTGCCTCTGCCATTTCTGCCTCGTATCCGACATGTGCCAGACTATCTTATCCCAAGGACCCATACCACGAGACTCGAGGTCGACTTGACTACTACGAACAGAATATGCCGCGCACTTTCTTGCTGATCCTTGCCCTGACGGCGGTAGCCTTGCTGCCATTGCCCCCGGCGCTTAGCCGCGCGCTAGCACAAACCGGGCCGGACGCGGCGGGCACGAGCGCCGCTGGCGCTCCTTCCGCGCCGGGCGAAGCGCGCGGCACATTGCCGCCAACGGCCACTCTCGTGTACCTGACGACCGCGGTCTTTCGGCTGGCAGGCCTGCCGATCACGATGCACGCGCACACGACTACCACTTGGCGGCTCGATGGTGACCGCTATGAAACGCACCTTCACATGGAAACCGCCGACTTCGATCAGACCTCGCACGGCACGCTGGGTGTCGATGGCTCCCTGATCCCGGATCGCTACACGGAAAAGCGTCCGTTTCACAACGCCGAGTCCGTCGACATCGATTGGCCGCACGGGCGCATTCAATTCGGCAGCACGCCGCCGGTGCACGCGCCCGAGCCGGGCGCCCAGGACCGGCTCAGCCTGCAATTCGAGATCGCGCGCCAGTGCGAGCAGAACCCAGAGCGATTCGTCCCCGGTAGCATCCATTCGGTCAACCTCATTGGAACGCACGACGTCGACCCCTGGAAATTCAGCGTTGCGAAAGAAGAACCGGTCGACACCGGCAGCGGACCGATGCGGGCGGTGCGTTTCTCGGCACGCCGCATGGTCGGAACGGTCGAAGAGACGATGGATATCTGGGTCGGCGCGGACCTGCGCTGGATGCCGATCCGGATTCGCATGGTCGACCGGAATCAGTCGATCATCGACTCCGTGTTGGAAAAAGCGGACATGCCGTGATGCGTATCGGCTCTGGCGCCATGGCGGGCGTTTGACGCTCGCCGGACGCTTACGTCGCAAGATCCCTGCGGCGAGGCATGACCGCATCGTGTGGGCCACCGGCATGCGCATCGCTATCATCGGCTGCTCCATCCCGAAAAGGAATCCATGGTGACTTTCGATGCGCCGGATCGCGATCCGCTCGATCCTCTTTGACCGCGGAAAGCTGATCGCCTCGCTGCTCGGCGTGGCGCTTGCCTCGACTTTGGGATTCGTACAGATCGGCCTCTACGAAGGCTTCGTGCGCAGTTCGTCCACGGTCATCGATAACGTCGGCGGCGACATCTGGGCGACGCCGCGCGGGGTGAACGTCATCGACTATTCCCAGATCGTCTCCGCGGGCCCGCGCAGCCTGCTGCTCTCGCATCCTTGTGTGGCCGACGTGCGCGGCCTGCTCTACGGCTTCTCGTTCATCCAGCGGCCAGGTGGCACGCGCTCGACCGCGATCGTGGTCGCCGTGGAACCGCGCCCCGGACAGCAGATTCCGTGGGGCGAGGTCGTCGGCGACGTGGCCGATTTGAATCAACCGCTGCGTGTCAGCGTCGATCGCACCGATCTGGTCAAGCTCGAATTGCCCTCCGACCCCATCGGCAGAAACTTCGAGGTCAACAGCCTACGGGTAACGGTGGGCGCAGTAACCGAAGGCATCCGCTCGTTCACCCTGAATCCATACCTGTTCACGTCGATGACCAATGGCCGACGGCTGCTGGGACTGTCCGAAAACGAGGTGATGTACTACGTGGTTGATCTCGTAGACCGGCGCTGCGGACCGGACCTGGTGCAGTGGATGAAACGCCAGCCCGACATCGAGCTTTGGGACACGGCGACCTGGAGCAGGGCGACGGAAGACTATTGGGTGGGGAGTTCCGGGGCCGGTGCGGCGCTCGCGTTTTCCGCCATTCTGGGGCTCTTCGTGGGTGGCGTCATCGTCGGCCAGACGCTGTATTCCATGGCCAAGGAGCACCTGTTGGAGCTGGCGACGCTCAAGGCGGTCGGTGCCCGGCCGATGGAGCTGGCCGGGTTCGTACTATGGCAGGTCGCGTTCCTGGCCGCTGTCGGGGTCGTGTCCGGCTTCGTCCTGGCGCTCATCCTGCGGCACGTGCTCGCCCGATTGGGACTGTCGGTGGTCGTGTCCCCTGGCACGGTGGGCCTGAGCATTGTGGCGACGCTCGTCATGTGCTTATTGGCGAGCATTGCCAGCCTTTCGGCGGTTTTCAAGGTCGAGGCCGCAAAGGTGCTGCGTTGATCGTCCAGGACCCGCAAGCCGATACCCGCGCGGGCCTGGTACTGGCCCGGGCGCGCGGCGTGAGCAAAACGTTTCGCTCCGGCGCGATCGAAGCCACCGTGCTGCGCGACGTTACGATCGAAGTTCGGACCGGAGAGCTCGCCCTTTTGATGGGTCCGTCGGGCTCGGGCAAGACGACGCTGCTGTGCGTGCTCTCGGGACTGTTGCGGCCGACTGCGGGGGAGGTCGAACTGTGCGGCGTGCCGATCTCGCGCTTGCCCGACAGCGCGGCCAGTGAAGTGCGGCGGCGCAGCGTCGGATTCGTCTTCCAGACCTACAACCTGTTCCCGGCGCTGAGTGCACTCGACAATGTCGCCGAGGTGCTCGCCCTCAAGGGCATGCCGCGCGCACAATCGCGTTCCGTTGCCCGTGGCTCGCTTGCCCACGTGGGTCTGAGCAACCGGCTCCAACACCGGCCCGGCGAACTCTCTGGCGGCGAACGCCAACGCGTGGCGATCGCGCGCGCACTGGCCGGTAATCCGAGCTTGATTCTCGGGGACGAACCGACCGCGGCGCTCGATCGGCACACCGGATTGGAGGTCGTCGAGTTGCTCAAGCGCCAGGTCAATGATGGGCGCGGCGTGCTGCTGGTCACCCACGATCTGCGGCTGCTGCAGTTCGCCGATCGCGTGATCGAGATCGACGATGGCCAGATCGTCCGCGATGAAGTGGTGCGCGACGTGACAACGCCCGCCGGGATCGGTGCCCTATGAACCGCCGACGGCTTGCCGTGATCGGCGCGCTGAGCGCAGCCACGCTGATCCTGCTATTCCTTGCCATCGCCTGGCGTCAGCCCGGACCTGTCGTGCACCCGGGCGATCGCGTGGCCGCCGACCAGCTGCTGGCCGAAATCGAGAGCGACATCCCGTCGGCAACGGTTCGCCAGCGCCGTGCCGAGCTGCGCGGCGCTGGTGAACACTTGCATCTGACCCGCGAAGGAGTGCGCCTGGAAGAGCAGGCGGCGCTTGCCGCGGAGGCGGAGGCTGCGCGGCACGAGGCCGAGTTGGCGCGCGACAACTCGCAACGCCAGCACCAGTTGCTGGCGCAGGGCTTCGTCGCGGATCAGGCGGCGATCGAAGCCGATGACCGGCTGGCAGCCGCAGAAGCGCGCGCGCGGGAGGCCGCGATGCGCGCGCAGGCCGCGGCAACCGGCGGGCGTGCAGCCGAGGTGCAGGCGGCCAAGGAAGAAGTGACCTCGGCCGGCGCGGCGCTCAGCCAGGGGGAGGTTCTGCTGTCGCGAACCCGCATCCTTGCGCCGATTGCCGGTGTCGTCATGGCGCGTAACGTCAATCCCGGCGACATCATCGGCACGAATATCACGTCGCCAACCCTGTTTCGCATCGTCGACCCGGCGCGTATCGAAGTGCGAATCGAGGTCGAAGAGCTTTTGGCGCCTCGGATCGAACTCGGTCTGCCGGTGCAATTCGTCCTGCCAGGGACCGGGACCGTGGTTGGGCGCGGCAAGATCACCCGCATTGCGCCGCAGGTCGAGAAGCGCACGATCGGCGCCGACGACGCACGCATCCGCGCCGACAGCATGGTTCGCCCCGCCTGGAGCGAGTTCACGCGCGAACCGGGCGCCGAGACCTTGCCCGTCAACTATCGGCTCGAGGCCTGGGTTCAGGTGCGCGATCGCGGCGCCCTGGGATCGGCTCCGATGGATCGATAAAGCGTCCGATCCGCCTGTTAGACCTCGGCGGCCACTTGCCCGCCCGACCACTGCGTGCGCAACTGCAGCAGATGCGGCCGCACGCGGGTAGCGCTTTCTAGCTTCACGTGCCCGAAGCCGCGGATCTCCTCCGGGAAGCTCGCCATGCGAACGGCGAGTCCGAGATTCTCCCGGCCAAGACGAGGCAGGATCTCCTCGACCATCTGTTCGTAGTCCTGCACCAGCGCGCGTTCCAGTCGACGCTCCTGGGTGTGGGTAAAGGGATCGAAGAGGCTGCCGCGCAGAAACCGCAATCGCGCCAGAACCATGAACACGCCCCCGAGCCAGGGGCCGAAGCGGATCTTGCGCGCGTGTCCGGTCACGGGATCGCGCGGCGCCAGCAGCGGCGGTGCAAGGCTGTAGAAGAGACGGTACTTGCCCGTATAGGCCGCGGCGATGCGGGCGCGAAACTTCGGGTCGCGGTGCAGCCGCGCAACCTCGTACTCGTCCTTTACCGCAAGCAGCTTGAAGTAGTTGCGCGCGACCGCTACGGCCAGGTCCGTTCCCTGTCCGACGCGCTCCTTCTCGGCCGCGGCCACGCGTTCGACCATGCGCAAATAGCGCTGGGCCAGGCGCCCGCTCTGGTAGCCAACTAGGAAATCCGCCCGCAGCGCAACGATCTGTTCGAGCGTCGTCGCCTGGGGGCCCGCCTTGGCTGCGCCATCCTGCGCCGCGGCGGCCGCCCGCAACACCGCTGGCAAGTCATGTGCCGCCGCCCGGCCCCATTCGAAGGCGCGCTTGTTTGCGTCGATCGCGACGCCGTTGAGTTCGATGGCCCGCAGCAAGCTTTCATAGCGCAGCGGTATCCAGCCTCTTTGCCACGCGGCGCCGAGCATCAGCGGGTTGGAATAAATTGCGTCGCCGAGCAGGTCCGTCGCCAGTGCTTGTGCGTCGAGCACGGCGCAGTCGGCGTCATCGGCAAGCGCCTCGCGCACTTGCCGGGCTAGGCTGGCGGCAGGGAAGCGCCAGTCGCGATTGCGCACGAACTCGGCCGTCGGCGATTGGGAACTGTTCAGAAGTGCGCGCGTTCGGCCTTGCTGGAATTTGCCGAGCACCTCGGCACCGGTACTGACGATCAAATCGCAACCCAGCAGCAGGTCGGCCTCCCCCATCGCGATTCGGGTGGCGAACAGCTGCTCCGGCGCAGCGGCGATCTGTATGTGCGAATGAACCGCCCCTCCCTTTTGCGCCAGCCCCGCCACGTCCAAAACGGAAATCCCGCGCCCCTCGATGTGCGCCGCCATGCCCAGGAGCTGGCCGATGGTCACCACGCCGGTGCCGCCGACACCGGCGACGATGATCCCGTAGGTCCTGCCTGCGCTCGGCTCGACCGGGACCGGCCACGGCACTTCGGGAGCCCGGACCTGGCTCATTGACGGCGGGCGCGGCTGCCCGCCCTCGATCGTCACGAAGCTTGGGCAAAAGCCGTTTACGCAAGAAAAGTCCTTATTGCAGCTCGACTGGTTGATGCGACGCTTGCGTCCAAACTCGGTCTCGACCGGTTCCACCGACAGGCAGTTGGATACCGTGCTGCAGTCGCCGCAGCCTTCGCAGATCAGTTCGTTGATCATCACGTGCCGCCGCGGGTCCTCGATCGTGCCGCGCTTGCGCCGGCGGCGCAATTCGGCCGCGCAGGTCTGATCAAATATCAGCGCCGACACCCCGTTGTATTCGCGCAATTCGATTTGCACGGCATCGAAGCGCTCGCGGGGCTCCACCCGCACCCCGGGAGCGAAGTCGTCGCCCGGCCGATATCGCTTGGTGTCCTGCGTGACCACGACGATGCGCTGCACCCCTTCGGCTGCCAGTTGCCGCGTGATCTGCGGCACCGTGAGCGTCCCGTCCAGTGGTTGCCCGCCGGTCATTGCCACCGCATCGTTGAACAGGATCTTGTAGGTGATGGCAACCTGCGCGGCAACGGCCGCCCGCACGGCAAGGATTCCCGAATGAAAATAAGTGCCGTCGCCCAGGTTGGCGAAGATGTGCCGCTCGCTCGTAAAGGGCGACTGTCCGATCCACGGCACGCCTTCGCCGCCCATCTGGCTGAAGGTCGAGGTGTTGCGATCCATCCAGGTGACCATGTAATGGCACCCGATGCCGGCGACGGCGCGCGATCCTTCCGGCACCTTGGTCGAGGTGTTGTGCGGACAGCCCGAACAGTAATACGGGACGCGCTCGGCAATCGCCCGCGGGACCGCCAGTGCCCGCTCCTTGGCCTCGATGACGGCGATGCGGGCATCGAGGCGCGCGCGAATGTCCTGGGGCAGTTCGAGCTTGCCGATGCGTGCTGCGATCGCCTTGGCGACTATGGCCGGTGAAAACTCGTAATGCGCGGGAAGAATCCAGTTTCCTTGTGGTACCGCCCACTCTCCCCCGTCCTTCTCGTCGAATTTGCCGATGACGCGCGGGATCTTCTTGCCGCTGCCCAGCCACTGGAAAAGTTCCTCCTTCAACTGGTACTCGATTACCTGCCGTTTTTCCTCGATCACCAGGATTTCCGTCAAGCCCTCGGCAAACTCGCCAATCGTGCGCGCCTCCAGCGGCCAGACCATGCCGCACTTGAACAGGCGGACGCCGATCTGGCGGCAGGCGCCTTCGTCCAGCCCGAGGTCGACGAGCGCCTGGCGCGTGTCGAGGTAGGCCTTGCCGCTTGCGACAATGCCAAAGCGCGCGTGCGGCGAATCGATGACTGTCGCATTGAGCCGATTGGTCCGGCAGTACGCCAGGGCGGCATAGAGCTTGTAATCCAGCAGTCGCGCCTCCATCTCCAGCGGGCTATCGGGCCAGCGGATATTGAGGCCGCCGGCGGGCATGCGGAAATCCTCGGGCAGCCGTATGTCGACGCGGTCCGGGTCGACGTCCACCGAGGATGTCGCCTCGACCACTTCGGTGACACACTTAAAGCCGACCCATACCCCGGCGTAGCGGCTCATCGCATAGGCATGCAGGCCCAGATCAAGGTATTCCTGCACCGAGGCCGGGAACAGCACCGGGATCATGCAGGCCTTGAGCAGATGATCCGACTGATGCGGCAAGGTCGAGCTCTTTGCGCCGTGATCATCGCCGCAGGCCACGATCACGCCGCCACGCGGGCTTGTTCCCGCGGCGTTGGCATGCTTGAAGACATCGCCGCAGCGATCAGCCCCCGGGCCCTTGCCGTACCACATGCCGAAGACTCCGTCGTAGCGCGCGCCGGCGAACATGTTCACTTGCTGCGTACCCCAGACCGAGGTTGCGGCAAGGTCCTCGTTGACCCCGGGCCGAAAGTGAATGTGGCTGCGTTCGAGGTGGAGCTTGGCCTTCCATGCCGTTTGATCAACCGCTCCGAGCGGCGATCCGCGGTAACCGGTGAGAAAACCCGCCGTATTGAGGCCGGCAAGGGCATCGCGCCGGCGCTGCAGCATCAGCAGTCGCACGAGCGCTTGCGTGCCGTTGAGGTAAACGCGGCCGCGATCGGCCGTCCACTTGTCTTCGAGGGAGACGCTCGCCAGGGCGTGGCGTATCGCGTCGGGAAGAGGAGCGTTCATGCAAGTAGCCTGCACCAAAAATCGTGCTTTTGGAAGCGCGCCCGGCGGCTGTTTGGCCCCGGTGCGTGTTGCCGTTTCCCATGGCAGCTGCCTTTTGGGCCGCTGCCCGCCGGAGCACGCAGGATACTCCGCCGGCTGCGCCGCGATGGGCAGCCGCCGCGCTTGCGAAGCGCGCCCGCGGCAAGGGGCCAAGCACGGCGTAACGCGCGATCACGGAGCACGAGCTCGCGGCCGAGTTCTTCCGGCTTGCCGCTCAGCGGGCCAGCTGATTGATCTCGATGATGGGCATCAGTACCGCGAGCACGATCATCATGACGACCAGGCCCATAGTGAGAATCAGCGCGGGCTCGAGCAAGGAGGTGAGCAGCATGGCGCGCCGCTCCGCTTCACGCGCGTGCATATCGGCGGCGCGGGCCAGCATCTCGGGCAGTTTGCCGGTAGCCTCACCGGAGCCGATCAGGTGAAGCAGCACCGGCGGGAAAAGGCGCAAACGGCCCGACCCGGCCTGACCGTCATCCTCCGCGCGCAACGCGCGCGCCAGCGAGGCTCCTTCGCGCACCCGATGCGTGGCATCGACCACGCGCGATCGCAGGGCGAGGTTGGTCACGGTTTCGCCGGCCGCCTGCAGGCCGCGCAGCATCGGCACGCCCGAGCCGACCAAAATTGACAGCGTGCTCGCAAAGCGCGCCGTGTTGAGCGCGCGCGAGAGCATACCCACCACCGGCAAGCGCAGGATGCGGCGGTGCCACTGCAGCCGCACGCTTTCGATGCGCAGGGCCCGCGAGATGCCAAAGGCCACAGCGCCGCCCGCCAGAATCAATATCCAGCCGTAACTGCGCAGGAACGCCGACAGCCCGATCATCACCCGCGTGATCAGCGGCAGCGCCTGCTTCGTCTGCGCGAAAACCTGTACGACCTGGGGGATCACGTACGTAAGCAGGAAGACGACGACGAGCAGGGAGACCACGGTCAGGATGGCGGGGTACACGAACGCCAGCAGGATCTTTTGTTGCAGCCGGGCGCGCTCTTCGATGAAATCGGCCAGGCTGCCGAGCACCGAGCCCAGCTTTCCGGACTCCTCGCCGGCTGCGATCAGGGCGCGGTAAATCGCCGGGAACTGGCGTGGGTGCCGGGCAAGCGCATTGGACAGCGACATGCCGCCGCGCACCTCGGTGCGAATCGAGGCCATCATCTCGCGCACGGCCTGTTTCTCGCTCTGCTCGACGAGCACGGTAAGGGCATCGGCGATCGGCAGGGCCGCTGCCATCAGACTGGCGAACTGGCGGGTGAGTACCGCCAGCTCGGTCTGCGACAGGCGGCGTCCGCGCAGGGCTCCGGGGCCGCGGCGCATGGCCTCGGTTTCCACCGGCTCGACCACGAGCGGGACCAGCGCCTGGCTGCGCAGCATCTGGCGTGCCTGGCGGACGCTATCGGCCTCCAGTACGCCTACCTGATCCCTGCCCAGACTGTCGGCTGCGGAGTATCGAAAGGCGGTCATTCTCGTGGCGGCGGTTGCTGCGGCGGCTGGCGCGGTCGGGGCGCGTCCGCCGGGCGTCAGTCGCGCGTGACTCGCAGGATTTCCTCCTGCGAAGTGATTCCGGCGGCGTACCAGCGCATGGCATCGGCACGCAATGGAAGCATGCCTGCGGCCTCGGCGGTACGTCGAATCTCCTGGTCATTGGCCGCTGCGTGGATCAGGTCCCGTATCGAATCGTCGACCGGCAGCAGTTCATAGATGCCGGTGCGCCCGCTGTAGCCGGAATGGCCACATAGCTCGCAGCCGACTGGATGGAACCCGCGTCCGGCCGAATCGGGCTTTTTGCAACGCGGGCAAAGCTTGCGGATCAGGCGCTGCGCCAAAACGCCAAGCAGGGAAGACGACAGCAGGAACGGTTCGATGCCCATGTCGATGAGGCGGGTGACGGCGGTCGCGGCGTCGTTGGTGTGCAAGGTGGCCAGAACCAGGTGGCCGGTGAGCGAGGCCTGGACCGCAATCTGGGCGGTTTCCAGATCGCGGATCTCGCCGATCATGATGACATCGGGATCCTGGCGCAGTATCGAGCGCAGGGCCCGGGCGAAGTTCATGTCGATCTTCGGGTTGACCTGGGTCTGTCCGACTCCCGGCAGGTCGTACTCGATCGGGTCCTCCACCGTCATGATGTTGGAGGTCGCGTAATCGAGCCGGCGGATGGCGGCGTACAGCGTCGTCGATTTTCCGGAACCGGTCGGGCCGGTGACCAGGAGGATCCCGTGCGGCTGGTGAAACAGCTCGTCGAAGATCGCCAGGGTCCGGTCGGACATTCCCAGATTCGTGAGATCGATCCGGGAAGGATCCTTTTCGAGCAAACGCAGCACGACGCGTTCGCCGTAGCCGGTCGGCAGGGTCGAGACGCGCACGTCGATTGCGCGTCCGCCGACCCGCAGGGTGATACGACCATCCTGTGGCAGTCGCTTTTCCGCGATATCCATGGCGGCCATGATCTTGATTCGGGAGACGAGGGCCGCGTGCAACGCCCGCTTGGGACGCACAATATCGCGCAAGGTGCCGTCGACCCGGAAGCGCACCAGCGAATACTGCTCAAAGGCTTCCAGATGGATGTCCGAAGCGCCATCCCGCGCGGCGTGGGTGAGCAGCGCGTTGATCATGCGGATGATCGGCGCGTCGTCCTCGGTCTCGAGCAGATCCTCGATATCCGGCACGTCCTGCATCATGCGCGTGATGTCGATTTCGCCCTCGATATCACCGACAATTTGCTCCGCCGAATCTTCCGGGCGCGAATAGGTCTGGGCAATCGCCTCGGCAAGCACCTTGGCATCGACGATGCTCGGTCGCACGCGTCCTGGAAACGCCCGCATCACTTCGTTAAGGGCACCCAGACCGGTGGATTCGGTGATCCAGACCTCGGCCTCCCGATCGCCCTGCGGCTTGAGCAGGATCGAGTTGTCGCGCGCAAACGCGTACGGCACATATCGTTGCGCCGAGCTCATGGAACAGACACCTGGCCCGCGCTCACCAGCGAGGGCGAATAGCCTAGGCCGCGCAACAGGACGAGCGCTTCCTGGGTGTTGTGCCGGGCATGCGTGACCGTAACGCGCACCCGCACGCTATGGCCCGCGGGCGTATCGACCGCTTCCCAATAGGCGTCGAGGCCTTCGTTCTTGAGCTGCTGCTGCAGTTGGCGCGCACGCACAATGGTGTCGACGGTGGCAACCTCGATGATCTGCTCGTCGGCGCCCTGCGTGACCGGGGCGGCGGGTGTTGGCGCAAGGGCACTCTTGCCGATCGGCGCGTCCGGGCCGGCCGTGCCCGGGAAGGCCGTCGCTGCCCCGGGTGGCCCCTTGGCGGGCATCGGCGGCAGCGGAGCGATTCCGTAGTTTCCCAGGACCGGGTGGTGTTCCGGCTGCGCCTGCGCAAGCGCGTTACGGATGTAATCGTAGCGATCGCTCGCAACCGTGCCGGATGCGGCTTCATCACGGATCACGGTCGGACGCAGGAATACCATCGTCTGCGTCTTGATGTGCTCGCGGGTGTCGTAGCGAAACAGGTAGCCGAGCAGCGGTATATCGCCCAGCAGTGGAACCTTGTACTGGTTTTCATTGGTTTGATCCGAGATCATGCCGCTGATCACGACGAAACTGCCGTCCTCGACCATAACGCTGGTTTCGAAACTTTGCTTGTTGAGCACCAGTTCGGTGCCGCTGGTGCCGGACGAAACCGAGGAATCCTCGATGTAGATGGTAAGGCGCACCGAGCCGCCCTCCGAAACCTGCGGCTTGACGCGCAATAGCATCCCGACATCCTGGCGCTGGTACGTCTGGAAAGGCGTCACCGTCGACCCCGTATTCGTGGTCGTTACCGTGCCGGTATTGGCGTACGAACCGGTAACGATGGGAACGTTTTGGCCGACGAGAAATTTGCCTTCCTCGTTGTCTAGGGTCTGGATGTTCGGGCGCTGCAGGATGTTGGCATTGGCCGTGGTCTCGAGCGCGCGCGCCAGCAGGGCGATGTTGGTTATCGACCCGATCCCAGGAACCGTGATCGTGCCCTTGATGACGCCGATGTTCAGACCCTGGCCGAGATTGCCCAGGCTCTCGGCACCACTGATGATGTTCTGGCTGGAATTGCCGAAATTGGTGCCGCCGACCACGGAGGTGCCGCTGTTATTGAGCCCGTTCAGTGACTGCCACTGGATGCCGAACTCGGAGGACTTGTCCCCGCTCAGTTCCACCACCAAGGATTCGATCAGCACCTGCGCCGGCCGTACGTCGAGCTTGTCGACGATCGCGCGAATGTTGCGGTACAGCGGCTCCGGCCCCGAAATGATGAGCGAATTGGTCGCCGGGTCCGCCTGGATCATGCCCGAGAGCCCGCCAGGGCTGCCGCCGCCGCCGGTGGCCCCGTAGCTTGACGAGGGCGATGGCGTGGCCGCCGGCCCGCTGGCATTCGGGGTGGCCGGTCCCCCAAAACCCGAGCCGCCGCTGGCTAACGCATTCGAGGAACCGCTGGTCCCGGACAGGCCTGCTCCCATTCCGCCGGCTCCTCCGCCGGACAAGCTGATGGTGCCCCCGGCCTGTGACATGAAGGACGGGTCGGAGGAAAGAACCGCACGCAGCAGGGGTGCCATCTTGGTGGCCTGCGCGTTGCGAAGATAGATCACGTTGATGTTGCCGGGGGTCGCACTGGGCTGGTCGAATTGCGCGATCAGGGCCTTGGCCTGTTCGATCCGAGCCCGGCTGGCAGCGCGAATTATCAGGCTGTTGCTGCGGGGCTCGGCCTGCACGACGATGCGTTGGCCGGCATCGACGCTTTGTGCGCCAGAGCCCGCGCCGCCTTCGAGCACGCGGGTGACAATGGTTGCGATATCGGTAGCCAGACCGTATTTCAAGGGCACGACAACCACGTCGGCTGCGGTCGGCGAGTCTATGGCTTCGATGATGTGTGCCAGCCGCCGCAAGTTTTCCGCATAGTCCGTGATGACCAGGGTGTTGTTGGCAGCGTACGCGGCGATCGTGTTGTTGGGAGCGATCAACGGTCGCAGTACCGGCACCAGGTTGCTCGCCGATTCGTACTGCAGGCGAAAGACCTGCGTGATGACCTGATCGCCGCGCGGGGTCGTGGTCGCGGGCGCGAGCACTCGACCGCCCTGTAGCTTTGCGTCGGCTTCGAGCACCACGCGCGCAACGCCGCCGGCATCGGGCGATTCGACCAGCGTGAATCCCTGCAAGCGCAGCGCCGAGAGCAGTTCCTCGTACGCCTGCCGCCGGGTGACCGGATGCTCGGTCACGAGCGTCATCGTTCCCTTGACCCGCGGGTCGATGACGAAAGATCGTCCGGTGTACTGCCCGATTGCGCGCACCACGGCCTCGACGTCGGCATTGACAAAATTCAGTGTCACCGTCTCTTCCGTCGCCTTGACGGAAGACCTTGTGGCAGGCGTGGCCGAATTGTCGCCAGCGGCAAGCGCCACGGCCGCAGACAGCGCGATGCCGGCGCCTGCAAGGATCGCGGCTCCCGATTGGAGGGGGAAGGCAAGCCCAATCCTCATTTCATGTTCCGAAGTTCAATATGGCTCCGTCGCCATCGCGCCGGCCCAACAAAGAGATCAGGCCGGACAGTTGCGTTGCGACGGCCGCGTCCGTTCCGGGTTGCACGCGAGCTATCCCCCGGAAGCGCAAACGCCGGCCGTCCACGATTGTGCCACTGCCAGTCATTTCCATGGGCCCGGAAATCGTTTCCAATTGCACCTGGGCGCCGGCGAAGACGCCATCGGCTTGCAGACGGTAATGGCCGAACGGCACGACGGGGCTCAGACCGCTGGATGCGCCGACCCATTCCGCGCTCAGGTGCCCGCGCAGCGCACCGGACTGCAGGTGCAGCGTATCCCATTCGAGCTCGATATCGCCACCGGGCCGAATCGTATTCCACGGCGCGCCCAGCCCGACGAGTACCCCGGCCGGCAAACGCAACCGGCCGGGCTCGACGGTGGCATTTGCCTTCCAGTCCACCCGCAGCGCCAGGGGCACGTCGCTCGCCGCCGCGTTTGTCAAAGTCAGATCCAAGGCCCCGATCAGTAGGCGCCACGGGTCAATGTGCCAGGAGGTGCGGCCGGGGAGTCTCGTGCGAAAGGATGAGCCGCGATCGCCGCTTGCTAGGATGAGGTCCGCCTGACCGTCCCAAACCGTCCCCGACGGATCGCCCAGTTCGACCCGCTCGCTGGTCCAGGAGTTCACCGCGCTGGCCAAAAGACTCGCCGGGGCCTGCGTGAGAACGACAAGGACGGCGCCGGCTAGCGCAGCGGCCAGTATCGCAAACCTGCGCCCGAGGTGATTGCTCATGATCGTGGAGTTGCGAGCCGCCGGCCGCGATCAGGCCCGCGGCAAGCGCAGCGACAGCTCGATATCGGCGTTGCCTGCCGTGGCATTGGCCTTGGCGCTCACGGCAACGGTATGCACTCCCAGCGTACGCTCGCTTGCAGCGAGCCAGGTCGTCCATTTGCTGTACGGCACGTTGACGAAGCTCAGGTGCAGGTCACCGTTGGCGAGGGGGACGTTGCGCGATGGCTTCAGGCCGGCGGTTTCCAGCGACTTGTCCAGGGCGGAGCGTGCGTCCAAGGAGCCGGGCGCGGCTGCCGGCGGCAGGCTGCGCAGGGCCTTGGCCTCGGTTACCATCGCTTCGAGTTGCGCCGCCTGGGCGCGTGTCTGCGGCAGCAGCCGCTGCAACTTGGCTACCCCGCTGGCGGCCGGCTCGATGAATGCGAGGTAGAGCACGATCGCAGCGAGTACGGCGCCGCCGATTGCCAGGATGCGCTGCTCGCGCGGCGCCCGCTCGGACCAGAATTGCGCGAGGATTTTGGCGAAACTCATGCTCTAGCCGCCCAGCGGCGCCAGATGCGCCGCGCCGTCCGCATCAAAGCGCAGCGTCAAGCCCCGCGCCATCGCGCGCGCCTGCAGGGAATTGCGCAATTCCGGTCGGTCGACGCTGCCGGGCTTGAATCGGACCACATAGTTGCGATCGGTGTATTCGATCGCCGCCACGATCCCCACCGGCGCACTGGCGAAGACCTGCAGTGCCTGCGAATTGAGCACAGAAAAGTCATCGGTGGAGGGGCGCCCGACCCGTGTCCGCAATGCCGCCACGGAACGCTTGGCCTGCGCAAGTTCATCTTCGATGGTCGTTTCGTTCGGAAAAGCGTCGCGAAAGGCGTGCCGCATCGACTGACGCAAGTCGGTGAATTGGGAGTCCAGTTTCAGCCAGTACGCGTTCAGGCCACCGATCGCGATCGCCGCGCAGATGCCGATCCAGGCAGCCGGGGCCTTCCAGGTTCCGTGGCGGGTGAGCCGTGCGAGGATCCGTCCCGTGAAGCCGAAACCGCCACCGGATGCGTACGATCCTTGCAGCAGGTTCACGGAGTCGGCAATCGAATTGATGTCGATCTCACGCCGGGCTTCCTCCAGCTCCAAACCGAGCGCCGCCGCGACCGATCGCAAGCCGTCAGTGGCTTGACCGTAGACACGCAGGCGTGACACCGCGAGCTGGTGCTTGGCCAGGGCAATTGCTCCCGGGGCGCCGTCGGCCAGATCAAATGCGCAGCCCTGGTCCGCGCCGGTGCGCATAACGCCACGGCCCCGATCGCTGCGCAGGCAAAGCGTGCCCTCGCGCGGGCGCGGCAGGGTGTAGATCTCGCTGTAGGCAGCGCGCGGCTGCAACTGCGCCTGGGCGCATGCCTCCAAGGTGCGTGCCAGGGTCGCCTGGTCGATGGCCGCCACCGAAATCCACGCGATCTCGGGCGCACCGCTGGTCCCGGTGTCCTGCGCGCTCCCGGCGGTCGGCATCGACGCGAAATGGCAATCGGCCGGGTCGACGAGCATGCGCTCCTC
>OMSW01000314.1:32560-36462 GCA_900290295.1 Burkholderiales bacterium
ATCGATCGCCCGTGCCTTGGGAAGTCGTCCCATGGGCGTGGCTGCGCGCTCTACCGATCCGTCGGCGCGCAGTGCAAGATACGACACGACCGTGGCCGGGTTGATCGTGCCACGGGAGCCGCCCGGCCAGCTGCGCCGGGCGGGTACAAATACCAGCAGCCGCAGTCCGCCGGATCGACCGGCCACTGGGTTCATCGGCAGTCCCAATTCATAGTTCGCGCTCCCAAAGCACTGTCACGCTGCCCTGCGTCCCGGCGCCGGTGCGCCGGACCAAGGCGCGCATTCCCGTCGAGGCATGTTCCAGCTGTACCGTTCCTTGAACAATAAAGTATTGCGAGTTGGTCGATATTCCGGAAAGGGACACGGTTCCGCCGCGCCCGCGCAGCCGGTTCTGGATGTCACTGGTACTGATGAAATACGCGCGATCGCGCTCGGCGGCAAGGGCATTGGCATCGCTGATGGTCAGTTCGGGGATGGTTGCTGCCATCATCTCCGGGCCGGCCGTATTGAAGTTCACCGCGGTGTTGGGCTGATCGAGCAGCACGACGAACGGTGCCAGGGCTTGCGCGGCGCCTGGGTCGATACCGGGCACCGCGGCGAGATCCTCGGGGAATACCGGAGGAATAGGTCGGGTGCCGCTGGCCAGCGGTACCGTGGCGATCAACCCCGGCGGCGCCGCGCTGGGCACAGCGGTCGCAGGAGTCTGGGCGGCGGCGGGCCCCGAGCTGGTGTAGGCCTGGGCGACGTAAAGCGCGATAAGGCGCGCCGTGCCCGAGGGAGCAGCAAGCAGGGTTGCGAGCTTCTCGAGCACGGCGAGTTGCGTCGGATTGATGGCTCCGGTGCCGTCGACGAGATTGCGAAGGTTGAACCGCGCCTGCGCATCTTCGATCCCGCCCTCGAGCGTTGCCTGGGACGCCAGCGGCGCGGTTTCGCCGAGCTGGTCGAGCCGGGTCTGCGCCAGGGGCTGCGCCCAGGGATCGCTCAGCGCATCGTAGGCGGGATGGCTCTGATCCTGCAGGATCGTGCGTGCCCAGTCCTGCGCGCCATGCAGCAGCAGGCGCGCCTGCGAGCTGGTCTGCTGATTGTCAATCGTCCGGAACAAGACGAACTGGCGCCAAAACAGGTCGGTAACGATCAGGGTGGAAATGGCAACGACGAACAGCGCCAGCAGCACTGCAGCGCCCTTTTGGCGGTCTCGGCCGGTCATCGCGCGTTGCCCCATGGTGTGCTAGCGCCGCCGCTAACCGACGGCGAAAACGCGCCGCATGCTGGTCCCGTCGTGCCGCTGCAGCAGCACCTCGACGCCTATCGTGCCCGCGGTGTCGGCGTCCGTGGCCGGCGTGATCCAGCCGACATTGGTGCGCCAAACGCGGATCCGCATATCGTCGATATTGGGTACCAGGGCAACGCTGTCCAGTTCGCTGGCGGCGGTTGAGTAGAAACGCTGGGCCGCGCTGCTCTGGCGCTGCAGCGCGCCATCGCGGACCACGTAAAAAACGGTCTGGACGGAGGCGGCCCGAACGCCGTCGGGGGACTCGGCGAGTCGCAGGATCTGTAGGCTGGGATGGCCGTCGATTGCGACCACGCGCAGCGGCTGGGTCGGTAGCGCAAACAGCACAGCGTTGGTCGGAGTCTGTGTCAGATCCCGCTCGATCTGTCCGAACCCCGCCAGCACCGCGTGCACCTCGTCGTTTTGCGGTTCGAGCCGCTCGCGGGTCGCGGTGAGCGCCGAGAGCCCCTGCCACGCGATGACGGCAATCACCGCCAGGATGCTCACCGCGACCAGGAGTTCGAGCAAGGTGAAGCCGCTGCTGCGCTGCATCGGTGGTCGCGTCCTAGGCTGCATATCAGTTGGCCTGCAGCAGGGACATCAGGTCGGCGAATTCGCGCCGGTTGTCGTCGCCGCCCGCCACGTGGATCTCCACGCGCCGGAAAAACGGGTTCGGGGTCGGGGTGACGCTCTGGCTGCAGTGGAAGACCACGCCACCCTGCTCGCAGTCGAAGCTCGAATCACCGGGACTGACCTGGCTGTGGCCAAAACGCAGTTCGAGCAACTGGTTTTCCGCAATGAGGATGGCATACAGCTTGAGATTGACATCGCGCGCGTTGCCCGTGAGGGCCATGGCGCCGCGCAGTGCCGCCGTCAGGGCGACGGCGACGATGGTCAGCGCGACCAGCACCTCGAGCAGCGTAAAGCCGCGCGCCTTCCGCATGCGGAGCCGCGCGGGCTTACTGCACGATGCCGGCATGCCCGTTGGCATCGAACTCCACGGCAACAGACGCAAGTTCATTTCCCAGCTCCAGTCGCCAAGGCGCTTGCACCCACTCGCGGCCCGCTGGCACGCGCAGCGGCGGCGCCTCGGCGTTGACGAGCGTGCGCGACGTGCCGCTCGCCAGGTCGATTACCACGAGACGCGTCAGCGGCGGGTCCCATTCGCGCTCGCGCAGCATGTCGTCATTGGAGAACGTTGAACGATCGTGATCCGGTTCGATCACGAACCGATAACTGTGCAGATCCGCCTCCCAGTCGATTGCTTCGCGCCGCATGCGCGCCTCGTCCGAGGCGACGCTCATGAGCAAACCGACACGCCGCGCCTGCAATACCAGCGACTGGTGCGGGTCGGGCCGGGTGCTGATGGTCACGACACTGGTGAGGATGGCGATCAGCACCAGCACCACCAGCATTTCTAGCAAGGTGAAGCCAGTCCGGCGCAGCGCGCGCACGGCAGCGCAGGGTGTCGCGGTTGCTACAGCGCCCACGATCCGATGTCGGCGTCCGGACCTTCCCCACCCGGTTGCCCATCGCGACCGAAGCTCATTACATCCACCTCGCCATGCAGCCCGGGGTTAAGGTACTGGTAACTCTGGCCCCAGGGATCCTTGCGCAGGATCGGCGGATCCAGGTACCCGCCCTGTTTCCAGTTGCTCGGGACCGGTTCGAGCGTCGGACGTTCGATCAGCGCCTGCAATCCCTGGTCATTGGTCGGATACCGGCCATTGTCGAGCCGATAGAGCTTCAGTGCCTGCATCAGCTGCGCGACGTCCTGCTTGGCGGCCGCTATGCGCGCATCATCCGTCCGGCCGACGACCCGGGGAACTATCAGCGCGGCCAGAATCCCGAGTATCGTCACCACGACCATGATTTCGATGAGGGTGAAGCCGCGCGCACGAAAACCCTGCGCGCGGGCGCAAGTGACGGAGCGGGCAAGAGCGGCGTGAGTCATGATCCGAGCATAATATCAGCGGACTCGGGAACGCCCGCCCAATCTCAACGCATTAGCCTGACCAACCATGCCCGCGCGACGCATTCCGATTCTTGTCCACCTGCTCGGCGCTGCAATCGCCAGCGCGATCGCCGCGGATTGGCTCTTGCGGCTCGTCGCGCCCGCGCCGGCGATCGTTCCGCCGCCCGCGCCTGCGGTCACGGTGCGTGAGCCCGACGCCACGCTTGCGGCGCGGATGTTCGGCGATGTCAACAGCGGGCCGGTCGCCGCCTCGCTGAACGTGCAGGTGGACGGCGTCTTTGCGGCCGGGCCGGACTCCTCGGCGGTTATTGCGGTCGACGGCAAGCCCTCGCGCGCAGTCCTGATCGGTCAGGACGTCGTCTCCGGCACCCGCCTGGTGGAGGTTCGCCCGGATGGGGTGACGCTCGAGCACGGGGGCGCCCGGACGCAGTACGCCGTTCCGCTTCCTTCCATAGCGGCGTCTTCTGCGCCTACTGCCAGCTTCAGTCGCGAAGGCAACACGCTTACCGCGCCGAGCCAGGACACCGTGACCGCCAAAGGTCCGACCACGGGACGGCCGTTGGTGCATTCGACGCCAAGTGGAGCGTCCGCCGTGGCGCCGCCCGCGCCACCGGCACCGCCCGGGCCTCATGGCGCCCCCGAGGAGGCGCAGATCCA
>OMSW01000310.1:0-4794 GCA_900290295.1 Burkholderiales bacterium
AGGTACTGGTTTCGGCTTCCACCCTGGAGCAGGAGGTCCGCAACGAACTCTCCGGCGCCAAGGGTCACGGTGGCAATGTCGCCGCGGCGCGGATCGTCGGGGCGCGCTTGGCGCGCAAGGCGGTCGCCGCCGGCATTGAGCAGGTTGCGTTCGATCGTTCCGGATTCCATTACCACGGCCGGGTGAAGGCGCTTGCCGATGCGGCGCGCGAAGCGGGTCTGAAGCTGTAGGAGCTCAATATGGCGAGAATTCAACCAAAAAATCTCGGCGAGGCCCGCGACGACGGCATGCGCGAGAAGATGATCGCGGTCAATCGGGTGACCAAGGTGGTCAAGGGCGGCCGCATACTCGCCTTTGCCGCCCTGACCGTGGTCGGGGACGGCGACGGCCGCATCGGCATGGGCAAAGGCAAGGCGCGGGAAGTTCCCGTTGCGGTGCAAAAGGCGATGGAGCGCGCCCGTCGCGGCATGGGCCGAATTCCGCTTCGCAATGGCACGGTCCAGCACACCGTCGAGGCCAAGCATGGCGCGGCCAAGGTCATGCTGGGGCCGGCGGCGGAGGGTGCGGGCATCATCGCTGGCGGTCCGCTGCGCGCAATTTTCGATGTCATGGGCGTGCACAACGTGGTTGCCAAGTCGCACGGGTCGACCAACCCCTACAACATGGTGCGCGCCACGCTCAAGGCGCTGGAGCGTTTGCGCACCCCGGCCGAGATTGCCGCCAAGCGCGGCAAGACCGTCGAAGAAATCCTGGGCTGAGGGCGCAAACGTGGGCATTTCGGCGAAAAGCAAGAACGTTGTGGCCGGCAAGACGGTCAAAGTGACACTGGTGAAGAGCGTCGCGGGAACAAAATCGGGCCATCGTGCCACGGTGCTCGGTTTGGGGCTCCGGCGGTTGCACAGCAGTCGCGTTCTCGAGGACACCCCGGCGGTTCGCGGCATGATCAACAAGGTTGCCTACCTGATCCGGGTCGGCTGAAGAAACGGAATCTGCTATGCGTCTGAACTCCATAAAGGCCGCGCCGGGCGCCAAACGCGCGCGGCACCGTGTTGGCCGCGGTATTGGCAGTGGCTGGGGCAAGACCGCGGGCCGCGGACACAAGGGGCAGAAATCCCGTTCCGGGGGCTTTCACAAGGTCGGATTCGAGGGCGGCCAGATGCCCTTGCACCGGCGCTTGCCCAAGCGCGGATTTACCTCGCTGACGCGGCGCTATGTGGCCACCGTGCGCCTGTCCGAGATCGAGCGTCTCGACGTCGAGGAAATTGATCTGCTCACGCTCAAGCATGCCGGCATCGTGCCAACTCTTGCGCTCGGCGCACGTATCGTCAAGACCGGTGAACTGACCCGCCGCGTCAAGGTCCGCGGATTGGGCGCAAGCGCGGGTGCGCGCGCCGCGATAGAGGCCGCCGGCGGCACGGTCGAAGCCTGAATCGACGAGCGCACTCGGGGACAATCGTGGCGAGCCAGCAAGGCAATTTGGCCAACACCGGCAAGTACACCGACCTGAAGCGTCGAGCGGTGTTTCTTCTGCTCGCACTGATGGTCTATCGGCTGGGAACGCACATTCCCGTCCCGCTCATCGACCCGGACCAGTTCCGCCAGGCCTTTTTGTCCCAGCAAGGCGGGATTCTGGGTCTGCTGAACATGTTCTCGGGGGGAGCGCTGTCGCGCTTTTCGATTCTCTCGATCGGAATCATGCCGTACATCTCGGCCTCGATCATTATGCAAATGCTCACTTACGTGCTGCCGTCGCTGGAGTCCCTGCGCAAGGAAGGCGAGTCCGGTCGGCGCAAGATTACCCAGTACACGCGCTATGCCACGGTTGGCCTGGCCACCGTGCAGTCGTATCTGGCGATCGTGGCAATTGAGTCCGTACCCAACCTGGTGATCGAGCCGGGGCTGCTGTTTCGCTTCATCGGCGTCGTCTCCCTGGTGACGGGCTGCATGTTCCTGATGTGGCTGGGCGAGCAGATCACCGAGCGCGGTCTGGGCAACGGCATTTCGATCGTCATCTTCTCGGGTATCGTTGCCGGGCTGCCCAGTGCCATGGGCCGCCTGTTCGAGCTGGTCAGCAATGGCGCGCTGAGCTACCTGGCGTTCTTCGTCATTGCCGCATTGATTATCGGCGTAACCGCGGTGGTCGTTTTCGTTGAGCGCGGACAGCGCCGCATCCTGGTCAATTACGCCAAGCGCCAGGTCGGCAACAAGGTCTTCGGCGGGCAAAGTTCCTACCTGCCGCTCAAGTTGAACATGTCGGGCGTGATTCCGCCGATCTTCGCCTCGTCGATCGTCCTGTTCCCGGCGACGATAGCGAGCATGTTCACGGCGGGTGAAGGGACGCATTGGATTCGCGACCTGGCAACTGCGCTCCAGCATGGCCAGCCCCTGTACCTGATCCTGTACGCCTCGTTGATCGTCTTCTTCTGCTTCTTCTACACCGCGCTGGTGTTCAACAGCAAGGAGCAGGCCGATAACCTCAAGAAGAGCGGCGCGTTTGTTCCTGGGATTCGACCCGGCGAACAGACGGCACGCTACGTCGACAAGATACTTCTGCGCCTGACGCTGGCGGGCGCGATCTACATTACCCTGGTCTGTCTGGTACCGGAGTTTCTCTACCTGCGCTGGAGCGTGCCTTTTTATTTTGGCGGCACGTCGCTGCTGATCGTCGTGGTTGTGACGATGGACTTCATGGCGCAGGTGCAGGCATACCTGATGACGCACCAGTATGAATCGCTGCTGAAAAAGGCCAACTTTCGGGGTGGCGCGCCTGGGATGTCGCGGTAACGATGGCGCGAGACGACGTTATCCAGATGCAGGGAGAGATTCTGGAAAATCTCCCGAATGCGACCTTCCGGGTAAAGCTCGAGAACGGCCATGTCGTTCTGGGGCACATATCGGGCAAGATGCGGATGCACTACATCCGCATCTTGCCGGGTGACAAGGTGACGGTGGAATTGACCCCGTACGACCTGTCGCGGGCGCGAATCGTTTTTCGCGCTAAGTAGAAATGCACGCGTGCATCGGCACGAAGGGAGCAAGGCAATGAAAGTAATGGCATCGGTCAAGAAAATGTGCCGCAAGTGCAAGGTGATCAGACGCAAGCGCGTCGTGCGGGTGATCTGCACCGATCCGCGCCACAAGCAGCGGCAGGGCTAGGGCCCGGTCGTCTGGAACTCGACGGAGACTTTCCCAAATGGCACGGATAGCCGGCATCAACATTCCCCCGCACCAGCACGCCGAGATCGGTCTGACGGCGATCTACGGAATCGGCCGCGCGCGTGCGCGCGCCATTCTGGCGGCCGTCAAGGTGGCCCCGGATCGCAAGGTCAAGGAACTCACCGACGCCGAACTCGAGCGCATTCGTGAAGCGGTGGCCCGCTTCACGGTGGAGGGCGATCTGCGTCGGGAGATTCAGCTCTCGATCAAACGCCTGATCGACTTAGGCTGCTATCGCGGCGTGCGGCATCGGCGCGGCCTGCCGGTTCGCGGCCAGCGCACGCGAACCAACGCGCGCACGCGCAAGGGCCCGCGCAAGGCCGGCGTGTCGCTCAAGAAGGGCGCCTGATCGGCGTCGTGCCCCCACCCGCATCCCATCCCGGAATAAACAGCAGCAGCCGATATTCGAGGCAAACCAGCGAGGCATGTAAGCATGGCTACCAGAACCCCGACCCCGCAACAGCTCGCCGTCCAGCGAGCGCGCAAGAAGGTCAAGAAGAACGTCGCTGAGGGCATTGCCCACATTCATGCCTCGTTCAATAACACCATCATCACGATCACTGACCGGCAGGGCAATGCACTGTCCTGGGCGACCAGTGGAGGCGCGGGCTTCAAGGGCTCGCGCAAATCCACGCCCTTTGCGGCGCAGGTTGCGGCCGAGGCCGCCGGGCGTGCGGCGCTCGAATGCGGCGTGAAAAATCTCGAGGTCCGAATCAAAGGTCCGGGACCGGGGCGGGAATCCTCGGTGCGCGCGCTCAATGCCTGCGGATTCCGCATTGCTTCGATCCAGGACATCACACCCGTACCGCACAACGGTTGCCGTGCACCCAAGCGCCGCCGTGTCTAAGCCGCGTCGCGAGGAGCAGACCCCAATGGGTTATGACAATCTTGCCGGCGCACTGGGCGCGTGCAGCGCAGCGCGGGTCCGCCGTCTGATAACTGCGCCAAATTTGGCTCGATAGGAAACGATATGGCTCGCCACACCGGAGCAAAACTCAAGCTTTCGCGGCGCGAAGGCACCGACCTGTTTCTCAAGAGCGCCCGGCGCACGCTTGACTCCAAGTGCAAGGCGGACAGCAAGCCGGGACAGCACGGTCGCATGTCGGGTGCGCGCCTGTCCGACTACGGCATACAGCTGCGCGAGAAGCAGAAAGTCAAGCGCATGTACGGCGTTCTCGAGCGCCAATTCCGCCGCTATTTCGCCGAAGCCGCGCGTCGCCGCGGCAACACCGGCGCGCACCTGATCGCTTTGCTCGAATCGCGCCTGGACAACGTCGTCTATCGCATGGGATTCGGATCGACGCGTGCCGAGGCGCGGCAACTCGTCTCGCATCGTGCAATCGAGGTCAATGGGCGAATCGTCAACATCTCTTCGGTGCTGCTGGAAGCCGGTGACCAGATCGCGGTGCGCGAGGCGGCCCGTAAGCAGACGCGCGTCCAGGATGCGCTGCAGCTGGCCGCACAGAGCGGATTCCCGTCCTGGGTCGATGTCGACGCGCAAAAAATGGTCGGCAAGTTCAAGGCGCTGCCGGACCGGGGTGACGTTGCGCAGGATGTGAACGAGTCCCTCGTCGTCGA
>OMSW01000310.1:4804-10546 GCA_900290295.1 Burkholderiales bacterium
TTCCTCCTTCCTTTATGTCCCGCGACCATCCAGCAGCCTTATCGGCGTAACGAGCCGAGGGTATTGAAGGGGATTGTCAATGAGCACTTCTGGATTATTGAAGCCGCGCGCCATCGAGGTCGAGTCGACCGGGGCGCATACCGCCATCGTTACGATGGAGCCGTTTGAACGCGGCTATGGTCACACCTTGGGCAACGCGCTGCGGCGCATACTGCTCTCGTCGATGGTCGGCTATGCGCCGACGGAAACGCAGATCGAGGGCGTGGTCCACGAATATTCGACCATTGACGGCGTGCGCGAGGATGTTGTCGACATTCTCCTGAACCTCAAGGGGATCGTCTTCAAGTTGCACAATCGTGATGAGGTCACCTTGAACCTGCGCAAGGAAGGGGAAGGCGTTGTCAGCGCCTCCGACATCGAACTGCCGCACGATGTCGAAATCGTCAACCCCGACCACCTGATCGCCCGCCTGACCACCGGTGGCAAGCTCGAGATGCAGATCAAGGTCGAGAAGGGCCGTGGCTACATTCCGGGAAACGTGCGCGCATTCCGCGACGACCATTCGACGACCATCGGCAAGGTTGTGATGGATGCCTCGTTTTCGCCAGTTCGGCGCGTGAGCTACACCGTCGAAAGCGCGCGGGTTGAACAGCGCACCGATCTCGACAAGCTGGTGATGACGATCGAAACCAACGGAGCGATAACTCCGGAGGAAGCCGTGCGCCAATCGGCCCGGATTCTCGTCGAGCAACTCTCGGTGTTCGCCGCGCTCGAAGGTGTAGCCGAGCCGGTGCACTCGCAACGCACGTCCCCGGACGTCGATCCGATTTTGCTGCGCCCGGTCGATGATCTCGAACTGACCGTGCGCTCCGCCAACTGCCTGAAGGCGGAAAACATCTACTACATCGGCGATCTGATCCAGCGTACCGAGAACGAGCTGCTCAAGACCCCGAACCTGGGCCGCAAGTCGCTCAACGAAATAAAGGAAGTGCTCGCCGCGCGCGGCCTGACGCTGGGCATGAAGCTGGAGAACTGGCCGCCCGTTGGCCTGGACAAATAAATCGAGCCCGGACGCGGCGCGATATTGCGCGTCCGGAACGGAACCACGACCGAACCGCCCATGGTGCTGCGCAGGCGGCGATTGCGCGCCGCGGATCGAAGAATTCGGAATAACACTGACAGAGGGAAATTTCCATGCGTCACGGACACGGACTGCGAAAACTCAACCGGACCAGCAGTCACCGCTTGGCAATGCTGCGCAACATGTCGAATTCCCTGTTGCGCCACGAACTGATCAAGACCACGCTTCCCAAGGCCAAGGAGTTGCGGCGGGTTGTCGAACCGCTCATCACGCTTGCCAAGGATCCGACCGTGGCCAACCGACGCCTGGCGTTTAATCGGCTGCGTGATCGCGAGATGGTCGTCAAGCTATTTGCCGAGATCGGCCCGCGCTACAAGACGCGTCCAGGCGGGTACACGCGCATCCTCAAGTTCGGATTCCGGGTCGGCGACAATGCGCCCATGGCGCTGATGGAGCTGGTGGATCGGCCGGAGTCGCAGGCTGGCGCGGTCGAGAACAACAAACCGGCCGCTGCCTGAACACGTCATGACCGGGCCGGCCGCTGCGGTCGTTCCCGCGCCGGTCCTGTCCGTGCACGAGTTGCGAAAGTTGTATGGCGCAGTCCCGGCGGTTGACGGCGTCTCCTTCGCGGTTCGCCAGGGCGAATGCTATGGACTGCTCGGCCCCAATGGCGCCGGCAAGACCTCGATCCTGCGCTGCTGCCTCGGACTTACCGCGTACCAGTCGGGCCGGATCGATCTGCTGGGGCAGGCCGTGCCCGCGGGGGCGCGTATCGCGCGCCAGCGCACGGGCGTGGTACCGCAGGTGGACAACCTCGATCCCGACTTCACCGTCGAAGAGAATCTGGTGGTCTACGGCCGCTACTTCGGAATCGACAAGCAGACGATCCGGGCCCGCATCCCGGAGTTGCTCGACTTTGCCAATCTCAGCCACAAGATCCACGCGCGCATCGGGGAACTTTCCGGCGGCATGAAGCGCCGGCTGATGCTTGCGCGCGCGCTCGTCAACGATCCGAGCCTGGTCCTGATGGACGAACCGACAACCGGACTGGACCCGCAGGCTCGCCATCTGATCTGGGAGCGGCTCAAGCAGCTGATGGCGCGCGGCAAGACGATATTGCTCACGACGCACTTCATGGACGAGGCCGAGCGCCTTGCCGATCGCATTGCGGTAATCGATCGTGGCCGAAAAATTGCGGAAGGAAGTCCGCGCGACCTCATCCGTGCCCACATCGAGCCCCAGGTGGTCGAGGTGTTTGGCGAGGGCGCCACCGGGTGGGCGCGCACCCGGGGGCAGAGCATGGTCTCGCGGGTCGAGATCAGCGGCGAGACCGCGTTTTGCTATACCGTCGACGCCGAACCGGTCCTGCACGAGCTAGCGCTGCGCCACGGACTGCGCTACCTGCACCGGCCGGCTAACCTCGAAGATCTCTTTCTGAAACTGACCGGCCGGGAAATGCGGGCCGATTGGTAGAGCGCGACATGACGCAGCGTTGCCCGCCCGACACTGGACTTGCGGCGCCGGAGATTCCGTCCCGGGTGCTGGCGTTTTGGACCGTGCCGCGCGTTTCGCGCCGCTTTTTCCCGGTTTGGCAGCGCAACCTGCTCGTCTGGCGCCGGTACCTATTGGAGCGCGTCCTGTCCAATATTGTTGAGCCGCTCATTACCCTGGTCGCATTCGGCTATGGCCTCGGGGCATTTTTGCCGCAGATCGATGGCGTGCAGTACTTGCCGTATCTGGCCGGTGGGACCCTGTGTGTCAGCGTCATGTATTCGGCCAAGTTCGAATCCCTTTGGGGTGCGTACAGCCGGATGGAGGTGCAGCACACCTGGGCGGCGATCATGAACGCGCCGGTATCCATCGACGACATCCTGCTCGGCGAACTGGCCTGGGCGGCGACCAAGTCTTTGCTCACAGGCGCCGTCATGCTGCTCGTGGTATGGGCACTCGGCGTTGCCCATACACCGTGGGCCTTGCTGGTGCTGCCGCTGTCCTTTCTGGCGGGCATGTCCTTTTCCGCTATGGCCTTGATCGTGAATGCGCGCGCCAAGGGCTGGGACACCCTATCGACCTATTTCACCGTGGTGGTAACGCCCATGATATTTCTCGGTGGAGTATTCTTTCCGCTGTCGCGGCTGCCGTCCTGGCTGCAGGAGATATCGATCTTTCTGCCCCTGACGGCCCTGGTGCAACTGGTACGTCCATTACTGCTCGACCGGGTACCCGAGGCGGTGGGATTTAACCTTGCCCTCTTGCTTTTCTACGCGCTCGCCTGCTATTTCGTAGCCGTCGGCCTGAGCCGGCGTCGCTTGCTGCGGTGATGGCGCACGGCAGCGGTCCGTTTTTTGGCGAAAAGTGCAGCGCGCCCAGCCGATGACGCGTCATAATTGCGTAACTCGGTATGGGTAGCGTGGGCGCGATGGAGCGATTGCTCGATGAGTCCTTAAACGAGTCGCCGAATGTGACGATCGTCAATCGCTACCGCGCCATTTTCATCTCCGACATTCACCTCGGCACCGCCGGTTGCAAGGCCGCGCACCTGCTCGATTTCCTGCGACACAACGAATCCGATTGCATGTACCTGGTCGGCGATATCATCGACGGCTGGGCCCTGCGTTCGCGCTTTTACTGGCCCCAGTCGCATAACGATGTAATACAGAAGATCCTGCGCAAAGCGCGCAAAGGCACCAGGGTCTTCTACATTCCCGGCAATCACGACGAGATCGCGCGCCAGTTCTGCGGACTGAAATTCGGCGATGTCAGCATCTGCCAGGACGCCGATTACCGGCTGGCCGATGGTCGTACCATGTGGGTGGTGCATGGCGATATCGCCGATGGCGTGATCCGGCATGTCAAGTGGCTTGCGCATGTGGGCGACGCACTGTACGACTGGTTGCTGTGGCTCAACTTGCACCTGAACAACGTGCGTGCCCGCCTGGGTTTCGGCTACTGGTCGCTGTCGCAGTACCTCAAGTACAAGGTCAAAAATGCCGTTAGCTTCATCAGCGACTTCGAACACGTGTTGGTGCGCGAGGCTCGCAGGCGCGGCTACGACGGCGTGATCTGCGGGCATATTCACCATGCCCAGATCGGGACGGTCGACGGCGCCATGTACGTGAACGACGGCGACTGGGTCGAAAGCCTGACGGCCGTCGTCGAGACCTACGAAGGTGAATTGCGCATCCTGGTCTGGAAGGAAATCCTGGCGCCGAACCAGCCCTCGCAGCACTGGAGCGATGAGGAGCAGGTGGTCGATTCGACGCACCCCGCGGTAATGGCGCAAATGTCGGGCTGAATTGGAGCGCGATGAAGATCCTTACGGTGACCGACGCATGGCATCCGCAGGTAAACGGCGTCGTTCGTACGATCGAGGCCACCAACCGCGAGCTTGCTCGCGCCGGGCACGAGATCCAGGTCATATCGCCGCTGTCGTTCACGACCATCGCCTGTCCCGGATACAGCGAGATCCGCCTGTCGCTGCTGCCGTACCGAAAGCTTGCCCGCCTGCTCCGAGCCGCCGCGCCCGATGCCGTGCACATCGCGACCGAAGGTCCGCTGGGAATGGCCGCACGCCGCTATTGCTTGCGCCGCGGGATCGGCTTTACCACTGCCTACCACACGCGCTTTCCGCAATACCTCAAGGCGATCTACGGGATCCCGGAAACCTGGGTCTATCGATTCCTGCGCTGGTTCCATCGGCCGGCGCACCTCGTGCTGACCCCGACGCCGCACGTCGAGCGCGAGCTCTCCCAGTGGGGTATCCGCAACGTTGCCCGCTGGACCCGGGGCGTCGACCTGGACGTGTTTCGCCCGATTGCCGAACCCTCGATGCTGGTTCACGGTCTGCCGCGCCCGCTCTTCCTATGGGTTGGCCGCGTATCCGTGGAAAAAAACATTGACGCGTATCTCAATCTCGATCTGCCGGGCACCAAGGTGGTGGCCGGTGTCGGGCCCGAGCTCGAATTGCTGAAGCGCCGCCATCCGGAAGTGCGATTTCTCGGTGTTCTCAGCCGCGAAGAGCTGGCGCAGCTGTATTCGAGCGTTGACGTCTTCGTGTTTGCCAGTCGCACCGACACCTTCGGCCTGGTCCTGCTCGAGGCACTGGCATGCGGCACTCCGGTTGCCGCGTTCCCGGTTCAAGGGCCGCTCGACGTGGTGGGCGGCTCGGGTGTCGCCGTGCTCGACGAGGATCTGCGCAAGGCCGCCCTCGGTGCGCTGCGTATCGACCGCGGCGCCTGCCGCAGCTACGCCGAGCGCTTTTCCTGGCGCGCAGCGACGCAGCAGTTCATCGACCTGCAGCCGGTTCAGACCGGTTCCCGGCGCCCGCCGCCGAGCAGCCGGACCGGACCGGAGCCCCAGGTCCCGGCCGACGGCGCGGGCACGACAACGGGCCCGGCGTAGCGGCCCGAGGTGCCCGCGCGGCGCTTTTCGGACGCGGTCCGTCAACGGCCCAATCCGTCGCGCAGCCACCGTGCGACCTGCAGCGAGAAGTAGCTCAGGATTCCATCGGCCCCGGCGCGCTTGAACGCGACCATTGTTTCTAGCACCGCGGCCTGTTCGTCGAGCCACCCGTTTGCGCAGGCCGCCTTGAGCATGGAGTACTCGCCGCTGACCTGGTAGACGAAGGTAGGGGCGCGGTAGGCGTCCTTTACGCGGCGAAC
>OMSW01000308.1 GCA_900290295.1 Burkholderiales bacterium
ATGGCAAAGGGCAAATTTGAGCGGACCAAGCCGCACGTGAATGTGGGGACGATTGGGCACGTTGACCATGGGAAGACGACGCTGACGGCGGCGATGACGGCGGTATTGGCGAGCAAGTTTGGTGGGGAGGTCAAGAAGTACGACGAGATTGATGCGGCGCCGGAGGAGCGTGCGCGCGGGATTACGATCAACACGGCGCACGTGGAGTATGAGACGGCGAAGCGGCACTATGCGCACGTGGATTGTCCTGGGCACGCGGATTATGTGAAGAACATGATTACGGGTGCGGCGCAGATGGACGGGGCGATTTTGGTGGTATCGGCGGCCGATGGGCCGATGCCGCAGACGCGCGAGCACATTTTGCTGGCCCGTCAGGTAGGTGTGCCCTATGTTGTGGTGTTTATGAACAAGTGTGACATGGTCGATGATGCGGAGTTGCTCGAGTTAGTGGAGTTGGAGGTGCGCGAGCTGCTGAGCAAGTATGAGTTTCCTGGCGATGACACGCCGATCATCAAGGGTTCGGCCAAGCTGGCGTTGGAAGGTGACAAGGGGGAGCTGGGCGAGCAGGCGATCATGAAGTTGGCCGATGCGCTGGACAGTTACATTCCGACGCCCAAGCGTGCGGTGGACCAGCCGTTTTTGATGCCCATTGAGGACGTATTTTCGATCTCTGGGCGCGGCACGGTGGTGACGGGGCGTATCGAGCGCGGGATTGTGAAGGTGGGCGAGGAAATTGAGATTGTGGGGATCCGGCCCACGGTCAAGACGACGTGCACCGGGGTGGAGATGTTTCGCAAGCTGCTCGATGAGGGGCAGGCTGGGGACAACGTTGGGGTGTTGTTGCGTGGGACCAAGCGCGAGGATGTGGAGCGCGGGCAGGTGTTGGCCAAGCCGGGATCGATTACGCCGCACACGAAGTTTGAGTGTGAGGTGTATGTGTTGAGCAAGGATGAAGGGGGTCGGCACACGCCGTTTTTCAATGGGTACCGGCCGCAGTTTTATTTCCGCACGACTGACGTGACCGGATCGGTGGAGTTGCCTGCGGGCACCGAGATGGTGATGCCGGGGGACAACATCAAGATGGTGGTGACCCTGATCAATCCGATTGCCATGGATCAGGGCGTGCGCTTTGCCGTGCGCGAAGGCGGCAAGACCGTCGGCGCCGGCGTCGTGGCAAAGATCATTCAGTAAGGAACGTGTTCGAGGGCAGCAACATGCGGAGCAAGCGTCGTGAATGCCGCGCAGGGTGTTCGCGAGGCATCGGGAACCTGCCTCGAAAATGATCCTCCGGGATTTTCGTGGCAAGCAACATAGGTATCGAAGCCGTCGTCGGTGAATGAGTCGCAGTGACCGCTAGGGGCATAGCTCAACTGGCAGAGCGTCGGTCTCCAAAACCGAAGGTTGGGGGTTCGATTCCCTCTGCCCCTGCCAAGCTTGCGGGAAGGGCTGGCCGGCAACGCGGCGTGCAGTGATGGAACGGTAAATGATGAGCAGAGCGCAGAGCCGATGAACAAGACCGACGTGCAAACAATCGGCCGCACCACCGACAACATCCTGGTCGGGCTGGCGTCCTTGGTCGCGTTGGCCGGGGTAATCGGATTCAGCTTTTGGTCCGAGCTGCCGCTGGTGGCACGTTTTGGCATGCTCCTTGGCGGCCTGGCACTGGGTGCGGGGATCGCGTGGTTCTCCGCGCCGGGCAAACGCTTCATCGCATTTGCGCAGGAGGCCTACGAGGAAGCCAGGAAGGTGACCTGGCCGACCAGCAAGGAGACCGTGCAGACGACCGGCGTGGTGTTCTTATTTGTGGCGATTATGGCGATCTTCCTGTTTTTGGTGGACAAGTCGATCGAGTGGGGGCTCTATGACCTCGTGCTGGGGTGGAAAAGATGACTGATACCACCGCATCGGCGGGCGTGGCAACCGACGCAGCTGCCGGGACTTCGACCAAGCGCTGGTACGTCGTGCACGCCTATTCCGGTATGGAAAAGAGCGTCGCGCGCCATCTGCAGGAGCGCATCGACCGCGGTGGCTTGCAGGCCTATTTCGGCCGGATCCTGGTTCCGACCGAGGAGGTCGTCGAGATCAAGGGTGGCAAGAAGTCGATCAGCGAGCGTCGGCTGTATTCGGGCTACGTGCTGGTCGAAATGGAGATGGCCGACATCGCCTGGCACCTGGTGAAGACCACGCCCAAGGTCACGGGCTTTTTGGGCGGCACTGCCAATCGCCCCTCGCCGCTGTCGCAGAAGGAAGTCGCCGAGATCTTGCTACGGATGCAGGAAGGCTACGAGAAGCCGCGTCCGAAAGTGCTCTTCGAGGTCGGCGAAATGGTGCGCATCAAGGAGCCGCCGTTTACGGACTTCAACGGCAACGTTGAGGAAGTCAATTACGAGAAGAACAAGTTGCGCGTTTCGGTGACGATATTCGGTCGCTCGACCCCGGTCGAGCTCGATTTTGGCCAGGTCGAGAAGGTCTGATCTCTCGGCGCATGGCAGATAGCGGTACGTGTGGGCCCGCGGCAGTGGGGCGAGGTCTTGGAATGGGGAGGTCGCTGCGTGGGCCGCGGATGCCGGCCCGATGCGCATCGGCCGCTCGAACCCGATAGGAGCCAGGTATGGCAAAGAAGATCATTGGTTTTATAAAGCTGCAGGTACCGGCGGGCAAGGCAAATCCTTCGCCCCCGATCGGGCCTGCGCTCGGGCAGCGCGGACTCAACATCATGGAGTTCTGCAAGGCGTTCAACGCCCAGACGCAGGGCGTCGAGGCAGGTCTGCCGATTCCCGTGGTGATCACGGCGTTTGCGGACAAGAGCTTCACTTTCGTGATGAAGACGCCGCCTGCAACGGTGCTCATCAAGAAGGCGGCGAAAATCGAAAAGGGTTCGCCGAGGCCCCATAGCGACAAGGTGGCCAGGATCACGCGAGCGCAGGCCGAGGAGATTGCCAAGGCGAAGATGCCCGACTTGACGGCTGCCGATCTTGACGCCGCGGTGCGCACGATCGCCGGCTCGGCTCGGAGCATGGGTATCACCGTGGAGGGCCTGTAAATGGCGCGCTTGTCCAAACGAGTGAAGTCGATCCGCGCCAAGGCGGAGGTCAACAAGACCTACCCGATCGCCGACGCGCTCAAGCTAGTGAAGGAAACGGCGACCGCGAAGTTCGACGAATCGGTTGATATCGCGGTGGTCCTGGGCATCGATGCCAAGAAATCCGACCAGTCGGTGCGCGGTTCGGTGGTTCTGCCGGCCGGCACCGGCAAGACGGTGCGCGTTGCCGTGTTCACTCAGGGGGCCAAGGCCGATGAGGCCCGGGCCGCAGGCGCCGATATCGTCGGTTTTGAGGATCTGGCGCAGAAGGTCAAGGACGGCTTCCTGGAATTCGACATCGTCATTGCATCTCCGGATGCCATGCGCGTTGTCGGAACCTTGGGTCAGGTGCTCGGGCCGCGCGGCTTGATGCCCAACCCCAAGGTGGGAACGGTTGCCGCCGATGTGGCGGGCGCGGTGCGCAATGCCAAGGCCGGCCAGGTGCAGTACCGCGCCGACAAGGCCGGCATCGTTCACTGCTCGATCGGTCGTGCCTCCTTTGAGCTCGACCGTTTGCGCAGCAACCTGACCGCGCTGATCGACGCGCTGAACAAGTCGAAGCCGGCAACGGTCAAAGGGATATACCTGCGCAAGATTGCCATTTCCTCGACGATGGGCATCGGTGTGCGTGTCGATCCGGCAAGTTTGAGTTCCTGATTGCGAATTGCGGTAACCCGGGCCACATGCCGGGAATTGGAATAAGAGAAACCCGGCCGGCTGTGGCGAGGCGGCATGTTGCGGGTTTCGGAGTGCTTTGGGCAGCTGCGCGGTCCGCCGTGCGGCCGCTGTCAAAGACCGTCGGGGCCGAAGCGCTGTCGGGATGCTCTCCCGGTTGGCAATTTGGCTTAATCGAGCGGATGGCATTGCGGTGGATTCGGTTGCTTTGGTCGGATCCGGTGGTGCGCAATGCGTTGCTCGCCCTACGCAGACGGCGTAGCCGAAGGGGGCGTTTGTGTCGTGCGATTCCGGTCATCGGGCGCGCGGTTCGGGGCTTCTCAGCGGTCGCCGGTTTTTGGACCGGTGCAAGGCGCGAGCCGCGCACCTTCTAGTGGAGCCAGTACCGTGGGACTAAGTCGGCAAGATAAGGCGGCAATGATCGCAGAGGCCACTGCCCTCGTGGCACAGTCCAAGGCGATCGTCGTCGCTGAATACCGTGGGCTGGACGTGGAATCGGTCACCAGGCTGCGCCGGCAGGCGCGCAGCCAGGGTGTCCAGTTGCGGGTGTTCAAGAACACTCTCGTGCGTCGCGCTGTTAGCGGAACCGCCTTTGCCGGGTTGACCGAAAAGCTTGTCGGTCCGCTCGTCTATGGGCTCGGTTCCGATCCGGTGGCGGTTGCCAAGGTGCTGTCCGGTTTTGCCAAGGACAACGAAAAGCTCGTTATCAAGGCCGGTGCCATGGCCAACTTCGTCATGGACGAAAAGGCTGTGAAGACGCTGGCGACGATGCCGAGCCGGGAGGAGTTGTTGGCCAAGCTGATGGCAACCATGCAGGCGCCGATCAGTCAATTCGTTCGCACCTTGAACGAAGTGCCGGCACGCCTGGTGCGGACCCTGGCGGCGGTACGCGACGCCAAGCAAGCAGCCTGAGACCACGTTCCGAATCGCAGAAATCTCAATTGACACAGTTATAGGAGTTGGAAGAAATGGCATTGTCGAATCAGGAAATCCTCGACGCGATCGCCGCGAAATCGGTGCTCGAAGTCAGTGAGTTGATCAAGCTGATGGAAGAAAAGTTTGGCGTTTCGGCCGCTGCTGCCGCGGTTGCGGTGGCCGCCCCGGCCGGTGCTGGTGCCGCCGCGGCCCCGGTCGAGGAAAAGACCGAGTTCACGGTGGTTCTGCTGGAGGCCGGCGCCAACAAGGTCAACGTCATCAAGGCCGTACGCGAACTCACCAGCCTGGGCCTGAAGGAGGCCAAGGACCTGGTCGATGGCGCGCCCAAGCCCATCAAGGAAGGCGTCAACAAGGCGGATGCGGACGCCGCCAAGAAGAAGCTGGAGGACGCCGGCGCCAAAGTGGAAGTCAAGTAAGGAGCCGTCGCGCGACCGTTGCGCAGTCCGATCGGGCTGCTGGCAGTTGCCGGCGGCAATCGGTCCAACGCCGCGGTCGCGCCGGTGTCGTGCAAGCTTGGTGAATTCGGACGGGACACCACGCGCGAGCGTGGTCCCTGGACGAAAGAGTGCAGGAGGATTTCGATGTGTGTTCCGTCGTTTGGGCCGAGCACAAATCCAAGACTTCCCCCAATGAACGCAGGTTCAGTGGCGACTATGCAGCGAGGATGGCGATCCCGTATGCATGAGGTTGCGCCGATCTGCGCTGCGTTGGAACGCTGATTTTCCCCACGTAATTTCTTCTGAGCGGAGCGTCCATGCCGTACTCCTTCACCGAAAAGAAGCGTATCCGTAAGAGCTTTGCCAAGCGTCCTGCGGCGCAAACGGTCCCGTTCCTGCTGGCGACCCAGCTGGAGTCGTATGCGCATTTCCTCCAGGCCGAGCGACCCGCGTCGCAACGGCTGCAACAGGGTCTGCAGGCGGCGTTTGAGTCCATCTTCCCGATTTCCAGCCATAACGGCATGGCACGTCTGGAATTTGCCGGCTATGCCCTCGGCGTCCCGCCATTCGATGTCAAGGAATGCCAGCAGCGTGGCCTGACTTTCGCGTCGCCGCTGCGCGCCAAGGTGCGGCTGGTAATCATGGACCGGGAAGCGTCCAAGCCGACCATAAAGGAGGTCAAGGAGCAGGAGGTTTACATGGGCGAAATCCCGCTCATGACATCGACCGGCTCGTTTGTCATCAACGGTACGGAACGCGTGATCGTTTCGCAGTTGCATCGCTCGCCCGGCGTCTTCTTCGAACACGACCGTGGCAAGACGCATTCCTCCGGCAAGCTGCTGTTTTCGGCGCGCGTGATTCCGTACCGCGGTTCCTGGCTCGACTTCGAGTTTGATGCCAAGGACGTGCTCTTTTTCCGCGTTGATCGGCGCCGCAAGATGCCGGCGACGATATTGCTCAAGGCCCTGGGCCTGAACGTCGAGCAGATCCTGGCGCACTTTTTCGCCTTCGATTCCTTCTCGCTGGCGCCGACCACGGGCGGCTTCATGCAACTCGTTCCGGAGCGCCTGCGCGGCGAGATTGCGCGCTTCGACATCGCCGACCCGAGTGGCAAGGTGGTCGTCGCCAAGGACAAGCGCATCAATGCGCGCCACATCCGCGACATGGAAGCGGCAGGCATGACCCGCATTGCGGTCAATGAGGATTACCTTCTGGGCCGCGTGCTGGCGACCTCGGTGGTCGACCCGCAGACGGGTGAGGTGCTTGCCAGCGCCAATGACGAGGTTACGGAAGAGCTGTTGCAGAAACTGCGCGATGGCGGTGTGAGCGAGATCCGCACCATCTATGTCAACGACCTTGATCAGGGCGCCTTCATTTCCGGCACGCTTCGGATCGATGAAACCGCCGACCAGCTGTCGGCGCGCATCGCCATCTACCGCATGATGCGCCCCGGTGAGCCGCCGACCGAGGACGCGGTCGAGACGCTGTTTCGCCGCTTGTTTTTCGACGAGGAAACCTACGATCTTTCCCGCGTTGGCCGCATGAAGGTCAACAGCCGGTTGGGCCGCTCGGACATCGAGGGGCCGTTGACGCTTACGCACGAGGACATCATCAATGCGATGAAACTCCTGGTCGATCTGCGCAACGGTCATGGGGAAATTGACGACATCGACCACTTGGGCAATCGCCGCGTGCGCTGCGTGGGGGAACTGGCCGAGAACCAGTTTCGCGCCGGCCTGGTGCGCGTCGAACGGGCGGTGCGTGAGCGCCTGGGTCAGGCCGAAACCGAGAACCTGATGCCGCACGACCTGATCAACAGCAAGCCGATATCGGCATCGATCCGCGAGTTCTTCGGATCGTCGCAGTTGAGCCAGTTCATGGATCAGACCAATCCGCTTTCCGAGATCACCCACAAGCGACGGGTCTCGGCCCTGGGCCCGGGTGGCCTGACCCGCGAGCGTGCCGGTTTCGAGGTGCGTGACGTCCATCCGACGCATTACGGCCGCGTGTGCCCGATCGAGACGCCCGAGGGCCCGAACATCGGCCTGATCAATTCCATGGCGCTGTATGCGCGCCTGAACGAGTATGGCTTCCTGGAGACGCCGTATTGGCGCGTCGATGCCGGCCGGGTCACCAGCGAGATCCTGTTTTTGTCGGCGATCGATGAGGGCAAGTACGTCATTGCCCAGGCGAATGCGCCGCTGGACAAGGGTGGCAAGTTCACCGACGAGCTCGTCTCCTGCCGCCAGAACGGCGAGTTCGTGCTGATATCGCCCGAGCGCATCGAATTCATGGATATTGCGCCGAGCCAGATCGTTTCGGTTGCCGCTTCGTTGATCCCGTTTCTGGAGCATGACGACGCCAACCGCGCACTCATGGGCTCGAACATGCAGCGCCAGGCGGTGCCGTGCCTGCGGCCGGAAAAACCGCTGGTGGGCACGGGCATCGAGCGCACCGTCGCGGTCGACTCCGGCACCACGGTGCAGGCCCTGCGCGGTGGTGTGGTCGATTTCATCGACGCCAACCGGATCGTCGTGCGCGTCAATGAAGACGAGAACGTCACGGGCGAGGTCGGTGTCGACATCTACAACCTCGTCAAGTACACGCGCTCCAACCAGAACACCAACATCAACCAGCGTCCGATCGTCAACAAGGGTGACCAGATCGCCAAGGGCGACGTGATCGCCGATGGGGCCTCGACCGACCTGGGTGAGCTGGCGCTGGGCCAGAACATGCTGGTGGCGTTCATGCCGTGGAACGGCTACAACTTCGAGGATTCGATCCTGATCTCGGAGCGCGTGGTGGCCGATGACCGCTACACCTCGATACATATCGAGGAGCTCAATGTCGTCGCGCGCGACACCAAGCTAGGACCGGAGGAAATCACCCGCGATATTTCCAACCTGTCGGAATCGCAGCTGGCGCGTCTGGACGACTCGGGAATCGTCTACATCGGTGCCGAGGTCTCGGCCGGCGACACGCTGGTGGGCAAGGTAACGCCCAAGGGCGAGACGCAACTCACGCCGGAGGAAAAGCTGCTGCGGGCGATCTTTGGCGAGAAGGCATCGGACGTCAAGGACACCTCGCTGCGCGTTCCCTCGGGCATGAACGGGACGGTGATCGACGTGCAGGTCTTCACCCGCGAGGGGATCCAGCGCGACAAGCGCGCCCAGCAGATCATCGACGATGCGCTCAAGAGGTACCGTCAGGACCTCAACGACCAGTTGCGCATTGTCGAGGCCGACGCGTTCGCCCGGATCGAACGGCTGATGCTGCGCAAGGAAGCGACCGGCGGCCCGCGCAAGATCGCCAAAGGCACCGTGATTACCAAGGATTACCTGGATTCGCTCGAGCGCTATCACTGGTTCGACGTGCGATTGGCCGATGAGGCGGCGGCGGCACAGCTCGAGGCGCTCAAGGAGTCGATCGAGGCCAAGCGCCTGCAGTTCGACCAGGCCTTCGAGGACAAGCGCAAGAAGCTGACCCAGGGTGACGAATTGCCGCCCGGTGTTTTGAAAATGGTCAAGGTCTACCTGGCGGTAAAGCGGCGCCTGCAGCCCGGCGACAAGATGGCCGGTCGGCACGGCAATAAGGGGGTGGTGTCGCGCATCGTCCCGGTGGAGGATATGCCGTACATGGCCGACGGTACGCCGGTGGACATCGTTCTCAATCCGCTGGGCGTGCCCTCGCGGATGAACGTCGGCCAGATCCTGGAGACCCACCTGGGGTGGGCCGCCAAGGGCCTGGGCGCGCGCATCGGCGATATGGCGCGTACCGCCACGGCGGGGGCGCTGCGCGGTTTTCTGCGCGATGTCTACAACCAGTCGGGCAAGCCAGAGCAGGTCGAAGGGCTCGACGATGACGAGATCCTGGAACTGGCGCAGCACCTGGGGGCCGGGGTTCCGTTCGCGACGCCGGTGTTCGACGGAGCATCGGAGGGCGACATCCATGCCATGCTCGAGATCGCGTATCCGGAGGACGTCGCCAAGCGCTTGCAATTGACGCCCTCGCGGACGCAGGCCACGCTGTACGACGGACGCACCGGCGAGGCCTTCGGGCGCAATGTGACGGTGGGCTACATGCACATGCTCAAGCTGCACCACCTGGTCGACGACAAGATGCATGCCCGATCGACCGGGCCGTACTCGCTGGTTACGCAGCAGCCGCTGGGCGGCAAGGCCCAGTTTGGCGGCCAGCGCTTTGGCGAGATGGAAGTCTGGGCGCTCGAGGCGTACGGGGCCGCATATACCTTGCAGGAAATGCTCACCGTCAAGTCCGACGACGTCAATGGGCGCACCAAGGTATACGAGAACATCGTCAAGGGCGAGCACTCGATCGATGCCGGCATGCCGGAGTCCTTCAACGTGCTAGTCAAGGAAATCCGCTCGTTGGGCATTGATATCGATCTGGAAAGGGACTGAGGCGCGAACGTCACGAAACGCGACGCCGGGTTGGAGCCTGCGACAGCAGCGACCGGCGGCACTCAAGGCGGACAAACCCACCCTCCCAGTACTCTGGGTCTGGAGAAGCGAATGAAAGCGCTATTGGATCTGTTCAAGCAAGTTCAGCAGGACGAACAGTTCGACGTCATCAAGATCGGCATTGCCTCACCCGACAAGATCCGTTCCTGGTCTTTCGGCGAAGTCAAGAAGCCGGAAACGATCAATTACCGCACGTTCAAGCCCGAGCGCGACGGCCTGTTCTGCGCCAAGATCTTCGGCCCGATCAAGGACTACGAGTGCTTGTGCGGCAAGTAC
>OMSW01000307.1:0-4380 GCA_900290295.1 Burkholderiales bacterium
GAGTCCTGATTCCCATCGCTCTGCACCAGCAGGGCACAACCAGAGACGTATATCGTGCTGAAGGGCATACTCGCGTTTGGCCTGACGCGCCGAACCATGGTTCTGCTGGGCCTGGCGGTATTTCTTGGCGGTGGATTCTTCGCCGTTAATGAGCTCAATGTCGAGGCCTACCCGAACCCGGCTCCCGTGATCCTGGAGATCACGGCACAAGCGGCCGGTCTTTCGGCCGAGGAAATGGAGCGCTATTACACCATTCCGATGGAGATTGGCCTTTACTCCACGCCCGGTATTGCCAATATCCGCTCCACCTCGTTTTACGGTCTTAGCTTCGTGCGCGTCACGTTCAAATACGGCGTCGACTACTACTTCGCATATACGCAGGCGGCCTTGAGCCTGCAACAGAACGTCTCGTTGCCGCAGAACCAAATTCCGCAAATCCAGCAATCCAGCCTGGTAGGCGAGGTGTACCGCTACCAGGTGGTGGGGCCGCCGCACTTCGGACTGACCAATCTGCGCACGGTCCAGGATTGGATCGTTGCCCGCCGGCTCTCGACCATTCCCGGTGTCGTTGCCATCAATAGCTGGGGCGGCACCACCAAGCAGTTCGACGTTGAGGCGGATTTGAACAAGCTTCAGGCCTACAGCATCACGGTGCCACAGTTGCTCGCTGCCCTTGGCAATGCAAATATCAACGTCGGTGGACGTGAGATAAACATCGGCCAGCAGTCCGTGAACATTCGTGGCGTCGGGCTGGTCGACAGTGGCGGCAATGACGATCTGACCAAAGGCTATAAGGTCAACGACATCGAAAATGTCGTCCTCGCACAGATGAACGGCGTACCGGTGCGCGTCAAAGATATCGCCAGCGTCCGCGTCGGGTACGTCCCGAGGTTGGGCATTGCCGGGCGCGATCACGACGACGATGTCGCTGCAGCCATTGTCGTGATGGGCCGGACCCAGCATACCAACGAGATCGTGCCGCGTATCAAGGCCGAAGTGGAGAAGCTCAATCATGACGGCAGCTTGCCGCCCGGAGTAAAGATCGTTCCCTACTATGACCGAACCTCGCTGGTCGAGGTTACCACCCACACGGTCTTTCACAACCTCATATTCGGCTGCCTGCTTGTCTTCCTTATCCAGTGGATTTTCCTGGGCGACCTGCGCAGTGCCATCATCGTCGGAGTCAACATTCCGTTTGCATTGCTGTTCAGCATCATCCTGCTGGTGCTGCGCGGTGAGGATGCCAACCTGTTGTCCATCGGCGCAGTCGATTTCGGGATCATCATCGATTCGGCAGTGATTCTTGTGGAAAACATTTTCCGCAATCTGCAGGCCAGCAAAGAGGACCGGCGTACCCTGCTCGAGGATCTGGCCGAGGGGCAGCTCGGAACCGACCCGACGCATGCAAGGGACGTAAATCACAAGTCGACGTGGACGAATCGGATGCGCCTGATCTATATCAGCGCGCTGCAGGTGGACATGTCGATTCTGTTCTCTGTCGCGATTACGGTGGCGGCCTTTGTTCCCCTGTTTACCATGCAGGGTGTCGAGGGTCAGATCTTCGGACCAATGGCCAGGACCTATGGCTACGCCCTGGCGGGGGCATTGATCGCGACTTTTACCGTCACTCCGGTTCTGGCTTCCCTCGTGCTGCCAAAGCACGTGAAGGAGGTCGAGACGTTCCTGGTTCGGTGGATACGTTCTGCCTACACGCCGGTGTTGCGCTGGTCGCTGGCAAACCGCAAGCTGATGGTTGGGCTTGGCGCAATCTTTCTGGTCCTGAGCGGCTTGCTTGCAACTCGGCTCGGTTCGGAGTTCCTGCCGGCCTTGGAGGAGGGCAACTACTGGATTCGCGCGTCCATGCCATTGACGATGTCGCTGGACGCTGGCACCGAGGCCACGCGCAAGATGCGCGATATCCTGCTCCGGCATCCGGAGGTCATCACGGTCGTTTCCCAGCATGGCCGTCCCGACAACGGCAGCGACGCCTCGCCCTTCTCCAACGTCGAACTGTTCGTGCCGCTAAAGCCGTACGACGAGTGGCCCTCCGGCCTGACCAAGGACAAGTTGACCGATCAATTGCAAAAGGAGTTTACCGACGAGTTGCCGGGTGTGGTCTTTAACTTCTCGCAATATATTCAGGACAACGTCGAGGAGGCGATTTCCGGCGTCAAAGGCGCCAACTCCGTCAAGATCATCGGTCCCAACCTGGAAGTGCTCGAAAAGCTTGCGGTGCAGGTCCAGGACGAGATGAGTCAGGTGCGGGGCGTTGCCGATCTCGGGATTTTCCGCGTGCGCGGCCAGCCGAACCTGAACATCAAGGTGGACCGTGAAAAGGCCGCCCGCTATGGGTTAAATACCGGCGATGTCAACACCGTCATTCAGGCGACCATGGGCGGCGCGGTCGCAACCGCGGCGCGACCGCCTACATACCGCTGCGGGATCTGGCCTCGATCAGCCTGGATACCGGGGCTTCCTACATCTATCACGAAACCACGCAGCGATATATTCCGATCAAGTTCAGCGTGCGTGGCCGCGATCTGGGCAGTACGGTTGCCGAGGCGCAGGAGCGCATTGCCCGCGATGTGAAGCTGCCGACCGGATATCGCATGATCTGGGCCGGCGAGTTCGAGGACCTGCAGCTCGCGCAAAAGCGCCTCGCAGTGGTAGTACCGCTCAGCCTCGTTCTGATCCTCGTGCTCCTGTACGGACTGTTCAATTCGCTGCGTGACAGCCTGCTGGCGCTGGCGGGCATTCCCTTCGCCATCGGCGGCGGAATACTGGCACTGTATGTCACCGGACTGCCGTTCAGCGTCTCGGCGGCGATTGGATTCATCTCGTTGTTCGGTGTGTCGGTAATGAACGGCATCCTCGTGATCACCTACTACAATCATGTTCGCATGCGCGGCGTGGGAAGCATCGATGCCATGTTCCATGCTGCCGAACAGCGGATGCGCCCGATGTTGATGACCGCACTTTCCGCCTGTATCGGCCTTTTCCCCGCAGCACTTTCCCACGGCATCGGCAGCCAGGTGCAGCGTCCGCTGGCGACCGTCGTGGTCGGCGGTCTGCTCATCGGACCGGTTTTATTGATGGTGGTTGTGCCGGCGCTCCAGACCTTGTTCCTGCAAAAAGAGCCCTCACACGCCACCGCTCATGGCACCGATAGGATCGAGGAGCACGATTAGGCGCGAGGCCGGAATCAAATCATGGATGCTATCCCTTGTTTCCCGCTGACGTCGGGACGCAGTTCAAGGACCTGCAGGGAGAACTCGGTGAGGAGCCGGCGGTATGCGATGGCCCTGCTTGTTCTCGTGGCCGGGCTGACAGATGTCAGTCAGGCGCAGCAGCATCGCCCGATAGACTCCACCGCTGGCACGGCCGTGCGCGGCGCAGCGACCGCTGTTGGCGGCCCGGCGTCCGGCTCCGGCCTTGTCGCGCACAGCAACCGATTCCCGATCGTTCCGGCCGGAGCGTTGACGAAGCCGGCCGCGTTTCCCGGTCCGCATCAACGACAGCTGGCTACCAACCATGGCACGGAAATCGGTGCAATTGGCGTACCGCCCGGTGCGTCGGCTGCCGTCGAGGAAACGGTGAGGGCAAATGGCAAAGTTGCTGCCGCTGGGCAACGGGCGGGGTCTGAGGCCGCAAAAGAGCTGTCCAATGCCGCTGCCCCGACTGCGTCCGGAGCCAAAACCGCCAATGCTCGCCCAAGCGTAGCCAAAGCCAACGGCATTTTGCAAAGCCACCGCAGGAAGGACCCGGAAAGCGCGACGCCTGCGGCGTCGTGGGTCAATGCGCAACCTCGCAAGCCGGCGGGTCCGCCCAATCCATCGGCCCGAGACCACGGCAACGTTCGGGTCGATCAAGGCGGCGCGGTTTCATCGCAACGACCGGCGAGCAAGGACTCGGAGGCTGGAATCGATGGATCTACGGTTCGATAAGACGGCCGGTTACCGCCTTGACCACCGCCTGCGTACGCGTCGCCACGCCGAGCTTGGTACGAGCATTGTCCATATGAAAGTCGACGGTGCGCTTGCTCAACCCCAGAATGGTCGCAATCTCATCGGATGTCTTGCCACGCGCCGACCAGGTCAGCGCTGCAATTTCGCGTTCACTCAGTTCGATAGCGCGGGGCCAAACCTCCATGCGGGCGACACGGGCCAAGCGCGCGTTAATGATCGTGGCGAGAACCTCGAAGTCGATTGGCTTGCTGACGTAGTCGTCGGCGCCGAGCTGGCGACCCTTGAGTTCGTTATCGCGGTCCGTGAGCGCGGTGAGAAACACAAACGGCATGTCCCGAAAGCGCGGCGCGATTGCAGTGAGCCGCTCCAACACTTCAAAGCCGGTCATGACGGGCATGCTGATATCGCACAACAC
>OMSW01000307.1:4390-6967 GCA_900290295.1 Burkholderiales bacterium
ATCGCTCAACAGCCGCCCAAGTCCGTGATGCGGCGCCACTCCATCCGAAGACGCTTGTCCGGGATTTTCACGGTCTTCGGGCTGCTTTTGGTGATATCTGGCCTGTTCAGCGTATGGCGGTTCGCCGAGGTCAACGCCGCGTCGGCGGAAATCCGTGACCGCTGGCTGATCAGCACGCGCCTACTCGGCGATCTCAACAATTTCACCTCGGACTTCCGTGCTGCGGAGGCAAGTCACCTGCTGGCGCCAACGCCAGCCGAGATCGCCACGAGCGAAAGGGAAATCGTCGAGCTAAATGCCGAGATCGCAACGGCCAGGAGCAAGTATGAAAAGCTGGCCCATGACGCCACGGAAAGCAGGCTTTGGGCGAACTTCACCCAGAGGTGGGAGGATTATCGAAAACTCGCCGACGAGGTAATCGAGCTGTCGGCACGGGGCCGAAAGACCGATGGCAATGCGCTGTACCTCACCGGATCACGAACCGCGTACGCCGCAGCGAGCGATGCGCTGGGCGCGCTAACCGATCGCACCGTCGCCAGTGCCACCGAAGCGAGCAATCGAGCGGAGGCGATCTTCCGGCAGACGCGCTCGCTGATCGTTCTCGCAATCGTGCTTCTTGTTCTTATGAGCATCCTCATGATGCGGCACATCAGTCGCAGCGTGTTGGGGCCGATACTGGATCTTGCCGCACGCATGCGCTCCCTTGCCGCAAACCAGACCGATATCGAGACTCCGGGCACGGAGCGTCAGGATGAAATCGGGGAGATGGCACGCGCCATAGTCGTGTTCCGTGACAACGCAATCGAGCTGGCGCACAGCCAGCTCGGGCTAGAGCAGCAGGCCTCGATGTTGGCAGAAAAGCTCGAGCATGAGCAGCGCTTGACGGACCTGCAGCGCAACTTCGTGTCCATGGCCTCGCATGAGTTTCGCACACCGCTGACGGTAATCGATGGCCAGGCGCAGCGTCTGATCAAAACCAGCGACCATGGCATCACGGGCGACGAACTCGTGGAGCGGGCTACCAAGGTGCGTTTGGCAGTGCGACGAATGACGCATCTGATAGACAACCTGCTCAACGCCTCACAGCTGTTCGAGGCAAATCCGCAGCTCTACTACCACCCAAGCGATTTCGATCTGGCTGCGCTGCTTCACGAGCTATGCCAGACATACCGGGAGATCACACCCGGCGCCCAGATCGTGGAGAACCTTCGCCACGCGCCACACAGGGCGCGGGGGGACCCGAAGCTACTGTATCAAGCATTCAGCAATCTGCTTTCCAACGCGATCAAATACTCGCCCAATGGCAGCTTGATCGAACTCAGTGCCCACGACGAGCCGGGCAATGAAATCATCATCGTGGAGGATCACGGCATCGGCATTCCGCACGCCGATTTGGATCGGCTATTCGAGCGCTATCACCGGGGCAGCAACGTCAAGGGAATCGTTGGAACCGGCATCGGCTTGTACATGGTCAAGATGGTTCTCGAGCTGCACCACGGCAGCATCAGTGTCGAGAGCTCGGTGGGCAACGGTTCCCGATTTGTCGTTCGCTTGCCCATTGCCAAACAGGCCGCTTCGTGAAGCCCTTGCGGTGCGTACGGAGCCTCATCGCGTTACCACGTGTGTCCAGCGGGATCGTGGCGCCGATTCGATCTCAATGCAGCGACGGTGATTTCCGATGACCGGGCCCTGTACAACAACGCATTTTTCCAAGAACGCGTCGGCGATCGGGGATGGAAAGCGCCGGGCCATCTCGATTCCGAAGTATTGCGATGCCTCGGTCGCAAGCTACGAATACGGATTGCGGCTGGACAAGGATTGCATTCCGCTCGTCTCGGACCAGATCAGCAAAGCACGCGCCCTGTACAACAAGATCGTGGCGTGCATACGCGACATCGTCGGAGAAATGCAGGCATATGTGATCGCGCAGGGAGGATCGGCCGCGGCCGGGCTGGAGGCTCGAATCGACGATTGCAATGGCCGTTTCACCGCGGCCAAGGCGCGCAACGACGAGCCAGCCATGCGCGAAATCGCCCTCGAGCGACGTGGTCTGTGGACACAATTCGCGCAACTTCTCGGCGCGCTGCGCAAGGACCACCAGGACGTTCTCAAAACCCGTTTCTACGCGCGTATCGGCAGGAATGCCGGAACGGACACGTACCGCCTGCGTGCCGAAGCGGTCGCCGACGGGCTGGGCTGGGCCACGGCCAATGCGGTGCTCGACATCGCACTGCTCGCCTACACCAGGTCGAGCGCCAACGGCAGGGCCCCGCGCTTTTCCGTGGGTAGCGAAAAGACCCAGGACGCCCTGACCTTGCAGTTCACGACCGCCGGCGGCGTTTTGGCCGCGGACATCCTTGGCGGGCGCCACCGCGAGATCGCGCTGGTCCCAACCAACGGCGTCGGCCATCGCAAATACGGGGAGTTTCGCTTTCGCCTTGGGCCCGCGGCCGCGCAATCCAATGCGACCGGCACGTGCCAATACCACCGACCATTACCCGAAGGCACTCGTATTGCTCTGGCGCGGCTGGTGCGCAAACGTATCGGACACGATACCCGCTGGACGGTACAGCTCAC
>OMSW01000304.1:0-26756 GCA_900290295.1 Burkholderiales bacterium
CCAGAAACACCACTTGGCGATAATCAGTTGAATTTGTTCGGCTTTTAACCGGACACTAGTGATGAAACTTGACTACTTAATTGCTGCTGAATTTGCTTCCTCCGATTCGGGCGGCAAGGCCACCCTTGTTGGAGTATTCGATCACTTGTATGTGAAGGAACTTCCGGCCGTACTGTCGTCACTGAGCGTGGCCACGCGGCTTGCATTGGAATCTGGCGACATTCGGGCAGAACCGCACAAGTTCGAACTTGTTATGGAACATCCGACCGGGGAAAAGCTGACACAAATTAAGAACGAGTTTCTCGCCCCAAAGCCGGTTGGCCAAAAAAGCGGATCTCTTGACTTTGGCAGCGTTCAGCTTGTCATAAATTTGCGCGATCCGATGTTCCCGGTGTCCGGGAGCTATGTGATACGACTCGACGTTGATGGTCGCACCATCGGGACAACTACGATTCATGTGGGTTCGACGGCTAATCAGCCGAAACCGTTGTCAGACCAGTCCAAGCCGACGCAGTAGCGTCATTGCGGTTTCCCTTCAAAGAGACAAACTTTCCGATCCTCCGAGGTTTCGCAGGCATGACCACGGTACGCGGTGCGGGCGGTTCAGGCGATATCACATACAGCCCAATCACCGCCATCAGCATGGCGACGTACAGCAACGCGCGGGCGAACAGGGTCTTTCGGGCGAGCATGGCATATAGATTACTGCCCGCCGGATTCGACACCCAATCTACACCCACCTTGGGGCATTTCGCGACCGCTCCGGACCCCTGCTGTCCTCGGTCATCCGTCCCGTCGTGCCCCTACGCACTGGTCTTGAAAACCAGCAACGGGCAACCGTTCGTGAGTTCGAATCTCACCGTTTCCGCCAATAATCTATATCCCGTAGGTGCACCAATGCAAAATCAAACCTTAGAAACGAGGTAGCGAAGTCCGGCTACGTCGGCGGTGTACCGTGGGAATTCGCGAGCGAATCCGGTTGCGATTCAGGTAGTTTTGGCCTTGGAAACCGCCGGATTATTTACTTCTGTTAGCGACGCGAACCGATCGCACCGCATGAATCGAAATGGTGTGTGTGGTTTGTGTTCGCAGCCCGGGGCCTCTTGCCGCTGACGCCGTCAAAGCGGACCGACCGGAATTGACTTGGGGACGGTCAATGGCAGGCGGCAGTCGCCAACGGCAACGCGGCCATGATCTTCGAGACTTCGCTGATAGTGGTGACCAGTGCCGATGCTTCCTCATCGGTCTTGCCCGCGATCAGCGGGGCAAGCATCACCTGCGTCGTCTGTGATTGCGCCGTGGCCCACAGTGCGTTGACGGTATCAGCACAGTCCGGTGCCAGCATGTTGGCCCGATCCAATTCTTCGATCAAGGCCAGCGTAGTCAACTGCGCGAACCGGAACGATGCCATTGCGCGAACTGCGAGCGCGGCAGCATCGCCATAGGCGGCGCGAATCGATTCGACGTGCTGCAGGTAGCGGGCGTGTGCTTGTTCCATGCTTCGTTTTACTGCGTTGTGGTGATCTGCAGTAGAGCCTCTATCAATAGTAGAGCCTACGGGATATTTTGCTTCACTGAGGGAAAGAGACTACCGGGGGTCGGAAGGCCGAATGCATAGTTGTGGTGGCAGAGCACCGCTTCCGCCAAGTACGTTTTTCCACCAAAGTGGACGGAAGCGTTCCTTTGAGCGCAGTGCGGCAATGCGAGTCGGCTTGACGTGTGCCCCAAAAATACCGAAAGAAAATACGTGTTCGCCCGTACCTTATTTAGGAACGATTTGCATTTCCTCTTGTTTTCATCATAAGTCGGGCGTACGTTTCTTACTAGTTGTTAAGCCATGGTCATTCCTGGCCTTTCGGTCATCAGCCAGGCGCCCGCCATGCTGAACAACTTCCGCGACCATTTAAAGGAGATTGTTATGAAAACAACTATCAAGAGGCTGACGCTACTGGTAGCGGTCTTCGCACCGTTTTTCATGACCGGCGCTGCCTTCATTGTCCTTCCCGACCCCTGGGGGACTTTGCGCAATACCAGTGGCGTCGATTGGATCTGGCTCATTTTGCTTGGGGCCATGATGTTGGGCATCTACTACTTTCTTGCGGTGTACCTGGAGGACGAGGAGGAAATTGCCGAGGACTTCCAGAGCCTCGATACCGATCACGATGGCTTCATCGGACGGGAGGACGCCAAGAAAATGCCGGATCTGGTCCGCCTTTTCGACCGGTTTGACACCGACCACGACGGCCGCTTGTCACACGCGGATTTCGAAGCGTACGAGAACGCCGTCTATGTTCGCTAGTAGTCGTACGGCATTCAAGCGAAGAAGAACAGATTTCCATTCTGGCCACACGGGGTGCACCTTGTCGTCCGGACTACTCGGAAACAAGTAACGCCCCATTGGCATCCGTGTCGGCTTCGGGTCCGATTGTTGGCATGTCACGACCGAGAACAGCCGGCCTATTACGCACATTCACCAAATCTCCCAGAAGGCATAGGAACATCCGGCTCGGGAAAATTCTCGCGGCGACCTAGAGGCATTTATCAATTGCGCAAAAGCGTTGCAGAAGGAAAAACAGCGCTATGCCCGCAACTATCCCAATCTCGAGTGAAGGTGAGGGGGTAATCGGGGTAATCGGGCGGACCTGTGCCGGGTCGAGCTCTGTGGCTTATCACCTGCGAAGGAGAAAGAGGACGGCGCACTAGCCCGGATTGGATGTATCGCTGCGCCCTGTGTCTGGCTGCATCATCGTAGGTAACGACGATGCGCTCAAGCCAGAAACCAAGGTGGAGTAGGACCTACTGCCAGTAGTGACCGCCTAACCACAGGGACGCATCTGGCGCAAAGCCCCGCTACGTAAGCGGGGTTTTTGTTTGGTCCCTCTGTGCGAGCCCAACTCCGAGCTGCCTCGCGAGACCCCGACGCGGCTGCTAGTTGCGAGGAAATCAGCTGTCCTACGTGGCGGCTCCGGCAATTGCGTGACCGCAACGACAATTTGTCGAGATCCTGAGCGAGTGGTTGCGCCACAGCTGGGTTGCGCGTCGCGCTCGTTTATGACGATAGCGCCCTGCCGCTGAGCCATTTTTCTCGGCCGGAACAGGCGCCGACCCGACCGCCAGAGTGAAGCGCGCGCCCGCATCGCCGCTTGCTTTGCGGCACAAGCGGCGGGCGAATGGCGGAACGCAAACCGTACTAGCGAGCGGACACGGAACGCTGGAACGCTTCAAGTTCGACGCGCCAAGGGTGGCCTTCCTGGTCCACGTCGAAGATACCGAATGAGCGGCTCAGAATCGACAAATCTCTGGCGTCGTCCCGGCCGACCAGGGTAGCGTCATTGTTATTGAGTGGCGGGAACTCCACGCCGATCAGTCTCCTTGTCCAGCAAATACACCGCGAGAAAGTAGTAAATGCCCAGCATCATGCCCCCGAGCAAGATGAGCCAGATCCAGTCCACCCCATCGGTGTTCTGCAGGGCGTGCAAGCCGCCGGGAACGATGAGAAGGGCATAGCCAACCACGAGAAATGGCGCGAACACCGCCGTCAGTGTCGTCAGCCATTTGATTGCCGCCACGATATCTGTCTTCATGAGAATCTCCTCGAAGGGTTTGGATTGCCTCCGCTTGGCGGGCGTCCGGGCGATGACCGATGGACCGGGAACCCCCTTAGCTGAAGGGTTGCTAAGTAAATGTAAACCAGACTAATTCACTAAACAATAGGAAATACGACGCATTCCTATTCGCGGTAAGGGCGAACACCTACATTTTGCGGGCCGCTGCCGGGACAATTCGAAGGGAATGGAGATGCTGCAACGCACAATCCGGCCGAAATGCGGCAGACTCCCGGTAAAGCGCCCGGAAGCGCGCGGCTGGGTAATCCGGGCCCGCGCCGTTGGCCAGCCCTCGGTACACCGTGTGTTTTTTCTTCGGGAACTTGACTCGCGGGAATGACCTCTACGCAAGGGAAAGCAGTAAGTTGCCCCTGACGGCAGCATGGCTCCTGTATCGCGGGGACATGTTGTTGCGGCCCTTTTTCCTTTGTTTTGTGGTGGTCAGCCCAAATCCGACGCTTGTAATGCCGCAATCCCGGGCGTAACGTGGGCTATGGGACGATTCATTCCCGAAACGGAGAAGAACATGGGCGATATCGACGTCTGGCACAGCATCCGATTCTTTGTCATTACCATCGTAGGACTTAGCGCGCTCGGTATTGTTTTTTTCGCAGTAGCGTAAACACCCAACGCGCAATACGCGTGGCGATGCGACGAGGGCGGTGCGCCCCCGCGTGGCCGTACACTCTGGTCCCGGGCCGCCGGACCAGTGGCGCCGTAGGGGCGGGTCCGTAGGCCAATCGCCAAGCCAAGTGGATGGAAGGCCGCGCCGATACGGGTAGGTCTAAGAACGCCTGCCCCATCTTCGTCGACGACCATCGGCTCGTTGCCGCAGCTAACAGACATCCGCGCGGCATGCGAGGCCTACCGGCCCTGTGCGCCGTCGGCAGCACCTTGTTACCGGCGATGCGGGGCGAGGTTGTCCATGCCGCACGCAGCCCCGGGGAAAGCCGGACTCCTCTTATGGTCTGGGTGCACGGCGAGGCAGGGCCCAATCATATGGCCGAATACCACGGCGAGCCGCTCGACCGGTTCGCCTTTACCGCCAATGGCCGGCTGCACTGGTGTTGCTAGCGCTTCGAAATGCTCCGATCGTGCAATCGTTTCATAAAATGGCCAACTGATTCCGTTTTGGGAGCATTCGTGACGAAGACAGGTGGGCGCGCTCGAGAAGAATTTCGCCGGATCGCTCGAGTCGCAGTGTCCACGTTGCCTTTATTCGTACTCGTCGCAGCCGCCCTTGCAGTGACCGTCTGGCGCGCGCCACTGTGGGCGGCCTCAAGGTTTATGCAAGCCCAGCTGTTTCTTGCGGGAATCGACAGCGACACCATGAACCTCGACGGTCACGAACTGCATTTCGTCGAGGGCGGAAGCGGAGATCCGGTGGTACTCGTGCACGGGCTCGGGGGATCGGCACAGCAGGACTGGGGCAAGCTCATGCCGTATCTGGTGCGGGGCGGGCACCACGTAATCGCCATGGATCTTTTGGGGTTCGGTGAATCCGCGAAGCCAGCGGACCACAGCTATTCGATAACGGAACAGGCCAAGTTGGTCGAAACATTTCTGGACGCGAAGCATCTGGAAAGAGTGGCCCTGGTTGGCGAGTCAATGGGCGGGTGGATCTCGGCCATGGTGGCTCTCGACCAGCCACGGCGCATCAGTCAGCTCATCTTGTTCGACAGCGCAGGACTGTCGTTTACGCCGAGCTTCGATTTAGCGCTTTTTACGCCGCAAACCAGCGCACAGGTGGATGCGCTAATGGCACTTCTGATGCCCAACCCGGATCCGATACCGGATTTCGTGAAAGAGGACCTGCTGCGGAAGACAAGACGGGACGGATGGGTGATTGAACGGGCCCTGGCCTCAATGAAAACCGGTGCGGATCTGCTGGATCGGAGGTTCTCCGATTTGAAGATGCCCTTGTTGCTGGTGTGGGGCAAACAAGACTTGTTGACGCCCTTGACAATCGGCGAAGCCATGCAACAGGCGGCTCCGCAATCCGTACTGGAGGTATTTGACGGCTGCGGGCACATTGCAATACAGACTTGTGCGGATCGAATCGCACCGATGACGGTGAGCTTCCTGGGCGCATCGAGGCCACCGCCAGGTGCAACGATAGAAATGCTGTCCGACCGATCGCAATGATTTGGGGGGCGGTTAAGGAGCCCGAGACGATTCAAACAACCTGGTGCACGCCGATGAAGTTTGCGAGGACATAATTGCACTCCAGCTCCATCAACTGGTTCGAGGTCGGCAAATCCGCTATTCCCTAGGTCATTGTGCCGAGGCAAAGCTCGGAAACATAAAAACCGGTGTGGCCCAGCAGGCGGTAGCGCATGGCGTCCTCTCACAATTGCGGCAACACCGGCAAGGCTAGCGCGATTCCCAACGGAAACGGCTGATCGGTCGCCGGTAACCAACGGCGGCTGACGGCGGATTCTCCAAGCTTCATAATATGCGATGCGGTTTCTGGACATAGAAAAATGGAGCGCGCCCGACCATGAAGCTACTGCACACCATGCTGCGTGTTGGCGACTTGCAGCGCTCGATCGATTTTTACACCCGCGTAATGGGGATGAACCTGCTTCGAACGAGCGATCGGCCCGAGCAGAAATACACGCTGGCTTTCGTCGGTTTCGGGCGCGGCAACGCGGAGGGCAATGCCGAGATCGAGCTCACCTATAACTACGGCGTCGAGCGCTACGATTTGGGAACCGCCTACGGGCACATCGCGCTGGGGGTGAGCGACGTTGCTGCCACCTGTGCACGAATCCGCGCCGCGGGCGGGAAAGTCACGCGCGAGCCCGGGCCCGTCAAAGGCGGAAGCAGCGTGATTGCGTTCGTCGAAGATCCGGATCAATACCGGATCGAGCTGATCCAGCTCGCATAGGGAAGATTCTCCCCGAGAGGGGTCCAGGAAGAGCTAGGACTTGCTCGCGAGGGGCATTATTGGATTCTTGCTTGCGAGATCGGCTTCGATCGGTGCGTTGCATTCTGCACCCGCCGTGCCGGATCTACTCGTAAGCGGCTCCAAGGCGATCGGGAACGGACGCCCTTCCGCAGCCTTGCGTGGTCGGCCGTAGAATCGGCGTGGGATGAGGATTCATACGCTGTTTGGACAGGCGCTGCGCATGGCGCGGCGCGATTGGCGTGGTGGCGAACTGCGCCTACTGGCGACGGCCCTCGTGATCGCGGTTGCCGCGGTAACGAGCGTCGGCTTCTTCGTCGATCGGGTCCGGTCGGGTCTGCAGCGCGACGCTGCGCAATATCTCGGTGGCGACGCGGTCCTGGAGTCGGATCACGCGATCGATCCGCAATGGGAACGAGAGGCGGATCGTTTGGGACTGCGCAGCGCGCTGACGGCGTCCTTTCCGAGCATGGCGATAGCGGATGCGAAACCGGAGGCCGATCTGCTGGTCGCCGTCAAGGCCGTGTCGAGCGGCTATCCGCTGCGCGGAACACTCCAGGTGATGGAGGGCGGGACGCCTCGCGCTGCCGGCGGGATACCGGCTGCCGGCACGGCATGGGTGGAAACACAAGTCTTGTACGTGCTTGGCCTGCAACAGGGGGACTGGCTGCGGCTGGGTAATATGCGCCTGCGCATTGTCGCGGTTATCGCCGCCGAACCGGACCGCGCCATGCAGGTGATGGGATTTGCCCCGCGCGTGCTGATCAACGCCGAGGATCTGCCCGCGACGGGATTGATCCAGCCTGCGAGTCGCGTCGCCTACCGGTGGTTGATCGCTGGGGACCGTGCGGTAGTGCGCGGGCTAGTCGAGTCGTTGCAGCCAAGATTGCAACGCGGGCAACACCTGGAGTCGCTCGATGACGGGCGCCCGGAAATGCAAAATACGCTCGCGCGCGCAGACCGCTACATGGGCCTGGTTGCCTTGCTGACCGTCATGATCTCCGCGGTCGCCGTCAGCACTGCTGCGCGCCGTTTCTCGGTGCGGCGGCTCGACTCCTGCGCCCTGATGCGTTGCCTGGGATTGGCCCAGAATGAAATCCTGGGTTTGTTCGGGCTGGAATTCGCGCTCATTGGAGTGGCCGCGAGCCTTGTGGGGGTCGCCTCCGGACTGGCGCTGCATTTCGTGCTCATCGAATTGCTCGCAGGCCTCATGCAGGAGAACCTTCCCTGGCCAATGCCATATCCGGCCGTGCGCGGATTGCTCTGCGGCGTGGTGCTGCTGCTGGGCTTTGCCCTGCCGCCGCTCGAACAGTTGCGCCGCGTATCGCCCGTGCGTGTCCTGCGTCGCGATGTCGGCGTGCAGAGCGCGCGCACCTGGTCGGCATATGTGGCGGCCGCGATTGGATTCGCGGGGCTGCTGTTCTGGACTGCCGGGGACGCCAAGCTCGGGGCGATCGTCGGGGGCGCGTTCCTCGCGTGCGTCGCCCTTTACGCCGCGATCGCGCGCGGCGCCATACGGGCATTGCAGTGCCTGCGTCACCGCGAGAGCCAGACGGTGGGGGTCGCGTGGCGCTTCGCCCTGGCGGCCATGCAACGGCGGCCCGCCGCCAGCGTGGCGCAGACCGTTGCGCTGGCCGTTGGGCTGATGGCGCTGCTGGTGTTGGGCATCGCGCGCACCGACCTGGTCGATGCATGGCACGCGCAGGCGCCCGTCAATGCCCCCAACCGGTTCGTGATCAATATCCAACCCGACCAGGTTGACGCGGTGGGCGCACGCTTGCGCGCTGCCCACATCGCCGAGGTCTCGCTGGAGCCCATGATCCGGGGGCGCCTGATCGAAATCGACGGCAAGCGGGTGGGGCCGGAGAACTTCGAGGATGCCCGCGCGCGCGCCCTGATCGATCGCGAATTCAACCTCTCCTACCGGGTCGATCCACCGGCGTACAACCGCATCGAGCAGGGGCATTGGTTTGCGCCGGATGCGCAGGAATTATCGATCGAGGACGGTGTCGCCAGAAGACTGGGAATCCGGCTTGGCCAGGTATTGCGGTTCGACATTGCCGGACAGACGGTGGCGGCGACAGTGACCAGCATACGCAAGCTGAGCTGGGAATCGATGCGGGTGAATTTCTTTGTCATCATGTCGCCGTCCCTGCTGCGCCAGGCGCCGCAAAGCTTCATCACGTCCTTTTTCCTGCCGGCGGAGCAGGCGGGGCTCGGGGCCGAACTGGTGCGCCAATTCCCGAACTTGACGATCATCGACACCGACCAGGTCCTGGGACAAGTGCGCGGCATGCTCGACCAGGTCACCGGCGCAGCACAATTCCTGTTCGGATTCGCGCTCGCCGCCGGCGTACTGGTGCTCTATACCGCGCTTGCGTCCTCGCACGACGAACGTGTCCGCGAGGCTGCCCTGCTGCGCGCATTGGGAGCTTCGCGCCAGCAGCTGGCGCGAGCGCAGACAGCGGAGCTGATCCTGGTCGGCGCGCTGTCCGGCGCCCTCGCGGCCGCTGGTGCGGCTGTGGTTGGCTGGGCGCTGGCGAGGTTCGTTTTCGATTTCGAATTCGTGGTCCACCCTTGGGTCGCGTTCGCGGGCATCGGCGGAGGCATTGCAGCGGCGCTGCTGGGAGGCTGGGCCGGCATGCGCAAAATCCTGGGGACGCCGCCGCTGACATCGTTACGCGAGGCATAAGCAAGGTCCCCGCGTTGTACATTCCCGTTCATGGATACTTTGCAGAATTACCCGGCGCTGAGCCTGGCTCTGAACCTGGTGCTCGCCGGCGCCGTGATCGGTATCGTGCTTTGGGGGCTTGCGCGTGCGCGCCTTGCCAGCAGCGCACTCATCCAGGCGATCGAACGATTGCACGAGGACAATGAGCGGCTGGAGCGGGAACTGCGTCAGGCCCTGGACAGCAACGCCAGTTCCGCGCGCATCGAGGCCGATCATCGCCTTGGTCAGATGCAGTCGGCTTTCGGCGCGCAGCTGGCGCAGACGACCGGCGTCCACACCGAGCAGCTCGGTCTCTACGGTCGTACGATGCAGAATCATCTGAGCGAATGGAGTGCGGCCACGCAACGGGGTTTGGCGGAAATCCGACTGACGCTCGAGGCCCGGCTGCAAGCGCTGCAATCGGGCAACGAGTTCAAACTCGACCAGATGCGCGCGACCGTTGAGGAAAAGCTTCAGACCACGCTCGAGGCGCGCCTGGGCGAGTCTTTCCGCCTGGTTTCCGAGCGGCTCGAACAGGTGCATCAGGGTCTTGGTGAAATGCAGACGCTCGCTGCCGGCGTTGGCGACCTCAAGCGCGTCCTGGGCAACGTCAAGGTGCGCGGAACCTTTGGCGAAACGCAACTCGCAACGCTGCTCGAGCAGGTGCTGCTGCCCGATCAATACGCGGTCAACCAGGCGACGCGGCCCGGTTCCTCGGAGCGCGTGGAATTCGCGGTTCGATTGCCGGGTCGCGGCGACGGCGAAGCGGTATGGCTGCCCATCGATGCGAAGTTCCCGGCGGAGGATTATGAGCGCCTGCAGGCCGCGCAGGAGCAAGGTGACGCCGAAGCGGTGGAAGATGCGGCGCGCGCCCTGGAAAACCGCATCAAGGTCGAAGCGCGCAGCATCCGCGACAAATACATCGAGCCACCCTACACCACGGACTTTGCGATTCTTTTTGTTCCTTCCGAGAGCCTGTTCGCCGAAATCCTGCGTCGCCCGGGGTTGATGGACATGCTCAATCGCGAGCGCCGTGTCGTCATAGCGGGTCCGACGACGCTGTTCGCGATGTTGAACACCCTGCAGATGGGATTCCGAACGCTGGCAATTGAACAGCGCTCGGCCGAGGTCTGGCGGCTTCTGGGGGCGGTGAAAACGGAGTTCGCGCGGTTTGGTGACTGGTTGACCAAGATCCGTGAGCAGGTGCGTACGGTGTCAAACACCTTGGATGCTGCCGATACGCGTACGCGGCAGATGCAGCGTGCGCTCAAGGAGGTTGAGGCATTGCCGAACGAACAGTCGGCGCAGCTTCTTCCCGGAATCGCAAAGGAAGATGCGCTGGATTAGTGGCCGGCACCGGGGGCTGTCCCCGGTATTCTCGCGCGTGATTACCCAATCCGAGGTCGCCGACCATGACCACGAAGCTTTCCGATGCCACACTTGATCAGATTTTCCGCTCGGCCCATACCGCGCATGGTTTCCGTCCCGACCCGGTGCCCGATGCCAGCCTGAATGCGCTGTACGACCTGCTCAAGTGGGGACCAACCTCGTTCAATTGCCAGCCGGCTCGGTTCGTTTTCGTTCGCAGCGCGGCCGCGAAGGAGCGTCTGAAACCGGCGCTGATCCCGGGCAACGTCGGCCAGACCATGGCGGCGCCGGTCACCGTGATCGTCGCCTACGACACGCAGTTCTTCGAATACCTGCCGGCGCAGTACCCGGCTTCCGATGCCAAGCCAATATTTGTCAACAATGCGGCTGCCGCCCGGGAAACGGCCTTTCGCAACGCAACCCTGCAGGGCGCTTATCTGATCGTGGCGGCGCGGGCGCTGGGCTTAGACTGTGGACCGATGTCGGGCTTTACACCGGCGATGGTCGATGCGGAGTTCTTTGCGGACGGGCGGTACAAGTCGAACTTTCTCGTCAACATCGGCGTCGCCGATCCGGCAAAGTTTTATCCGCGCGGACCGCGGCTGGCCTTTGAGACGGTCGCGCAGATCCTGTAGGCGCAGGTCGGCGCAGGCAAGGATTGGTGCGGAGCTGCGCGTCCCGGGCCTCAGGCCTGCGCGAGCCTTTCGAGTCCGGCGTCCAGGGTCTGCTCGCGCTTGCCAAAACAAAAGCGCACGACGTGATTATCGAATGGTTGCTGGTAGAACGCGGACACCGGAATCGAGGCAACGCCGTGCTCCATCAGCAGGCGGTGCGCGAACTGCGCTTCGGGCTCCTCGGATATGGCGCGGTAATCGGCCAGGACGAAGTAGGTGCCCGGGCACGGCAGTGCCCGAAATCGGGTTGCGGCCAGCCCGGCGATGAAGCGATCGCGCTTGGCCTGGTAGAAAGCCGCCAATTCCAGATAGTGGGCCGGGTCCTCGAGATACGCCGCGATGCCCGACTGCATGGGATGATTGACGGCGAACACGTTGAACTGATGCACCTTGCGAAACTCCTTTGAGAGAGCCGAAGGCGCGCAGCAATACCCGATCTTCCAACCGGTACAGTGAAACGTCTTGCCGAAGCTGGAAATGACGAATGCACGTGCGGCCAGTTCCGCCGAAGCTGACAGGCTGCGGTGCGGTTTCTGGTCAAAGACGATGTGCTCGTATACCTCGTCGGCCAAAAGGAAAATGCCGTGCGCATGGACAATTTGCTCCAGGGCACGGATGTCCTCGTCGCCGAAGACGCTCCCGGTCGGGTTGTGGGGAGAGTTGATGATCAGCAGTCGCGTTTGGGCCGTTATGACGGCGGCAACGCGGTTCCAGTCCGGCCGATAGCCCTTGGTGTGGTCCAGCGGTACGCGAACCGCCCGGCCCCCGGCAAGCAATATGGCCGGCACGTAGCTGTCGTATGCGGGTTCCAGGATGATGACCTCGTCGCCTGGACGCACCAGCGCCAGCACCGCGGTGAGGATTGCCTGGGTTGCACCGGCCGTGATCGTGATCTCGTCGTCCGCGTCATAGCGGCAGCCATGCAGCCTCTCGATCTTGGCGGCGACTGCGTGGCGCAGCGCAGGCTTGCCGGCCATCGGCGCGTACTGGTTGTCGCCGTCGGCCATGGCCTGGGTTACCAGCTGCTGAAGGAGCGGTTCGCAGTTGAAATCGGGAAATCCCTGGCCGAGGTTGATGGCGCCGCGCTCGGCAGCGAGCTGAGACATGACCGTGAAGATCGTCGTGCCGATCCCGGGTAGTTTGGACGGACCGATGAGGGCTTCGGGCCTGGACCGGATCGAGCTTGGCATGTTTGGCTGCGCGTGCGATATCCGCGTTTCAGCAACTGCACGCCGCAAGGGGCGCGCCGTCCGGCGCGGCAAGAATTCCCGGTTCGGCAATGTGCAGACCATAGCGGCGAGCCTTGCGGGCCAGATCGAGCAAGGCGCGGTCCTTGGTGAAAAGCAGCGCCGCACGCGCGCTGAATGCCAGGTCGAGAAATTTCTGATCATTCGGATCGCGACATAGCCAGGGAGCGACCCGGGTGGGTTCGACGTTGCGCGTCATCGCCTGCCAGGTTTCCATCAATTGCGCTGCCGCGGCATCGGTGAGCTTCGCGGCGAACTGGGGTCGCGCCAGAACGACACGCAACTCGGCCTGCGTGCGCGTGCTTCGGATCGCCAGCACGGCCCCGGATTGCAGCATCCGGGCCAGGGGCCGCGCCGCCACATCCTGGAACACGAAGATGTCGAGCCAGACGTTGGTATCGATTACCGCGCAGGGCCGCACGCACGCAGCGGCGCGCGGATCCAGCATCGGAGCGGAACATTCATGGCGCGCTGACATCGATGGCGTGCCCGCTATGCGGCGAGCAGTTGCCGCAGAACGAAAGGCAGGATGCCGCCGTTGCGGTAATAGTCGACCTCGATCGGCGTGTCGATCCGCAAGGTTAGCTCCACCGTGCGCAGCGAACCGTCGGCTCGGCGAATCGCCAGGGTGACCTGCTGACGTGGCCGCACATCGTCCAGTCCGAGCAGGTCAAACGTCTCATCGCCCGTGATCTGCAGCTTGGCAGCACTGTCGCTGCCATGGAACTGCAATGGCAGCACTCCCATGCCGACCAGGTTGCTGCGGTGAATACGCTCGAAACTGCGCGCGATCACGGCCCGCACGCCCAGCAACTGGGTGCCCTTGGCGGCCCAGTCGCGCGAAGAACCCGTGCCGTACTCTTCGCCGCCAAAGACGATCGTCGGAACGCCTGCTGCCCGGTAGCGCATCGCCGCGTCAAAGATCGACACCTGTTCCCCCGAGGGGCGGTGGATGGTCACCCCGCCCTCGATGCGGGAGCCGTCGGCGGTAGGAGGCACCATCAGGTTCTTGATGCGAACGTTGGCAAACGTCCCGCGCATCATGACATCGTGATTGCCGCGCCGGGAACCGTAGCTGTTGAAGTCGGCCTTGCTGACGCCGTGCTCCATCAGCCAGCGCCCGGCTGGCGATGTTTCCTCGATGGAGCCTGCGGGCGAGATGTGATCGGTAGTGATCGAATCGCCGAAAATGCCAAGCGCACGGGCGTTCTTGACGGGTGCGGGGACTGCCGGCGGCTGCATCGTGAAGCCCTCGAAAAAGGGTGGTTCCGCGATATAGGTCGAATCCGGCCAGGCATACGTTTGTCCGACCCCGCCTTCGATGGCCTGCCAAAGCCGACCAGGCTCGGACTTCACGCGACTGTAGTTGATGCGGAAGGCCTTCGGGTCCATGGCGGATGGAACCAGGGCCTGTACTTCGTCGGCGCTCGGCCAGATGTCACCGAGCCAGATCTTGCGGTCTCCATGGCCGATGCCGACCGGTTCGGTCATCAGGTCGCGCAGCACTGTCCCCGCGATGGCGTATGCCACCACGAGCGGGGGCGAGGCGAGGAAGTTGGCCTTGATGTTGGGATGGATGCGGGCTTCGAAGTTGCGATTGCCCGACAGCACCGCCGCGCATATGAGATCGTGCCGAGTTATTGCATCGTTGATTTCCGGGCGCAGATCGCCGGCATTACCGATGCAAGTCGTGCAGCCGTACGCTGCCACCCCGAATCCGAGCTGTTCCAGGTACGAGAGCAGTCCTGTCCGTTGCAAGTATTCCGTGACCACGCGCGAACCCGGCGCAAGCGATGTCTTCACCTTCGGCTGGACACGCAGGCCCGCCTCGACCGCCTTCTTCGCGAGCAGACCCGCCGCCAGCAGGACACTGGGGTTGCTGGTGTTGGTGCACGAGGTAATGGCCGCGATGAGCACGTCGCCGCTGGCGATTTCCAGCCCGCCGCTGGTACGGATGGCCTGCCGGAGCCGGGCCGCAGGCTGGTTGAACCCGTTCTCGGCAACCGGCTTGGAATACAGTTCGATGAAATTCGCCTTGACCTTGCCGATCTCGATCCGGTCCTGCGGTCGCTTGGGTCCGGCCAGTGACGGTGCAACGCTAGCCAGATTCAGGCGCAGTTTCTTGCTGTAGTCGATTTGGCCGGCCTGGGGGACGCCGAACAGTCCCTGCGCGCGGAAATAAGCTTCGAATGCATCGATTTCCGCGCGCGTACGCCCGGTGCCCTCGAAATACGCCAGGGTCTTTTCGTCAACCGGGAAAAAGCCCATGGTCGCACCGTACTCGGGCGCCATGTTGGCAATCGTGGCGCGATCGGGAACCGTCAACGATGCTGTGCCCGAGCCGAAGAACTCCACGAACTTGCCAACGACCTTTTCCTTGCGCAGCAGTTCGGTAATGGTCAATACCAGATCGGTCGCGGTGACCCCGCCGCGCAACTGCCCGGTGAGTTCCACGCCGACGACATCGGGGGTGAGAAAATATACCGGCTGGCCCAGCATTGCGGCCTCCGCCTCGATGCCGCCGACTCCCCAGCCCACAACGCCGATGCCATTTATCATGGTGGTGTGGCTGTCGGTACCAACCAGCGTGTCGGGATATGCGATCCCGTTCTTGATGTGCACGCCGCGCGCCAGGTATTCAAGATTTACCTGATGGACGATGCCGAATCCCGGAGGCACGACCCCGAAAGTGTCGAATGCCTGCATGCCCCATTTCATGAACTGGTAGCGCTCGCGATTGCGCTGAAATTCCAGTTTCATGTTCAGATCTAGGGCGTCGGGGGTACCGAAGTGATCGATCATCACCGAGTGATCGACAACCAGGTCGACCGGGACCAGTGGTTCGATGCGCTTGGGGTCCTGGCCGCCGCGAAGGGCCACGCTGCGCATTGCCGCCAGGTCCGCGAGCAACGGCACCCCGGTGAAATCCTGGAGCACCACGCGGGCGACGACAAAGGGGATCTCATCGACGCGTTCGGCATTGGGCTTCCAGCCGGCAAGCTGACGCACATGCTCTTCGGTCACCTTGCGCCCGTCGCAGTTGCGCAGCACGGATTCGAGCACGATGCGAATCGAAACCGGCAGCCGCGACATCTTTCCCAGCCCGGCGGCCTCGAGTGCGGCGAGCTGGAAATAGCGTGCGCCGCCCGCGCCGGCGGCCGGCAAATCCCGAAGACTTTGAAACGGATCGTTGATCGTCATTTTAGTTCCGTGTGCGAATTTGTACGTCGTAGACCAGGCCCTTGTCGTCTGCGCACTTGCCGGTTCCCTGGCCACCTGTCAGCCCAAAAAAGTCGCAGCGCATGCCGGTTCCGTCGGGCGCCTGGAGCAATGCCTTAGCTACCGCGTCACCATAGCTGCGGTCGACCGCGACCCCACCACCGTAAAAATCGGACCACCAGCCTCTCGCGTAGCCCGCGCCCGCGTAATCGACCGAGTACTCCGGTACGACCGCGACCCAGGTGCCGCTGTAGGTCTTGTCCCCGATCGCGATCGACACGCTGGCCTGGCCATTGCCCAGGTCGTGCGCGGTACCGTAGTCCAGCTTGCCGCTGTCGCGTGGCATCAGTGTTAGCTCGTAGTCCGTCGCGCATCCGCCCAAGGTCGCCGCCACCGCCAAGACGGCGGCACCAATGCGATCAGGGCCCTTCGGCTGCCAGCGGCGAGGATGTTCATTCGTGGCCATGTCGCATGCTTCCTGTCCATTGGCGAAAAGTACCGTGGCCGGGAAAACCGATCAAATCACCAGGAGATCGACGAATTCGTGCACCGGGGTCGCGTCGAACCGCTTGCTGTCGCGCACCAGCGCAAGCACGGTCGCCGCCTGCTTTTCGGGGAATACCCGGGCCAGATTCGTCCTGAATTTCTCCATCAAAACGGGCATGCCCTCCTTGCGGCGGCGCTTATGACCAATAGGGTATTCGACAACCACCTCCTTGATCTTCGTCCCGTCCTGGAATTCGACGGTCAGCGCATTTGCAATCGAGCGCTTTTCCGGATCGTGGTAGTCCTTGGTGAACTGCTTGTCCTCGACGCAGGTGATCTTATCGCGCAGCTGATCGATGCGGGGATCACGCGCGACCCCATCCTCATAGTCCTGCGCCGTAAGACGTCCAAACAGAATCGGCACAGCCACCATGTATTGGATGCAATGGTCTCGGTCGGCAGGATTGTGCAGCGGACCCGTCTTGTCGATGATGCGAATGCATGCCTCATGCGTGCGTATGGTGATCTTGCAAATGTCCTCCGGCTTGCGTCCCAGGCGGTCGATTTCCTGATGCAGGCTCATGGCCGCCTCGACGGCGGTTTGCGAGTGAAATTCCGCCGGGAACGAGATCTTGAACAGAACGTTCTCCATGACATAGCTGCCATACCTGCGCTGGAACCGGAACGGTTTGCCGCGAAACGAGACATCGTAGAACCCCCAGGTCTTTGCCGTGAGGACCGACGGGTATCCCATTTCACCCGTACGGGCAATTAGCGCCAGCCGCACGGCGCGCGACGTGGCGTCGGCCGCCGCCCAGCTCTTGCGTGAACCGGTATTGGGCGCGTGACGGTAGGTGCGCAGTGCCTGGCCGTCAACCCATGCGAGCGAAAGTGCGTTGATGATCTCGTCGCGATTCAGGCCCAGCATCCGCGCCACGACCGCGGTGCTTGCAACCTTGACCAGAACAACGTGATCGAGACCGACCTTGTTGAAGGAATTCTCCAGTGCGATGCAACCCTGGATCTCATGGGCACGGATCATCGCTTCGAGCACATCGCGCACGTGTAAAGGCGTGTGGCCCGAGGCAATCGCGTTGCGGGAGAGCCAATCCGCACACGCCAGGATCCCGCCGAGATTATCGGAGGGATGGCCCCATTCGGCCGCCAGCCACGTATCGTTGAAATCGAGCCAACGAATCATCGCACCGATATTGAACGCCGCCTGCACCGGGTCGAGCTGGAACTGGGTGCCGGGCACCTTGGCGCCGTTTGGTACCACGGTGCCCGGAACGATGGGTCCGAGGAGCTTGGTGCACGCCGGATATTCCAGCGCCTCGAAACCACAGCCCAGGGTATCGATCAGGCAGTAGCGCGCGGTTTCGAACGCGGCCTTGGATGCGATTCGGGTCTTGAGGACGTAGTCGGCGATGTCGACCAGGACCGCGTCGGGCTTTGGGCGGACGTTGCTGGTTTGCGAGGACATGGTTCCTTCACTAGGTGCGGCGCGCGATGGGGACGAACTCGAGGTCTTCCGGGCCGACATAGTTGGCACTGGGACGGATGATCTTGTTGTCAATGCGTTGCTCGATGATGTGAGCGCTCCAGCCGGCGGTGCGGGAGATGACGAACAAGGGTGTGAACATCGCTGTCGGCACTCCCATCATGTGGTAGGAGACCGCACTGAACCAGTCAAGATTCGGAAACATCTTTTTTTGATCCCACATGACAGTTTCGAGCCGCTCGGCGACGGCAAAAAGGCGCATCGAACCAGCCTCCTGCGACAGGCGGCGCGCAACTTCCCGGATGACTTTGTTGCGCGGATCGGAAACGGTGTAGACCGGGTGTCCGAAGCCGATGATCACTTCCTTTCGTTCGAGCCGATCGTGGATATCCGCCTCGGCCTGATCGGCGTCGCGGTAGCGTGACTGGATCTCGAAGGCCGCCTCGTTGGCACCGCCGTGCTTGGGTCCGCGCAGGGCGCCGATGGCGCCGACAACTGCCGAATAGAAATCGGATCCGGTACCGGCAATGACCCGCGCGGTGAAGGTCGAGGCATTGAACTCATGCTCGGCATACAGGATCAGCGACGTGTGCATCGCGCGCACCCAGTGCTGGCTGGGCCCCGCGCCGTGCAACAGGCGAAGGAAGTGACCGCCGATCGAATCGTCGTCGGTCTCCACCTCGATGCGGCGACCATTGCGACTGAAGTGGTACCAGTACAGCAGCATCGATCCAAATGAGGCCAGCAGCCGGTCGGCAATGGCCCGGGCGCCGTCCCCCGAGTGATCCTCGCGCTCGGGCAATATCGCCCCGAGCACGGAGGCCCCGCTGCGCAGTACGTCCATGGGGTGGGCCGACGCTGGCAGGCGCTCGAGCGCGGAGCGAAGTGCCGCCGGCAGTCCGCGCATCGCCCGCAGCCGCGTCTTGTAGCGCCCGAGCTCTACGGAGGTGGGTAGGTGCTCGTGGATCAGCAGGTACGCCACCTCCTCGAACTCGCAGGCCTCGGCCAGATCGAGAATGTCGTATCCGCGATAATGCAGATCGTTGCCGGTACGGCCCACCGTACAAAGCGCGGTGTTACCCGCGACGACGCCGGAAAGCGCCACGGACTTCTTGGGTTTCGCGGTGGTGCCGGGCGCTACGGATGCTTCGGGCATGGCGACTCCGAGGGCGTGAGTCCGGGTTCGGGACCGGGGTTTAGGATTTTTGCTGCTCGAACAGGAGGTCGAGCTTGCGCTCGAACTCATGGTAGGAAATCACTTCGTATAATTCCTCGCGCGTTTGCATGGTGTTGACCACCGCTTGCTGCGTGCCGTCGCGTCGTACCGTCTCGTACACGAGCAGCGCCGCCTTGTTCATGGCGCGGAACGCCGATAGCGGATAGAGCGCCATCGCGACGCCGGCGCTACGCAGTTCGTCCAGCGTGAGCAGCGGCGTCTGCCCGAACTCGGTGAGATTGGCCAGTACCGGCGCCCGCACGGCCGAAGCAATCCGACGATAACTGCCGACATCGCGCACCGCTTCCGGAAAGATCGCGTCCGCGCCGGCCGCAACGCATGCGAGCGATCGCTCGATCGCCCGATCGAGGCCCTCGACCGCAATGGCATCCGTGCGCGCGATCACGAAGAACTGGCTGTCGGTGCGCGCGTCCACGGCCGCCTTGACGCGGTCGGCCATCTCGGCAACCGGAACGATTTCCTTGTTGGGCCGGTGTCCGCAACGCTTGGCGCCCACTTGATCTTCGATATGGAGCGCGGCTGCGCCGAACTTGCAAAGAGCCCGAACCGTTCGCGCGATGTTAAATGCGCTCGGTCCGAATCCGGTGTCGACATCCACCAGCAGCGGCGTATCGCACACGTCCGTTATGCGGCGCACGTCCGTTAGCACGTCGTCCAGCGTGTTGAGCCCCAGGTCCGGCATTCCCAGGGATCCGGCGGCAACGCCGCCACCGGAGACGTACAGCGCCCGATATCCGACCTTGGTCGCCATCAGTGCATGGTTGGCATTGATGGCACCGACGATCTGCAGCGGCCGCTCCTGCTCCAGGGCGGCACGAAACCGTGCGCCGGGGGACTCCTTGGACATGTCGGTTTTCCTTCCGAATGCGTTCGATTTTCGGAGGCTGCTCGATCCGAAGAAACCGTGATTTCAGGCGAGCAGGTGTTCCACGGCGCGGCGTTCCTCGATCAGCTCCGCCAGTGTTTTGTCCAGGCAGGAACGGGAGAATTCGTCGATCGGCAGGTCGGCAACGATCTGGTAATCACCGCCGTCACAGGTGACCGGGAAGCCGAAGATCGTGTCGACCGGTATTCCATAACTTCCGTCCGACGCGATTCCCATCGTTGTCCAGCGGCCGGCGGTTCCGCGTACCCAATCGCGCACATGGCAGATCGCCGCGTTGGCTGCCGAGGCCGCCGAGGACAGCCCCCGCGCTTCGATGACCGCCGCCCCGCGTTTGCTGACGGTGGGCAGAAAAACATCGCGGTTCCAGGCCTCGTCGTTGATGAGCTGGCGTACCGAGCGACCGCCCACGGTCGCAAATCGGTAGTCGGCGTACATGGTCGTCGAATGATTGCCCCAGACACAAAGCTTCTCGATGTTCTGCACCGGCTGCCCGAGACGTGCCGCGACCTGGGAGACGGCACGATTGTGGTCAAGGCGCAACATGGAAGTGAAACATCGCCGCGCAAGGCTCGGTGCCGACTTCATCGCGATGTAGGCATTGGTGTTGGCGGGGTTGCCAACAACCAGCACCTTGACATTGCGACTGGCCACCGCGTCAAGCGCCTTGCCCTGGAAGGTGAAGATCTGGGCATTTGCCGCCAGCAGATCCTTGCGTTCCATTCCCGGCCCGCGCGGCCGGGCTCCCACGAGCAGGGCGATGTCGATGTCGCGAAACGCGCTGTTGGCCTCGCTGTAGGCCTGCTGCGAGACCAGCAGCGGGAAGGCGCAGTCCTCGAGTTCCATCATTACGCCCTTGAGCGCCTTCTGGGCCTTATCGTCAGGGATCTCGAGCAATTGCAGGGCGACCGGCTGGTCGGGCCCGAGCATCTCGCCGGAGGCAATGCGAAATAACAGCGAATATCCGATCTGGCCGGCAGCTCCGGTCACGGCAACGCGCACGGGTGCCACGGACGGTGGACTCATCACGGTTCTCCTGAGAGCGAAAGTTGTTCCGGAGTGCGTCGTTTGCGACCAGCCATTTGCGCAGTCGCCGGAAAAGTGTAACCCTGCACCTTCCGCCCGCGATGTCATCCCGGCACGGCGCTGCGATCGGGCGGGTCGGCCGCGACAGTATACGCCGACTCATATATAAGATATAAGATTGTCTTGCGCTCCGGCCCGGCTTCTGGTTCACTATCGGAAAACGGTACCCGATCTCCTGATGAGCTCCGAATCCATCCAGCCCGTTCCTGCGGCCGCCCGCGGCAGGGGGGCGGCGGTGTTTTCTCCTTTATACAAGCAAATCAAACGCTTGCTCCTGGAGAGCCTGCGCCGTGGCGAATGGAAACCGGCGACGGCGATCCCCAGCGAACTCGAACTGGCCTCCCGCTTTCAGGTGAGCCAGGGCACCGTGCGCAAGGCGATCGACGAACTGGCGGCGGAAAACTTGCTCGTCCGGCGCCAGGGCAAGGGCACCTATGTCGCGACCCACCACGAGCCGCGATCCCAGTACCGATTCTTGCGCCTGCTCGCCGACGACGGTGCTGTTCCCGTTGCACACAGCCGCTTCGTGGATTGTCGCCGCGTGCGTGCCCCGGCGGAGATCGCGGCGCGCCTGGGGCTCAAGGCCGGTGCCGGCGTCGTCTTTGTGCGACGCCTGCTGCGCTTTGCTTCCGCGCCCGTCGTGCTCGACGAGATATGGCTGCCGGCACGCATGTTCCGCGGACTGAGCTACGAGCGCTTGGCCGCGTATACCGGCCCCCTGTATGGCCTGTTTGAATCCGAATTTGGAGTGCCCATGATTCGCGCCGACGAGCGCTTGCGCGCGGTCGCCGCCGACGAGCGCAGCGCCGAATTGCTGCAGGTGCAGGCCGGCAGTCCGCTGCTGCTCGTGGAACGGGTTTCCTATACCTACGGCGATCGCCCCGTCGAGGTGCGACGCGGACTTTGCGTGACGCGGGGGTACTACTACCACAACATGCTTACCTGAACCTCGTTGAGCTGCGTACAGGTCCGGTTTTCTGCCCGCGCGGGAATTGCGTCAGAATAGCGGCCCGACCTCGCGATCCGGTCCTGGCAAAGCGGGCCAAGAATAGACCATGACGAACCCGAACCCATCCCGTCCCATGCCCCGATCGCAGATCCGCAATATCGCGCCCGGCGATCTGGCCAACTACCGTCTTCCGATTCCCGGCGTCGTTTCCATTTTTCATCGGCTGAGCGGATTGTTGCTGTTCCTGTTCCTGCCCCTGTTGCTGTGGCTGTTCGACTTGAGCCTGAGCTCGGAACAAAGTTTCGATCGCCTCGTGCATTTTTCCCAGGCGTGGACGACGCGATTGCTGCTGCTGGCGCTGGGCTGGGCCTTGCTGCACCACCTGTGCGCTGGGGTGCGCTTCCTGCTGCTCGACCTGCACCTGGGGACCGAACGCATGGCGGCGCGCCGGAGTTCATGGTTGGTTTTCGCCGTGAGCGTGCCGCTGACCTTGCTGTTCGCACTGTTCCTTTTTGGGCTGCTTTGATGGCCATCGGTTCACGACGCGTACTGGTAGGCGCGCACTACGGGTTGCGCGATTGGCTGGGACAGCGCATCTCGGCGCTGGTCTTGATCGCCTTTCTTCTCGTGGTGGGCTGCAGCCTGGCCTTGGCGGGGCGTCTGGACTACGACAGCTGGTCCGGGGTCTTCGCGCCCGTTCCGATGAAGCTTGCGACGATGATGGCGTCCCTCGCCCTTTGCTACCACGCCTGGATCGGGGTGCGCGATATCTGGATGGACTACGTCAAGCCTGCCGGCCTTCGTCTTGCGCTGCATGTCGCAACGCTCCTATGGCTGTTGTATTGCCTGGGCTGGTCCGTGCAGATCCTTTGGAGCGTTTGAGAACATGCCTCTGCCACGCCGTCGGTTTGACGCGGTAATCGTCGGTGCGGGCGGCGCCGGGATGCGCTGCTCGCTGCAGTTGGCGCGCGCGGGATTGAGCGTCGCGGTATTGTCAAAGGTATTTCCTACGCGCTCGCATACGGTTGCTGCGCAGGGCGGGATCGGCGCCTCCTTGGGCAACATGACCGAGGATCAGTGGCTGTGGCACATGTTCGATACCGTCAAGGGATCCGACTACCTGGGCGATCAGGACGCCATCGAGTTCATGTGCCGCGAGGCGTCCAACGCCGTCTACGAGCTCGAGCATTTGGGCATGCCCTTTGATCGAAATCCCGACGGTACGATCTACCAGCGGCCCTTCGGCGGTCACTCGGCGAACTTCGGTGAAAAGCCGGTGCCGCGCGCCTGCGCCGCAGCCGATCGGACCGGCCACGCGCTCCTGCATACCCTGTACCAGTGCAACCTCGCGGCGCGAACCCAGTTTTACGTTGAATACATGGCGCTGGACCTGGTGCGGGACGCCGACGGCGATTGCGTCGGAGTGGTCGCACTGGAAATGGAGACGGGCTTGCCGGTGCTGTTGGAGTCCAAGGTTACGGTGCTTGCAACCGGTGGTGCCGGCCGCATCTTCGCGGCGTCGACCAACGCCTATATCAACACGGGTGACGGGCTAGGAATGGTGTCCCGCGCAGGGCTTCCTTTGCAGGACATGGAATTTTGGCAGTTTCACCCGACCGGGGTTGCCGGCGCGGGCGTGTTGATCACCGAAGGGGTGCGCGGCGAGGGCGGCATACTGCTGAATTCACGCGGCGAGCGCTTCATGGAGCGCTATGCGCCGACGCTCAAGGACCTGGCGCCGCGCGACTTCGTCTCGCGTTCCATGGATCAGGAGATCAAGGAGGGGCGCGGTTGCGGCCCGGAGCACGACCACGTCATGCTCAAGCTCGATCACCTGGGCGCCGAGACCATCATGAAGCGGCTGCCGTCGATCCGCGAGATCGCAATGAAGTTTGCCAACGTCGATCCGATTCGTGAACCGATCCCGGTCGTGCCGACGATCCATTACCAAATGGGGGGAATCCCGTCCAATTTCCACGGCCAGGTGGTTGCACCGCGAAACGGTGCGCCGGACGCGGTCGTCGGCGGACTGTATGCGATCGGAGAATGCGCCTGCGTATCGGTGCACGGCGCCAACCGGCTCGGAACCAACTCCCTGCTCGACCTGATCGTTTTTGGGCGCTCTGCCGGCAACCATATCGCCGGTGCCCTGGCGCAGGGCGGTGCGCACAAGCCTTTGCCGCGCGATGCGGGGGACCGCAGCCTATCGCGCCTTGCCGAGTTGGACGCGCGCTCTGGCGGCGAGCGCACGCAGGAGGTGGCCAACGACCTGCGCCGCACCATGCAGGCGCACTGCGGCGTATTTCGCACCGAGTCGTTGCTTGCCGAAGGCGTGCGCAAGGTTGCGGTACTGGCCGAGCGCGCCGGACGCGTCGCGATCAACGACAAGTCGCGGATCTTCAATACGGCGCGAGTGGAGGCCGTCGAACTGTCCAACCTGGTGGCGGCGGCGCAGGCGACGATCGAATCGGCACTGGCGCGCACCGAGAGCCGCGGCGCCCACGCGCGCGACGATTTCCCGCAACGCGACGATGTCAACTGGATCAAGCACACGCTGTGGTATTCCGGCGGCGGGTTACAGTACAAGCCCGTGCAGCTCAAGCCCCTGACGGTTGCGTCCTTCGAGCCCAAGAAGCGCACCTTTTGAAGGATCGCCGAGGATGAATTCCACGAGCCCTGTTCCCCGTCCGGCCCAAGCGCTACAAGCGGGCATGGCCCGTTTTCGCATCTATCGCTACGATCCGGATCGCGACAGCAAGCCGCGAATGCAGGAGCTCGAGGTGCGCCTGCACGCGCACGACAAGATGCTGCTCGACGCGCTCATGCGAATCAAGGCGGATGTCGACGACAGCCTGTCGTTTCGCCGCTCCTGCCGCGAAGGCGTTTGCGGTTCCGATGCCATGAACATCAATGGCCGCAACGGCCTGGCATGTACCACGAACCTGCGGGAGTTGAGCCAGCCGATCGTGCTGCGGCCGCTGCCGGGTTTGCCGGTTGTACGCGACCTGATCGTGGATATGACCGACTTCTTCAATCAGTACAACTCGATCAAGCCCTACCTGATCAACAATACCCCGCCCCCGGAAAAAGAGCGCCTGCAGTCGCCACAACAGCGCGATGAACTCGACGGACTGTACGAGTGCATACTTTGCGCCTGTTGCTCGACCTCCTGTCCGAGTTTTTGGTGGAACCCGGACAAATTTGTCGGTCCGGCCGGACTCCTGCAGGCGTACCGGTTCATCGCCGACAGCCGCGACCAGGCCGCCGGCGAGCGGCTCGACAATCTCATGGATCCGTACCGGCTGTTCCGTTGCCACACCATCATGAATTGTGTCGAGGTCTGTCCCAAGGGCCTCAATCCGACGCGAGCAATCGGCAAGATCAAGGAAATGATGATGCGGCGGGAGATTTGATGCCCACATCGCTGGAAACCTCACACGACCGAATACCCACCGTGGCGGACCCGGATTCGGCGGCGAGCGCCGAATTGCGCCGCCTGCGCTGGCGCGCCCGCCGCGGCATGCTCGAGAACGACCTGTTGTTGACTCGTTTTTTCGATCGCTACGCGGCTACGCTGGCTTTACCGGCGATCGGTGCGCTGGCATGCCTGCTGGAATTGCCCGACGGTCATCTACTGGACCTGGTTCTGGGACAGGAACAGCCGCAGGGCGTGCTCGACTGTGCGCCCGTGCACGAGCTGCTTGCATTGCTGCGAGCTGCGTAAACGCTGCCGCTCTGTGGTGATGCTTGATCGTTGGCTGAAGTCGCTTGTACCTCGAGGATATTGATATGGCATTGACCCCGTCAACCCACAAGGCCACGCTGACGTTCAGCGATGGTACGCCCGCCCTCGAGCTTCCCTTGTACCATGGGACCATCGGACCGGACGTCATCGACATCCGCGCGCTGTACGCGAAGACCGGAAAATTCACCTATGACCCGGGTTTTCTTTCGACCGCCTCCTGCAACTCGAGCATCACCTACATCGATGGCGACAAGGGGGAGTTGCTCTACCGCGGCTATCCCATCGAGCAATTGGCGACGAGCTGCGATTTTCTCGAGGTCTGCCATTTGATCCTGTACGGCGAGCTGCCGAACGATAAGCAGAAGCGGGATTTCGTTGCAAAGGTCACGTATCACACGATGGCGCATGAGCAGATGCAGTTTTTCCTGCGCGGCTTCCGGCGCGATGCCCATCCGATGGCGGTCATGACGGGCCTGGTCGGTGCGATGTCGGCGTTTTATCCCGATTCGATGAATCTCAATGATCCGGCGCAGCGTCAGATCTCGGCCATCCGGCTGATCGCCAAGATGCCGACGCTGGTCGCGATGGCCTACAAGTACACCGTAGGGCAGCCGTACATGTATCCGCGCAATGAATTGTCGTACGCGGGCAATCTCATGCGCATGATGTTTGCCACCCCATGCGAGGACTACCGCTACAACGAAGTACTGGCCCGCGCGCTCGACCGCATCTTGATCCTGCACGCGGACCATGAACAGAACGCCTCCACTTCGACCGTGCGCATGTGCGCATCCTCGGGTACCAACCCATTCGCCGCGATCGCTGCCGGGGTCGCCTGTCTTTGGGGTCCGGCGCACGGCGGGGCCAACGAGGCGGCATTGAACATGCTGTTCGAAGTCCAGCGCCAGGGCGGTGTTGCGAAGATCGGGGAGTTTATCGCCCAGGTCAAGGACAAGAATTCGAATGTGCGCTTGATGGGATTTGGTCACCGGGTCTACAAGAACTACGATCCGCGCGCCCGGCTCATGCGGGAAACCTGTCACGAGGTCCTCAACGAGCTCGGTTTGCACGAGGACCCGCTGTTCAAGCTGGCGATGGCATTGGAGAAGATTGCGCTCGAGGACGATTACTTTGTCAG
>OMSW01000304.1:26766-58695 GCA_900290295.1 Burkholderiales bacterium
ATCGGCATCCCGGTATCGCTGTTCACGGCCATTTTCGCCGTGGCGCGGACGGTCGGCTGGATCGCCCAGCTCAACGAGATGATCTCGGATCCCGAGTACAAGATTGGCCGGCCGCGGCAGCTGTACGCCGGTTCGCCCCGGCGCGACGTGCCTGCGATCGAGCAGCGGTGAGGGGCCGCAAGCGCCTTTTGGATCCGGTCGCCAGCGCCTGTGGGCCACCGAGGGCGGGCCGGCTGCCTGTCGCGATGCGCGAATTTTCCTTCTTTTCCGCGGATGGCAAGCGGTGGCACAGGGCGACCACGGTGTTAGCATGGAACGTTCGCGCGGTGTAATGATCGTCACGATTGACGATACCGGCTGATCGATGGTCGGCCGCGCGAAGAGGGTGACGCGTATCGCGAACTCGGAATCCGGGAACGTGAGAATCGATCGGCGGATGCCGGTCGGGCAATTTTGACGAGAAGCTCGTTCGAAAGGGCAGGCAACACCATGATGCGACAGTTTCAGGCCAACTCATACCTGTTTGGCGGCAATACCCCGTACGTAGAGGAACTCTACGAGCGCTATCTCGACAACCCCGGCTCCGTACCGGAAAAGTGGCGCGCCTATTTTGACCGGATGCAGCTTGTTCCGGCGGCCGACGGCAATTCGTCAACCCATGACGTTGCCCATGCGCCGATCGTTGAATCCTTTGCCATGCGAGCCAAGGCGGGCAGCCTGCGTCCGGCGGTGGCGGCGACCGATCTGTCGGTGGCGCGCAAGCAGGTCCACGTCCAATCGATCATCGCCGCGTACCGCTTCCTGGGATGCCGCTGGGCCGACCTGGATCCGTTGAAGCGCCAGGAGCGACTGCCGATCCCGGAATTGGAGCCGGCTTTCTATGATCTCACCGAGGCCGATATGGATATCGTGTTCTCGGCGGCCAATACCTATTTCGGCCAGGAACAGATGACGCTGCGCGAGATCATCGGGGCGGCGCGGCAGACGTATTGCGGGACCATCGGTGCGGAATACATGTACATCGGTGACCCTACGCAAAAGCGCTGGCTGCAGCAGCGCCTCGAGTCGATCCGCTCGACACCGAATTTTTCCCCCGCACAGAAGCGTCGAATCCTCGAGCGGCTGAGCGCCGCCGAGGGGCTGGAGCGCTATCTGCATACGAAGTACGTGGGTCAGAAGCGCTTTTCGCTCGAAGGCGGGGAAAGCTACATCGCGGCGATGGACGAGCTGGTGCAACACGCCGGCGCCTCCGGCGTCGAAGAGATCGTCATCGGCATGGCGCACCGTGGGCGCCTGAATGTGCTGGTCAACATCTTGGGCAAGATGCCCAAGGACCTGTTCGCCGAGTTCGAGGGCAAGGCGGCCGCGGATCTACCGGCAGGCGACGTCAAGTACCATCTCGGCTTCTCCAGCGACGTTTCGACCAACGGCGGCCCGGTCCACCTGTCGCTGGCGTTCAATCCTTCGCATCTGGAGATCGTCAATCCCGTGGTCGAGGGCTCGGTGCGTGCGCGGCAGGAGCGGCGCGGCGATCGCACCGGCGTTCGGGTTCTTGCGGTCCAGGTCCATGGCGATGCGGCCTTTGCCGGACAGGGCGTCGTAATGGAGACGCTGACGCTGGCGCAGACCCGCGGCTACGGCACCGGTGGAACCGTTCATATCGTTATCAACAACCAGATCGGCTTTACGACCTCCGATCCGCGCGACTCGCGCTCGAGCTTGTACTGCTCGGACGTGGTCAAGATGATCGAGGCACCGGTGCTGCACGTCAATGGCGATGACCCGGAGGCGGTGGTGTTGGCGATGCGCATCGCACTCGATTTCCGACGTGAATTCAAGAAGGACGTGCTGCTCGACATCGTCTGTTTCCGGCGGCTCGGGCACAATGAACAGGACACGCCGGCGGTCACCCAGCCGCTCATGTACAAGAAGATCGGTGCCCACCCCGGCACGCGCAAGCTGTACGCCGACAAGCTCGTGGCGCAAGGCGTGGTGGGGACGGAGGAGCCGGACGAGATGACGCGTGTCTGCCGGCAGGCGCTTGACGAGGGCCGCCAGACAGTCGATCCGACGCTCACGAACTTCAAGAGCAAGTATGCCGTTGACTGGTCACCGTTTCTCAACCGCAAGTGGACCGACAATGCCGATACCGCGGTGCCGATGGGCGAACTGCGGCGGCTGGCCGAGCGGCTGACAAGGATTCCGGAGAATTTTAAGCTTCATCCGCTGGTGGAAAAGGTCATCGCCGACCGCCGTGCCATGAGCGACGGGAAAATACCCCTGGACTGGGGCATGGGCGAACACCTGGCGTTTGCATCGCTGGTCGCCAGCGGCTATGCCGTTCGCATCACCGGGCAAGATTCGGGCCGTGGCACCTTCTCCCACCGGCACGCGGTGCTGCATGATCAGAACCGCGAGCGCTGGAACGAAGGTACGTTCGTACCCTTGCAGAACGTAACCGATCAGCAAGCCCCGTTTGTGGTGATCGACTCGGTCCTTTCCGAGGAGGCCGTCCTGGGGTTCGAGTACGGCTTTTCGTCGGCCGAACCCAATACGCTCGTGGTGTGGGAAGCGCAGTTCGGCGACTTCGTCAACGGCGCCCAGGTGGTGATCGACCAGTTTATCTCGTCGGGGGAGGTGAAATGGGGGCGCCAGTCCGGCCTGGTGCTGATGCTGCCGCACGGCTATGAAGGCCAGGGGCCGGAACACTCGTCGGCGCGCCCGGAGCGCTTCCTGCAGCTGGCCGCGGACAACAATATGCAGGTGGTGCAGCCGACCAGCGCGGCACAGATTTTTCACCTGCTGCGTCGACAGATGATCCGGCCCTTCCGCAAACCGCTGGTGATCCTGACGCCCAAGTCGCTCCTGCGCAATCGTGATGCCAGCTCCAGCCTGGAGGAGCTGGCGCGCGGCGAGTTCAAGACCGTCATCGGCGATGCGTCGATCGAGGACCCGACTAAGGTCAAGCGGCTGATCGCCTGCAGCGGAAAGGTGTACTTCGATCTGGCCAACGCCCGTACCGACCGCAATCTTCCCTTGGTCCCTATCATCCGCATCGAGCAGCTGTACCCCTTTCCGCACAAGGCCTTGGCCGCCGAACTCAAGCGCTTTCCGAACCTGGCGGAGATCGTCTGGGCGCAGGACGAACCGCAAAATCAGGGGGCATGGCTCTATGTCCAGCACCACCTGCTGGAGAACATGAGCGAAGGCCAAAAGCTCGGGTATGCGGGGCGCCCGGCTTCGGCGTCGCCGGCGGTGGGCTACTACGCCAAACATGCCGAGCAGCTCAAGGCATTGACCGAAGCGGCATTTGCGAAGTTGAAGGGCCTGGTTCTTAACAAATAAATCGTCGTGCGGGTTGCGTTGCTCATCGGCCAGCACCAAGGCAACCGGGCAACGCAACAAGGCAGCGCAATCAAGGTTGATCATGTCGATAGTCGAAGTCAAAGTCCCTCAGCTTTCTGAATCCGTGTCCGAAGCGACGCTGCTGCAGTGGAAGAAAACGCCGGGCGCGGCGGTTGCGGTCGATGAGATCTTGGTCGAGATCGAGACCGACAAGGTCGTGCTCGAGGTTCCGGCCCCATCCAAAGGTGCATTGGCGCAAATCCTCGTCCCGGACGGTGCGAGCGTCGTTGCCGGTCAGGTGATCGCGCGGATCGACAGCGACGCCGCCGGCGCGGAGCCGGCGGCCGCGATTGCGGCAAAGCCCGCATCGCCGGCGCCGATGGCAGCGGCGGCGGTCCCCGGTGCTGGGCCCGGCACCGTGCTGATGCCGGCGGCGGCACGGTTGCTTGCCGAATCCGGTCGCAGTGCCGCCGATATCGTCGGCACGGGGCGCGACGGTCGTGTGACCAAGGGCGACGTGCTCGCGGCGCAGGTGACCGCTGCCGCCTCCGTCCCGAACCGGCCGAGTCCGCCGCCTGCCTCGGCACCGCTACTTCCCGAGGTCAGGGCGCCGCTCGACGTGAGCCAGCTCGCCAATCGCCCCGAGCAGCGCGTGCCGATGTCGCGGTTACGCCAGCGGGTGGCCGAGCGCCTGGTGCAATCGCAGGCAACCGCGGCGATTCTGACCACCTTCAACGAAGTAAACATGCAGCCGATCATCGAGATGCGCAATCGGCACAAGGAGCGATTTGAAAAGGAGCACGGCGTCAAGCTCGGCTTCATGTCCTTTTTCGTAAAGGCGGCAGTCGCCGCCTTGAAGCGTTACCCGATTGTGAATGCATCGGTGGACGGCAACGAAATTGTGTACCACGGTTACTTCGATATTGGCGTTGCGGTCGGCTCGCCGCGCGGGCTCGTCGTGCCGATCCTGCGCGACGCCGACGTGCAGAGCTTTTCCGAAATCGAGAAAAAGATTGCCGACTACGGCAAACGCGCGGGCGACGGCAAGCTGTCGATTGAGGAACTGATGGGTGGCACGTTCTCCATTTCCAACGGTGGCGTATTCGGTTCGATGCTCTCGACGCCGATCATCAACCCGCCCCAGTCGGCGATTCTGGGCGTACACGCGACGCGCGACCGGGCAGTGGTCGAGAACGGCCAGATCGTGGTACGCCCGATGAACTACCTGGCGCTTTCGTACGACCATCGCATCATCGACGGCCGCGAGGCGGTACTGGCCCTGGTCGCCATCAAGGAGGCGCTGGAGGATCCGGCGCGCCTTCTGCTCGAAGTCTGACACCTGGCAGATCCGGATGACCCAGGAGTTTGATCTTGTTGTGATCGGTGCCGGACCGGGCGGATACATCGCCGCCATACGCGCCGCTCAACTGGGAATGCGCGTTGTCTGCGTCGATGCTTGGAGTAGTGCGAGCGGCGGTCCGGCGCTGGGCGGGACCTGTACCAATGTCGGCTGCATTCCGTCCAAGGCCTTGCTGCAATCGTCGGAATATTATGACCACGCGGTGCACGAGTTCTCCGAACATGGCATCCGCTGCGCCGAGTTGCGTTCGTGCATGGCAGGGCCTCGTTTCACGCGCGTTCCGACGCGGGCTGGGAAGTCGCGGTGGAGCCCGGCGCCGGCGAGGTCCTGCGTGCCCGCAACGTCATCATTGCCACTGGCTCGAACCCCCGGGAGCTTCCCGGGATTGCCTTCGACGAGGTCCGCATACTGTCAAACCAGGGCGCCCTGATGATCGACAAGGTCCCGCGGCGACTCGGGGTCATCGGCGCCGGGGTGATCGGCTTGGAGCTAGGCTCGGTTTGGCAGCGCCTGGGTTCGGACGTAACGCTGCTCGAGGCGCTGCCCACCTTCCTGGGATTTGCCGACGAACAGATCGCCAAGGAGGCATTCAAGTCTTTTACGAAGCAGGGGCTCAAGTTCCACTTCGGCGTGCAGATCGATGAGGTCCGAACCGGCGAAAGCGGCGTACTGGTGCGGTACCGGGATGCGGACCGTTCGGTCGAACCAAAGACCCTGGAGTTCGACCGCCTGATTGTTTCCATCGGCCGGGTGCCCAATACCGAGGGCCTGCAGGCGCAGCGCATTGGTCTTATCTTGGACGAGCGCGGCGGCATCGTTGTCGACGAACACTGCGCTACGAACCTTCCTGGCGTGTGGGCAATTGGCGACGTGGTTCGCGGCCCGATGCTCGCGCACAAGGCCGAAGAAGAAGGGGTCGCCGTGGCCGAGCGCATTGCAGGTCTTGCTGGTCATGTCGATATGGCCACGATCCCGGGCGTGGTGTATACGGACCCGGAGATCGCCTGGGTAGGCCAGACGGAGGCGCAGCTCACGGCATCCGGGCGGGCTTACCGGAGCGGCAGCTTTCCGTTTGCTGCGAATGGCAGGGCAAGGGCTGCTGGGCGCACCGGTGGTTTCGTCAAGATCTTGGCCGATGCCGTCAGCGACGAAATCCTGGGCGTGCACATGATCGGACCGGGTGTTTCCGAGCTCATTTCCGAGGCGGTGGTGGCGATGTCATTCCGCGCCTCGGCGGAGGACCTGGCGCGCATCTGCCATGCTCACCCGACCCTATCGGAGGCCGTACGGGAGGCGGCCTTGGCGGTGGATCGCCGCACGCTCAACCTGTGACGATCTTCGGTTGCGCAAGTGCCTGACGCGCAGACCGTACTGGGCCTGTTCGAGAGCGCCATCGCGAGGCATGGACACGTGGCCGACGACGCGCAACTGGCGGCGGCCCGTAGGCTCGAGCAATTCCGCATCGATTGGCTCTCCTACAAGGCGCAGCGATCCAATGCCGTGACGCGGCTGCTGGTGCGGCCGCCGATTCCGCGCGGCGTCTATCTTTGGGGCGGGGTCGGGCGCGGCAAGAGCCTGTTGATGGACTGCTTTTTCGCCGTGGTTCCCGTGGTGCGCAAAACCCGCGTGCACTTTCACGAGTTTATGCGCGGCGTGCACCGTGAGCTCGAGGCCGTCAAAGGCGACGTCAACCCGCTCGATGAGGTGGGCTACCGGATCGCGCGTCGCTATCGGCTGATTTGTTTTGACGAATTCCACGTCTCGGATATTGCGGACGCGATGATTCTTCACCGGCTGTTCAGAAGACTCTTCGAGCTGCGCGTGGGCTTCGTCATAACCTCGAACTACCCGCCCGACGGTCTTTACCCGGAGGGCCTACACCGCGATCGGGTCTTGCCGGCAATCGAGTTGCTCAAGAGACAGCTCGATGTGCTGCGCGTCGACGGTGGCATCGATTACCGCTTGCGCGCGCTCGAGAAGATCGAGACCTACTTCCTTGGAACCGGGCCGGTTGCCGAGGAGCATATGCGGCGGACCTTCGAGAGCATCGCCGTTGGCGGCGACGACGACCCGGTGCTGCGCATCGAAGCGCGCGAGATCCGCGCACGCCGTCGGGCCGGCGGCGTCGTCTGGTTTGATTTTTCAGTACTGTGCGGCGGCCCGCGATCGCACAACGATTATCTCGAGATCGCAGCCCAGTTTCATACGGTGCTGCTGTCCAACGTTCCGCGCATGTCCGCAGGCCAGTCCTCGGAAGCGCGCCGGTTCACTTGGCTGGTCGACATCCTGTACGACCATCGCGTTAAGCTGGTCGTCTCGGCCGTGGCGCCGCCCAACCACCTTTATATGGCCGGCTCGCTGTCCCAGGAATTTCAGCGCACCGCATCGCGCCTGGTCGAGATGCAATCGCTAGAATACGCCGCCTTGCCGCGGCGAATGCTGAATCAGGCGCTATAGTGGCAAGGCTCTTTGACGGTGGGATCGATGGTGCGTTGCATACCGATAATTCTCTGCTTGTGCGCGCTCGGCGCGCGAGCGGGCGAGGTTTCGTATGCGCAGCGCCTGGCGCAGGAATTTCCTCCGGGTTCGATCACGACCAAGGAGATCGCGGAGCGCGCACTATCCGGGTCGGACGAGATACACCGCCGCTTGCAGCTCGATTTCGAAGAGCAACGCCAGCATTGCGCGAACGTATTCCTGGTCAATCATTGCCTGGATTCGGCGCGCCAGGTGCAGCGCAATGGCGAGCGTGAGGTTCGTCGCATAACGCTGGAAGCGCACGATCTGCAGCGCCAGCTCGATGCGCGGGCGCATGCCGAAAGCCGCGCGGCCGATCTTCGCCGCCAGGCGGAAGAGGATCTGCAGCGGCCGGAGCGGGAGCGACAGGCGATGTTAGCGGCCCAAGCGCGCGAACAAAACGCCGCGGCCCGGGCCCAGGATGCGCTGCATGATCAGGAGACGGCCGCGAAGGCACAGGCGCAAAGCCAACAGCGGCAGCACGATCAGGCGGCCGACGTTGCGCACAAGGAGGCCCTGCGACCGCAGCAGGAGGCCGAGGCCTCGCGCGCGTTCAAGGAAAAGCAGGAGCAGGCCGCCGCGTACGCACAGACGCGCGCCCAGGACCGCGAAGCCAATGCCAAGCGCCGCGCCGAACGACAGGCCGCGCGCGAGGAGGCCGCCAAGTCCGACAAGCCTGCACCGGCTCCGGGTCCGCCATAAAGGCCCGAAGCGGTCGACGCCGCAGTGCCGGCCGGGCAGCCGCTGGCTGTCTGATCTCTTACCGGCGCCGTGGTCATGCCAGGGCCGCGCTTGACGTGCCCCCGATAGTGCCGATGCGGGCGGCGCGGATGCGCCGCTGCCCCGTCACGCGCTGCCGGAGGCAGCCGGACGATCGGGTGTCTCGAGCTTGATGATCGCCACGGAAAGGTTGTCGCCGTATCCGCGCGCGCGCGTACGGGCCTCAGCGAGGAGGCGTTCGGCGGCTTCGCGCACGGGTAACTTCTGCACGGTGACCCCGATCTCCTGCTCGGAAAAGTATGTCCAAAGCCCGTCGCTGGATAGGACGAAACTGTCTCCGGGACGCAGATCGTCGACCTGTCCGTAGTCGAGCCGCAGTTCGTGACCGATGCCGATCGCGCTGAAAAGGATGTTCTTGAACTGTCTTGTTTCGGGCCCGCCCTCGACGAGCTCGCCTTCGGGAGTGAGCTGCGAGCCGTACGAATGGTCTATGGTCTTGTGAGCCAGAATGCCGTCTCGGAAGTGGTAGAGCCGGCTGTCGCCGGCGTGTACCCAGACCGCGCAATTGCGCTGCACGATGATGGCAACGAGCGTACTGTGCGGCTCCTTTTCACTGGCGATCGCCGTTAGCCGGATCACCGCATGCGATTCGGTCGCGATCTGTCCGAGTATATCGCGCGCTGTTGCGCCCTGATCCGGAAGTTCCTGGAACAGATTTCTGGCGGTCGTCATCACCTGGTCGGAGGCGATGCGGCCGCCGCTGCGCCCACCCATGCCATCGGCAAGCAATGCCATGAGCGTTCCCGGGTGGTGCGGGCTGGTCAGGATCGCGACCCGATCCTGCTGATCGGCGCGGTCGCCGATATGGTCCGCAACGCAGGCGGTCAGCTTGAAGTTGGACGCAGGGCCGGGGTTGGACATGGGACCTTGGTGCGGGCGAGGTTGCGAATGCGCGGGATGAAATGTGCGGCGAGCGCGTCGAGTCTAGCAGCGCGCGTCGAAACGTTTTTGCTTGCCGCGGTGGCTTTTTCGGGGTTTCGCGAGCCGGCGCTATCGGACCGGATGATCCTGTTACGATGCCGTCAATCTTCGTGGTTGCGGCGGCGAATTGCCGCCGGGTGCGGAGGAGGAATCATGAAATCCGCGGATGAAGATAGTGATATACCGGACGATGCGGAGGAAATTCGGCGCCGGATCACCGAACTGGAGATCGAGCACCGGGACCTGGATCAAGCAATCGTGCAGATGAGCGAACGCGCCTGCCGCGACGAACTGCAGCTGCGGCGTCTGAAAAAGCGCAAGCTGCTGATCAAGGACTCGATTACCCGGCTGGAGATGGGTTTGGTTCCAGATATTCCGGCGTGAGCGCAATCCAGTCCCAGTCGGAAAATTCCGGCACCCGGGAAAACCTCGACGAAGTCGGGCAGCGCCGGCGGACGGTGGCGGCGGCATTTTCCGCCGGCGGAGCGCTGGCGGGCGCAATTGCGGGCTTTCGCGAGCGGCCGTCGCAGCAGCAAATGGCGCTCGCGGTGTTCGATACCATCGCCCAGCGCGCAACGCTGGTGGCCGAGGCCGGGACCGGTACCGGGAAAACGCTGGCGTACCTGGTGCCGGCCGTGCTTGCTGGGGGCAAGGTCCTGGTTTCCGCCGGCACCAAGACGCTGCAGGATCAGATCTTCGATAAGGATCTACCCGCCGTGTGCCGAGCCCTTGGCGCGCGCGTGGACACGGCGATACTCAAGGGGCGGCAGAATTACCTGTGCCGTCTGCGCCTGGAACGGACCTTGGCGGCGGGGATGCTGGACTCGCCCGCGGATGTGCATGCGCTGCAGCATATTTCGCGCTTTGCACGGCTGACGCAAAGCGGTGATCGAGCGGAACTGGCGCAGGTCCCCGAAGGCGCATCGATCTGGCCGGCGGTCACGTCCACACGCGAGAACTGTCTCGGCGGTGAATGCCAGCACTTCGAATCCTGCTTCGTGGTTCGTGCGCGCAGGCACGCGCTGGCGGCCGACATTGTCGTCGTGAATCACCACCTACTGCTGGCCGACATGGCGCTTCGCGAAGAGACTGACTCCGAGTTGCTGCCCAATGCGGACGTGGTCATTGTCGATGAGGCGCATCACCTGACCAAGATTGCGGCAGAGTTCTTCGGCGAGGGATGGTCCTTGCAGCAAGTCACCGAACTCGCCGCGGATGCCTTGCGCGTCGGCCTGCAGTCGGCAGCCGACGGAGCGCAATGGCCGGATCTGGTGCGCTCCATTGATAATGCCGCGCGCGCCGTGCGTCTGAGCCTGGCCGAGGGCGGCGCGACCCGCCGCGTCCGGCTGCCCGCCGCGTCCGGCTGGCCTACGATCGACTCGCCGCCCGCGGCTCGGCGCCTGCGGCCATACGTGCCCTCGATCGCACCCTGGTGGCGTTGCAGGACGCAGTGGGCCAGAATCACGGTCGTGAGGCCGAACTTGACTTGCTGCTGCCGCGGATACAGCGATTGCGCCAGATCATGCAGGCGTGGCACCAAGTTCCGCCGGATCGACCAGCTGCGGCCGATCTGGACGCGGTCCGCTGGATTTTGGCCACCGGCCAAGGCGCGCAGTTTCAAACAACCCCGCTGAGCTGTGCCGAGCCATTTGCGCGCGCCCGCGAGCAGCGGCAGCAGGCATGGATCCTGACCTCGGCGACGCTGACGACGGCGCAGCGTTTCGAACCATTTCTCAATGAAATCGGTTTGCCCGGATCGGCGGCGCTACGGTGGGACAGCCCCTTCGATTTTGCGCGCCAGGCGTTGTTGTACCTGCCCACGCCTATGCCCAGCCCGCAGGCCGAGCACTTTCCCGAGCTTGTCGCCGAAGCGGCGTGGCCGATACTGCGTGCGAGTCGTGGACGCGCGTTTGTTCTTTGTTCAACGCTGCGTGCCGTTCCCCGGGTGGCGCGGCGCCTGCGCGAGCTGATGGACGCCTCGGGCGACCCCTTGCCGCTGCTGGTACAAGGAGACGACAACCGGCGCGCAATGCTCGGGGAATTTCGCCGGCTGGGAGAAGCGGTGCTGGTGGGCTCGGTGAGCTTCTGGGAAGGCATCGATGTGCGTGGCGACGCCCTTTCCGTCGTGGTTATAGATAAGTTGCCGTTTGCTCCGCCCGATGACCCGGTAGTCGAAGCGCGCATCCGGCAGATGAAGGCGCAAGGACGGAATCCGTTTTACGAATACCAGTTGCCGCACGCACTTACCTTGCTGCGTCAGGGGGTGGGGCGCCTGATTCGTGGCGACAACGACCGGGGCGTGCTGATGATCCTGGACGAGCGTTTGCTCAGCCGATCGTATGGCAAGACGATTCTTGCTAGCCTGCCGCCCTTCTCACGCACCCGCAGTGAGGCCGATGCATGCGCCTTTGTTCAGCCCCGGCCCAGTCCCGAGCCCGGCCCGCCCGAACGTTTCGAGGGCGCGGAAAAGGTCCAATAAGCCTCACAGACCACTGCCGAGTCCCGCGCTGTTGGGGTAATTCAGGCGCAGTACCTGTTGGGCCCCGTCGCGCAGGTCCGGCAGGCCCAGCCGGTCATAGGAGTGCACCATGATGCTCAGCGCGCGCTCGTTCGACGGTGCACCCTGGTATTCGCGCAGGGCTGTCTGCGCACGATTGACCGCGGCCAGGTAGGCCCCGCGCCGGTAGTAATAGTCGGCAACACGCACTTCGTGATCGGCAAGCGCGTCGCGCAGAAAACTGATGCGCAGTACCGCGTCGTTGTAATAGCGGCTCGAGGGAAAACGCGAAATCAATTCCTTGAATGCCTCGAAGGACTCGAGCAACGCCTTGGGGTCGCGCTCGCTTACCCGGTAGCGAACCAGTGGGCCGAGCAAGGGCGGCGATTCGATGAAGTTCACCAGGCCACGCAGGTAATAGACGTAATCGGCATTGGGGCTGTTCGGGTTGAGCTTGAGAAAGCGATCGGTCGCGGAAATCGCGTCGGCGGTCTCGCCTTCCTTGTAATAGCAGTAGGCAATCTCGATCTGTGCCTGCTGCGCGTAGCGCCCGAACGGATAACGCGCCTCCAGCTTTTCGTAGAGCTCGCGCGCCTTGGTCCAGGCGCCGTTCTGCAATTCGGTACGCGCCTCGTTATAGAGCCGATCCGCATCCCACTTCGCGGTAGGATCCTTCTCTATGCTGGTGCAGCCGCCTAGGAGGATCGCCAGCAACAGGGGAACCAGGCCGGGGAAAAGCCGGGACGCCAGCTGTCGCCGGGCCCGGCCGGGCGCTAAGCGGAATATTGGTTCCACCATGGGATAGGCCTAATTGCGATGCAACGAAGAGGCAGGGATTGTATCAATGGCGCCGAAGGCTACTGCGGCAACGCGTGAACCGGAAAAGGACGAGGAACTCGATCCCGAAGATCTCGAATTCGGTACCGCTGGCGCCGCGCCCGTGCGCCGCCTGGTAGTTGGGGTCGCCGGCAACGGCGTTCGCCTCGATAAGTACCTGGCCGGCCAGCTACCCGAGGTCTCCCGCAGCCAAATCCAACGCTGGATCGAGGATGACGCGGTTCGACTCAACGGCGTGGCGGCGCGCGTGCGCGCCAGTGTCTATGCGGATGACCAAATCGAGGTCCGCGAAGTCGCGACACCCGAGTCCTTGGCGTTCGTTCCCGAGGCCATGCATATCCCGGTGGTATGGGAGGACGAGGCAATCATCGTTATCGACAAACCCGCCGGACTGGTGGTTCATCCGGGGGCGGGAAACTGGAGCGGCACCTTGCTCAATGGCTTGCTCGCCTACGACCCGCAGCTGGCGAGGGTGCCGCGTGCCGGAATCGTTCACCGCCTGGACGCAGGCACCTCTGGACTGATGGTCGTGGCGCGTACGGCTGCCGCCCAGCTCGATCTGGTGCGGCAGTTGCAGGCGCGTAGCGTTGTACGCGAATATTGGGCCTTGGTCGCGGGGTCGATGGCGCCCGTGGTTACGATCGATGCTCGGCTCGCACGCGATCCGCGCAATCCGCTGCGTTTTCGCGTGAGTGCGGCGGCATCGGCCCGGGCCGCGCGCACCTATGTGCGCCGGCTGGCCGAGTGGAAAATCACGGATCCGCCGGCCGTCATCTCCTGGATCGCCTGCCGTTTGGACACCGGCCGCACGCACCAGATTCGGGTACACCTGGAGTCGATCGGTCATCCGTTGCTCGGCGAGCCGCTGTACCGGCGCCACCTGCCGGCAGCCTTCAGAGCACAGCAGTGGTTGGGGCGCCAAGCGCTGCACGCGTGCCGCCTACAGCTGCTGCACCCGGTGCGCCACGCGGCTATGGCGTGGTCCCGTACCCCGCCGGACGATATGCTCCTGCTCATGCGTAGGCTGGGTGCGCGCGAGGAGCAACTGCAGGAGCAACTGCGTCTGTCGGCAAACCCTGGCCTGGCCGGCAGTCGCGGATCTGCAAGCGGTTCCGACTCCGGCACGGGGCCGCACGACGCAGGCGGCGCGAGGTCTTGCTAATGCACCCTCAATGGATCGTGCCGCAATGGCCGGTGCCCGCAAACGTACAAGCGCTGATCACGACGCGCGCGGGGGGATTTTCACGAGGTCCGTGGGGCGCCGCCGATGGCAGCGGCGGTATGAACTTGGGCATGGGCGGCGACGATGTCGCCGTGGTGCAGCGCAATCGCGAGCTTTTGAGTACCGATTTGCCGCAGGAACCATGCTGGCTGCACCAGGTGCACGGTAGCGCAGTGGTCGACATTGCCGGTGCGCAGTACCTGCCGCAGGCCGACGCCGCCATTACAACCCGCGCGGGTTTGGTCTGCTGCGTACTGGTGGCGGATTGCCTGCCCGTCCTGCTGACCGATGCCCGCGGACGCGGTGTGGGCGTGGCGCACGCCGGGTGGCGCGGACTGGCCGGTGGCGTGATCCAAAATGCCGTCGCAGCCCTGCGCGCGGCCATCGGTGATAGCGAGGCACGAATCCTCGCTTACCTTGGACCGGCGATCGGACCCAGGCACTTCGTGGTCGGGCCCGAGGTGCTGTCCGCGATGCGCGAACGGCTTCCCACCGCGCAAAGCGCGTTTGTCGCGAGTGCGGCGGGAAAGTACCGTGCCGATCTGTTTGCTCTGGCCCGACAGGCGCTATACCAGGTGCAGGTTGAAGATGTCTTTGGGGGTGGCGACTGCACGGTGAGCGAGCCGTTGCGCTTTTACAGCTTTCGTCGCGATGGGGTGACCGGCCGCCAGGCGGCGCTGGTCTGGCTGCAGGCTTGAGTGCGTCCCCGGTCGGCCATAGAGCAGCCCGCTGCGCAGGTCAAGCGCAGATGAATGTCGCTATGATCGCGCGTGGGAGAGCTATCGGTGGCAAAGGCAAGGTTTCCGTCGGCGCAAGGACAAGCGGGATTTGGCTCTGCTGGTGCCGCTGGCGCCATCGCGCCCGCTCCGGGCGTTTCACCGTCCATTGCGACAACGGATAGCGTTGCGGCGCCCGTCTCGGTTGCGCCGTTGTTCTCGCCGGACGGATTGTCCGGTTCAGCCGCATTCGATGCAGATTCCCCGACGCCGTGGCTGACATGGTGGAGCCATGGTGCCGGCAACAGTGGCGCCGTGCCAGGGCTGCAGCTGTCGCCGGAGAAGTTGCTCGAACTCCAACAGGCCTTTGTATCGCGCCTGAGCGGGCTTTGGACCGATTTCGTCGAGCATCCCGAGCGCACTGCAGAACCCATAAAGGATGGGCGTTTTGCGGATCGGGCGTGGCAGGAGAGCTCGCTGGCCGCGTTTATGGCACGGGCCTACCTACTGGGCGCCGAGTTCCTGGGCGAAATGGCGGCCGCAATCGACGCCGAGCCGAAGGTCAAGGCGCGCTTGCGCTTCTCCATTTCCCAGTGGCTCGATGCCACCGCCCCGTCGAATTTTCTTGCCTTCAACCCGAAGGCGCAAAGGCGTCTGCTCGAAACCCGCGGGGAAAGTCTCGCGGCCGGCCTGCACAACCTGCTTGCCGATGTCGCCAAGGGGCGCATATCGCAAGTCGATGAATCGGCGTTCGAAATCGGCAAGAACGTTGCCACGACCGAAGGAGCCGTGGTTTTCGAAAACGATTTGATGCAGCTGATCCAGTACAAGCCGCTAACCTCATCGGTACGCGTGCGCCCTTTTTTATTGGTGCCCCCGTGCATCAATAAGTTCTACATCCTGGACCTGCAGCCGGAAAACTCCTACATCCGCTACTGCGTGGAGCGGGGCAACACCGTCTTTGTTCTCTCCTGGCGTAATCCGAAGGAAGACCAGGGCCAACTGGGCTGGGACGACTACGTGGAACGCGGTCCCATCGCCGCCATCGATGTTGTGCGCCGCATCACCGGCGCGCATCAGGTCAACGCCTTGGGGTTTTGCGTCGGCGGAACCTTGATAGCGACGGCGATCGCGGTCATGCTTGCCCGCGGTGATGACCCGATCGCCAGCCTCACCTTGCTCACTTCCTTGCTGGATTTCGAGGATTCGGGGATCCTCGATATCTTCATCGATGAAGCCCATGTGAAGATGCGCGAGCACACGCTCGGCGCCGGCGGCCTTATGCCGGGGCGCGATCTGGCAAACACCTTTTCCAGCCTGCGCGCGAACGACCTTGTCTGGAACTATGTCATCAACAATTACTTGGAGGGTCAGCGTCCGCCGGCCTTTGACCTGTTGTATTGGAACGCGGATAGCACCAATTTGCCGGGCCCGATGTACGCGTGGTACCTGCGCAATACCTACCTGGAAAACAACCTGCGGGTTCCAAACCGTCTGCGGTGCTGCGGCCAGGCGGTCGATCTGGGGCGCATCCGTGTGCCGACATACGTGTTCGGCGCTCGCGAGGACCATATCGTTCCCTGGCGCGGCGCCTATGCCTGCGCGCGCGTCCTGACCGGGGTGCCGGCCGGGTCATTGCGCTTTGTGCTGGGTGCTAGCGGTCACATCGCTGGCACCATCAATCCGCCGTCGAAGAACCGGCGCAGCTACTGGGTCATCGACGAACCGACGGGCGCGCTTGCCGATACGGCAGGCAGCACGGCCACGCCGGCAGTACCCTCCGCCCAGCAGTGGCTGGACGCTGCCACCGAACACGCGGGAAGCTGGTGGCCGCACTGGGATCGTTGGCTGGAGCCGTTCGCAGACGGATTGCGCGCGGCGCCAGCCTCATACGGCAGCCCGGACTACCCCGCGATCGAACCGGCACCGGGAAGGTACGTGAAGGAAAAAGCCTAGCGCGGTGCGGCGCGGCACCGATTTCGGACCGGCGTCAGCGATGCGGCGGCGGCGGTGCTTGTTACTCGCAGAGGCATGCCCGTTCGCTGGCGCTGCAGGCCTTGGGAGGAATTGCGGCCAGCACCTGCGCCTCGCTTGACCCCCGGGACCATGGGCATCGGCCCGCCGGCATGGCGCCGAGCCTCAGAGCAAGGTCGGTACAGGCCATCGACTGGGTTCTGATGGAAATCAATGAGGCAATGGCGGCCCGGGCCTACGCTGTCAGCTAGCCGATTGCCCCGAATCCTTTGGAGAGGTGTGATATGAGCAAGGTGGTCTACGTTACGGGAGGTATGGGTGGAATTGGGACGGCGATCTGCCGCAAATTTCACGAGATCGGGGACACCGTTATCGCCGGTTGCGGTCCGACGCGCAATTATGAAAAGTGGCTCGCCGAGCAAAAGGCGGCGGGGTATCACTTTGTCGCCTCGGTGGGCAACGTTGCGGAATGGGAGTCGACCCGGAGTGCGTTTGAGAAGGTATTGGTGGAGTTCGGACGTGTCGATATCCTCGTAAACAACGCCGGTATTACGCGTGACAGCGTCTTCCGCAAGATGAGCCTGGAGGATTGGCGGATGGTGATCGACACCAATCTCAACAGCCTGTTCAACGTGACCAAGCAGGTGATCGAGGGGATGCTCGAGCGAAACTGGGGGCGGATTATCAATATCTCGTCCGTCAACGGCGAGAAGGGGCAGTTCGGCCAAAGCAACTACTCGGCTGCCAAGGCGGGAATGCACGGATTTACCATGGCCCTGGCCCAGGAGGTGGCAAGCAAGGGAGTTACCGTCAACACCGTGGCACCTGGCTATATTGCGACCGACATGGTAATGGCAGTGCGCGAGGACGTCCGCGAAAAGATCATCCAGACCATACCCGTGAAGCGCTTGGGACGAGCCGAGGAGATCGCCTCCATCGTCGGTTGGTTGGCCGGTGAGGATGCGGCCTTCACCACGGGGGCCGAATTTTCGATCAATGGCGGACTGCATATGGGTTGAAGCAGACTCGGGCGCGACCGGCCCGGATCGGCGGCGACCGGTTCGAGCGCATGGGGGGACAAAACGCTAGAATTGCGTGTTTGGCGCGCGTTTGTGCGGCGCGAAAAGTGCATCGCACAAGTTCTTTGAATTCCAAGGGTTGTAAACGCTATGAGTACGCCGCGCTTGATCAAGAAGTACCCGAACCGCCGCCTGTATGACACCCAAACGAGCACCTACATTACGTTGGTCGACGTCAAGCAGCTGGTAATCGACCAGGAAGAGTTCCAGGTGGTCGATGCCAAAAGCGGCGACGACCTGACGCGGCCGATACTGCTGCAGATTATTCTGGAGGAGGAGCAGGCGGGAGTGCCGATGTTTACTTCGCCCGTGCTGACCCAGATCATCCGCTTCTACGGCAACGCGATGCAGGGCATCATGGGCTCGTACCTGGAAAAAAACGTCCAGGCGTTCATCGATATTCAGCAAAAACTGCAGGAGCAGAGTCGGGCATTTTACGACTCGAACAAGATTGGTCCAGAGGCATGGACTCAGTTCGCGAATCTGCAGTCACCGATGATCCAGTCGATGATGACGAACTACATCGAGCAGAGCAAGAATCTGTTCGTCCAGATGCAGGAAAACATGCAAAACCAGACGCGGTCCATGTTCACGGGGTTTCCGTTCACCCCGCCCCAGGACAAGAAGGGCGGTTGAGCAAGATTTCGCCGCGTCGACGCAGGGGGCCACCGGCGGTAGGTTTTGTTTCCCTGGGTTGTCCCAAGGCACTGGTCGACTCCGAACGTATTCTCACGCGCTTGCGCGCGGAGGGCTACGCCCTCCCGGGTTCCTACCAGGGTGCCGACCTGGTGGTCGTCAACACCTGCGGATTCATCGATAGCGCAGTTCGCGAGTCGCTCGATGCCATTGGCGAGGCCCTGCAGGAAAATGGCCGCGTCATCGTCACAGGCTGCCTCGGTGTTCGCAGTGAAGCCGGCGGTGCCAATCTGGTCCGAAGCGTCCATCCCAAGGTCCTGGCGGTGACCGGCCCGCAGGAAACCGACGCGGTGCTGCAGGCAATCCACGAGCACCTGCCGCAGCCGCACGACGCCTTTACCGATCTGGTGCCCCCGGCGGGACTCAAGCTGACCCCCAGGCACTATGCCTACCTGAAGATCTCCGAGGGCTGCAATCACCGCTGCACGTTTTGCATCATTCCGTCGATGCGCGGCGACCTGGTATCGCGCCCGATCGGCGAGGTGATGCGCGAGGCCGAGGCGCTGGTGCGCCAGGGCGTGCGCGAATTGCTGGTTATTTCGCAGGACACCGGCGCCTACGGCGTAGACCTGCGCTACAAAATGGATTTCGTCGGTGGACGTCCCGTCCGTACGCGCATGTCCGAACTGGTGCGCGAGTTGGGCGCTCTGGGCGTCTGGGTGCGACTGCATTACGTATATCCCTATCCGCATGTGGACGACGTGTTGCCGTTGATGGCCCAGGGCAAAGTGCTGCCCTACCTGGACGTTCCATTCCAGCATGCGCATCCGCGGGTTCTCAAGCGCATGAAGCGCCCTGCAGCAGGGGAAGCAAACCTGGAGCGCATCCGCGCCTGGCGTGCGGTTTGCCCGGAACTGAGCATCCGCAGCACGTTCATCGCTGGTTTCCCTGGCGAGACCGAGGAGGAATTCGAGACCCTGCTGGAGTTCTTGCGACAGGCCCAACTCGATCGGGTGGGCTGCTTTGCTTATTCGCCGGTCGAAGGGGCAGCCGCTAACGACTTGCCGGGTGCCGTGCCCGATGATGTGCGCGAGGAGCGGCGCGGCCGCCTAATGCGCTTGCAGGCAGCCATCTCGCGCCGGCGCCTGGAGCGCAAGCTGGGCAGCGTACAGCGTGTGCTGATTGACGAGTGTTCGCAGCAGGGTGCGATCGGGCGCTCGTCTGCGGATGCACCGGAAATCGATGGCGTTGTATATGTGGCGCCGGACCCGCGTCTGAAGGTCGGCGAGTTCTTCGATGTCCTGGTCGAGCGCACCGATGCGCATGACCTGCACGCGCGCCTGCCAGCCTAGCCGCTCCGGACCTAAGGCGAGATTGCCCGCCGCCTTACCAGGCATCGGAGAAGATATGCAGGATCCCGTCCAGGCCGCTGTGATCGAGAGCAAAATCGGCTTGCTGCCGAACGATGGGCTTGGCCCGATACGCGACCGGCAGGCCGGCCAATGCCATCATCTCCAGGTCGTTGGCGCCGTCACCGATGGCAATTGCCCGATCGGCGGCGCAACCCAGGTCGCTGCAAAGACGCTGCAACGCGCGCGCCTTGCCCGCTGCATCCACGATCTGTCCATCATTTTCCGGCGGTCCGCATACTTCCCCGGTTAGACGCCCGGCGCTGGTGATGAGGCCATTGGCGCAGCACCTGTCGATGCCCAGTTCCTGGCAGACAAATTCGGCAAATACCGTGAAGCCGCCGGACACCAGGAGCGTCTTCCAGCCACTGGCGCGAGCCGCGCTGATCAAGCTCTGGGCCCCGGGCGACAGGCGCAGTCGCTCGCTACGGACACGGTCCAGGACAGATTCGTCGGTGCCGGCAAGCATGGCGACGCGCTGGCGCAGACTCTGCGCGTAATCGGGAATCTCCCCGCGCATCGCGGACTCGGTAATTGCTGCCACCTGCTTGCCCTTGCCTGCGAGCCGGGCGATTTCGTCGATGCATTCAATTGTGATTGCCGTCGAATCCATGTCGAGCACCAAGACGCGAAAATCGGCGCGCCACATTTGCCTAGGAACAAATGTGGCGTCGCAGCGCCAGTACGCTGCCAGGGCCGTCGCTACCTTGCGGGTCTGCGCATCGTCGGCCAGGCGAAACAGGCGCGCGGCATTTTCCCGGCGCCGTACCCTTGCGGCGAGGCAGGCGACGCGGAATGCGTCCACGGTTGCTGTGGAAAGATTCTCCGACTGAATGACGATGTCCATTGTGGGCTTTTCAAGACGCAAATGGAGCCGCGGCGTGGATCGCGGATCGACTGCTCACCGGAGCCGAGTCTTCAATTGGCCAGCGCCTTGAAGATCGTGCGCAATAGCTGCACCCGCTGCTCCAGCTCGGCGCCCCCCGACTCGATGCGCAACCGGTCCTGCCCTGCGAGCCGAACCCGTCGGTCGCTCTTGATCAATCCCATGATGCGTGCCAGCTCGATCGGGGGCTGCGGGACAAAGTGCAGCGCCATGGCACCGGGTGCGGCGTCGATGCGACGCACGCCGATGCGCTCGGCGTCCAACCGCAGCCGGTGTGTATCAATTAGCGCGCGCGCTGGCGGCGGCAAACGCCCGAAACGATCGGCCAGCTCTTCCTGTAGCGCGATGATCGCGTCCGCATCGGTCGCCGTGGCGAGCTTCTTGTAAAGGGAAAGACGCTGGTGCACGTCCGGAACGTAGTCGCTCGGCAGGAGCGCGGGAACGTGTAGATTGATTTCGGTCGTCGCGGCCAGCGGCTGCAACAAGTCCGGCTCCCGTCCCGAGCGCAGCGCGCGTACCGCGGCGTTGAGCATCTGCGAGTACAGGTCAAAGCCGACCTCCTGCAAGTTGCCGGACTGGGAGTCGCCCAAGACCTCGCCGGCCCCACGAATTTCCATGTCTTGCATGGCAAGATAAAACCCGCTGCCGAGCTCCTCCAGGTTCTGGATCGCCTCCAGGCGCTTCTCGGCGGTCTTGGTGATCGCGCCCTCTTCGATCATCAGGTAGGCGTAGGCCTGATGGTGCGATCGGCCGACCCGGCCGCGCAGCTGATGCAGCTGTGCCAGGCCGAAGCGATCGGCGCGGTGGATCAGGATCGTATTTGCGCTGGGCACGTCGATGCCAGTCTCGATGATCGTAGTGCACAGCAGGACATTGAAGCGCTGTTGGTGGAAATCGCGCATGACGTGCTCAAGGTCGCGCTCGGCCATTTGCCCGTGCGCCACCGTGATGCGCGCTTGCGGCAGCAGCTCCTGCAGGCGCGCGCGCCGGTTCTCTATGGTCTCGACTTCGTTGTGGAGAAAATAGATCTGTCCGCCACGCTGCAGTTCGCGCAGGCAGGCCTCGCGGATCAGCCCCGGGCTTTCCTGGCGCACGAAGGTCTTGATCGCCAGGCGCCGCTGTGGCGCGGTGGCGATCACCGAGAAGTCGCGGATTCCCTCCAGTGACATGGCAAGGGTACGCGGGATCGGCGTGGCGGTCAGCGTCAGAACGTCGACCTCGGTGCGCAGCGACCTGAGCCGTTCCTTTTGGCGAACGCCGAAGCGATGCTCTTCATCGATGATTACCAGACCCAGGCGGTCGAACTGGATGTCGTTCGACAGCAGCTTGTGCGTGCCGATTGCGATATCGACAGTCCCGGCCCGCAATCCGGCAATCGCCTGCGCCGATTCCTTGGCCGAGCGGAAGCGCGACAGCTCACAAATACGCACCGGCCATGCCGCGAACCGGTCGCGAAACGTCTGACCGTGTTGTTCCGCCAGCAAGGTCGTCGGACACAACACGGCGACCTGCATGCCGTCGCTGACCGCAGCAAAGGCTGCCCGCAGGGCGACTTCGGTCTTGCCGAATCCGACATCGCCGCAGATCAGCCGGTCCATCGGGCAACCGGCCCGCATGTCGTGCAGCACGGCGTTAATCGCCGCTTGCTGGTCGGCGGTCTCGTCGAACCCAAAGCCCTCGGCAAAGCGCTGATAGTCGCCGTCGGAAAAGCTGAATGCATGGCCCTTGCGCGCAGCACGCATGGCATACAGGTTCAATAGTTCTGCCGCGGTATCACGCACCTGTCGAGCGGCTTTGCGACGGGCACGCTCCCAGTCGCCCGAACCGAGCACGTGCAAGGGCGCCGCATCCGGGTCGGCGCCGCTGTAGCGCCCGATGAGGTGCAACTGCGTCACGGGTACGTAGAGCTTGGAGTGCTTGGCGTATTCCAGGTGCAGGAATTCGGCGGCGCCTTCGCCCAGATCCATGGATTCGAGTCCGAGATAGCGACCGATTCCGTGTTCCGAATGTACGACCGGATCGCCGACGCGCAGCTCGGCCAGGTCCCGAACCATGGCGTCGACGTCGGACACGCGCTCGCGGTGGCGGCCACGGTTGCGCCGCGGATTGCTGGCAAACAGCTCGGCTTCGGTGATGATCGCGAATCCGGCGGCGGGCACGCAAAAGCCCTGCTGCAAGGGGGAAACAGCAAGCGCGAAATCCGCGTCGCCTTGGGTAAACGCGGCGAATTCGGCGCAATCGACGATCGGGAAATCAAATTCGGCCAGCAATTGCGCGATCGTTTCGCGCCGTCCGGGCGAATCGGCCGACACCAGTACGCGGCCCGCGTAGCCGTCGCGCCAGGCGCGCAATCGATACAGGGGATCGGTGGCCCTGCGATCGACGGCCAGATCGGGTAGCGGCAACATGCCGCCGGCGGAAGAGTCGGCCGATTCCGGTTCCGTTGCCAATTCGGTGGTGCTCGGTGCTGCTTCGACGGCCGCGGTGGTCATGGCGAGGCGCGCGAACGGTTTGATGGCGGTGAAAAACTCGTCGGTGCCCAAAAAAAGCTGGTCGGGTCTTAGACAGGGCCGCTGCGTGTCGCGCGAAAGAAATCGATATCGCTCCGCGGTTTCGGTCCAGAATCGGCGGCAGGCGGTGCTCACGTCGCCGTGCGTGACGACCTGTGCGTCCCCGGGCAGGTATTCGAACAATGTTGCGCAGCGGTCGAAGAAAAGCGGCAGGTAGTACTCGATGCCGGCGGCGGCGATGCCGTTGCCTACATCCCGGTACAGCGTCGAGCGGCTCGGGTCGCCCTCGAAGAATTCGCGCCAACGTCCGCGAAATCCGCTGCGCGCAGGCTCGTCGAATGGGAATTCGCGCCCCGGAAGCAGGCGAACATTGGCGACGGGGTACAAGCTGCGCTGCGTGTCCGGGTCAAAGGTGCGGATCGAATCGATCGTGTTGTCGGCAAGGTCGAGGCGGTACGGAATCGCCGAGCCGGTGGGGAACAGATCGATCAGGCCTCCGCGGATTGCGAATTCGCCCGGGGCCACGACCTGCGAGACCGCCTGGTAGCCCGCCAGCACCATCTGACTGCGTAGGCGTTCGCGGTCAATGGTTTCGCCCTGGCGAAAGAAAAAAGTCCGGCCACCAAGAAATTCGGGCGGCGCGAGCCGACCCAGGGCGGTCGTTGCGGCGACGATGAGGACATCGATGCCCTCGGGGCCCGATGGTTTGGCAACCCGCGTAGGACGCGAAAGAAGTCGGTACAGCGCTTCGATCCGCTCGGATACGAGATCCGCGTGCGGCGAGAGGATGTCGTACGGAAGCGTTTCCCAATCGGGAAAGGCAGATACCGAGATCGTGGGCTCGAAATACGGGACTTCGGCCGTGAGCCGCTGTGCGTCGATGGCGTCGGCGCAGACGATCACCATTAGGTGGCCCTCGGCCCGGCCCTGCGCCGCCAACTGTGCGAGCAGCAGCGAATCGCCGGACCCGGGTGGGCGCGGTACGGTCGCACGCCAGCCCGCCCGCAGGATCGGGCGTGCGAGTGCCACGCCGCGCGGGTCTGGAAGCATCTGCATCCCCGGTATTATAGGGAGCACCTCCTTCTTATTTGACGCTCCGATGCACGTAAGACGTCGTCATTCATTTACCGCTAGCGCCATAGGTACTTGTTGAAGCAAATATTCGGTCTCATCCCGGCTGCCGGAGTCGGCGCCCGCATGCGTGCCGACCGCCCCAAGCAGTATCTTTCCCTGGGGTCCAGCACATTGCTCGAGCGCTCGGTCCAATGCCTACTGGCCGACGTGCGTGTAGCGCGGGTATTCATCGTCGTCGCACCCGAGGATTGCATCGCGGCGACGCTGGCGTTGCCGGCGCGCTGCGAGATCCTCGCTGCCGGCGGAGCGACGCGCGCCGAATCGGTACGCAACGGCCTGCGCGTGGTCCATGGTATCGCCGGCAGGGATGACTGGATTTTGGTGCACGATGCGGCCCGCCCCTGCTTGGAGCCCGTAGAGCTGGCGGCCTTGATCGACGAGGGCGGCCTCGACGAGCATGGTGGCCTGCTCGCCACGCCGCTCAGCGATACGGTAAAGCGCGAACATCAGGGACGCGTGGCCCAGACGGTCGAGCGTGCCGGGCTATGGCGTGCGCAGACGCCACAGTTCTTTCGCATCGATACCCTGAGGCGCGCCTTGGAGCGCAGTGCCAATGCGACCACGGCTACGGACGAGGCGGCGGCCGTCGAAATGCTGGGGCTGCATCCACGATTGATTGCCGGTTCGCCGAGCAACATCAAGGTCACGACTGCCGGCGACCTGCGCTTGGCCGAAGCGATACTCAAGCAGCAGGGGCGGTGGTGATGCGTTTGCGGGTGGGACAAGGATTTGACGCGCACGCGCTGGTTCCCGGGCGCCGGCTGGTGCTGGCCGGCGTGGAGCTCGCCGGCCCGTTCGGTCTGCTCGGGCATTCCGATGCTGACGCTCTGGCACACGCGGTGATCGATGCCTTGCTCGGCGCCAGCGGCCTTGGGGACATCGGGTCGATGTTCCCCGACAGCGACGAGCGCCATCGCGATGCCGACAGCATGCAACTGCTGGCGCAGACGCTGCAACACGTGCAGCGCGACGGCTGGCAGGTGACAAATGTCGATTGCACGATCATCGCGCAGCAGCCGAGGATCGCGCCGTACGTGGAGGCGATGCGCCGGTCGCTGGCCGGCGCGCTGGGGCTGGAGACCGGCGCGGTCTCGATCAAGGCAAAGACGACGGAGTGGCTGGGATTTGCCGGGCGAGGCGAAGGAATCGCCGCGCTGGCGGTTGTGGCGCTGATGGCCGATTGACGGCGTCGCCCATAACGAAACGCTAGGGCGGTCGTGCCAGCTGCTGATCGGCTGCGACCGCGCGGGACCTTTCGGGGAACTCGGCAGCAATGTTGCAGGCAATCGATTTGGAATGCGTGCGTGGCGACCGGTGCCTGTTCCGTGGGCTGGGGATCGACCTGGGCCCCGGCCAATGCCTGCATGTTGCCGGCGACAACGGCGCGGGCAAGACCAGCTTGCTGCGTATCTTGGGCGGTTTGCTTGCGCCGACGCGCGGCATGGTGCGCTGGAATGGCCAAGACATTGCGCACACGCGCGAAGAGTACGGCTCGGAGCTGGCGTTCGTCGGTCACGCCAACGGCATCAAGGACGAACTGACCGTTCTGGAAAATGTCCAGTTCGAGGCGGCCGTGCGCGGCGCCGATGCCGGTACGGATGCGGCGCTGGGTGCGGTGGCCCGCATGGGCCTGGATGACGTTGCGGAGGTCTTCGTGCGCCAGCTGTCCCAGGGACAAAAGCGACGCGTTGCGCTGGCGCGTCTTTGCGGCGCGACGCCCGCCCGCATCTGGATCCTCGACGAGCCGTTCAATGCGCTCGATGCGAGCGCCGTCGAGTCGCTGTATGCGCTCATTGCGGCGCAACTGGCGGCGGGCGGCATCGTCGTGCTGACGGCGCACCAGAAGGTTGAACTTCCTGCTGCCGCACAGCGCCTCGAGCTGGCCGGGTTGGCGTCCGCATGACGGCGGCACTGCTCGCGGTTGTCCGTCGCGACCTCTTGCTGGCGCTGCGCCAGCGCGGCGACGTCGTCAACATATTGCTGTTTTTTTTCGTCGTCGTAACGATGGTTCCTCTTGGCGTTGGGCCGGAGCTCAGCGTGCTGCGCATGATCGGCGCGGGAACGGTTTGGGTCGCGGCGCTGCTGGCATCCATCGTTTCCCTGGCGCGAATATTTGCCCAGGATTACGCGGATGGGTCGCTCGAGCAAATGCTATTGGCCGGGCAACCGGCCTCGGTCATCGTGGTCGGCAAGATCCTTGCGCATTGGCTGGTCACCGGGGCGCCGATGACCCTGGCCGCGATTCCGATCGCCGTGATGTTCGACCTGGGTTTCGAGCCCGCGCGCACCCTGGTTGCCGCGCTGGCGCTGGGGACGCCGGCACTGAGCCTGGTCGGCGCGGTTGGTGCGGCACTGACGCTGGGATTGCGCGGCAGCGGTGTATTGGTTACCTTGCTCGTGCTGCCCTTGATGGTGCCGGTATTGATTTTTGGCGCCGCTGCCGTCGATGCCACCTCTGGCGGACTATCCCCAGTGGCCGACCTGCTGCTGCTCGGCGGTCTTTCGCTGGGAGCAGCAGCGCTGGCCCCGTGGGCGATCGCGACGGCACTGCGGATATCCTTGGAATGAGCGCGCGCCGGGTTTGCGCGTCACAAACCTTGCCCCACCCCTGGGACGGTCACGGAAAGCTGCCATGCAAGCAATAAACCAGCCGCGTTCGGGTTTTCACCTGTTTCGCTATTCCTCGCCGCCGGAGTTTTATCGTCTCGCCGGCAAAGCGGTTCCGGCCTTCGCGGCCCTGGCCGCACTCCTGGCACTCGCCGGTCTGTACCTGGGTTTTTTCGTCGCGCCGACCGACGCCCAGCAGGGAGAGGCCTACCGCATCATGTTCGTCCACGTACCCGCGGCCTGGATGGCAATGTTCGTGTACGTCGTCATGGCCTTTTGGGCCGCCCTGGGACTCGTCTTCAATACCCGCATCTCGGCGATCATGGCCAGCGCGCTCGCCCCAACGGGTGCATTGATGGCCTTTCTCTCGCTCTGGACCGGGGCTCTGTGGGGGCGGCCGGCCTGGGGAACGTACTGGGACTGGGACGCGCGCATGACATCGACCTTGATCCTGCTATTTCTTTACATGGGTTTCATGGCGCTGCACAGCGCAATCGATGACTCCCGCCGGGCCGACCGGGCCGCCGGGGTCCTGGCCCTGGTCGGGGTTGTGAACGTGCCGATCATCTACTTTTCGGTCCAATGGTGGAATTCGCTGCACCAGGGCTCCTCGATCAGCCTGGGCCGCGCGCCGACCATCGCGGCGCCGATGCTGGCCGCCATGCTGGTCATGGCGCTGGCATTCTGGATGTACTGCATTGCGGCGGCGCTGACCCGCGCCCGCGCAATCGTGCTGGAGCGCGAGCGCGGCAGCGAATGGGTACGCGCGCTCGCCGGGGAGCGTGCATGAACTGGGGCAGCTGGCACGAATTCCTGAACATGGGTGGCTATGGCCGTTACGTCTGGGGTGCCTACGGTGTCGTTGCGATCGCCGTTGCGATCGAGATCGCCGGTCTGCGGGCGCGCCTTGCGCGCGCCCGCCGCAGCAGCATTGGCGGCCGTGCTCGGCGCAATGCGGCGTCGGCGCCGTAGCGGGGTAGACGCTCCCGTCGGTCCGCTGGACGGCTCCCGGCGTACGGTCCCGGCGTCGCCGAGGGCTATTTTTCTGCCGTTTGCTCGCCGCTGAGCTTGTCATGCTCCATACGGCGAGTTTGCTCCAGGTACCAGTCTTTGACCTTCAGGCTGGCCAAGTAACCGGCCAGCGCACGTCGTTCGGGCTCTGGCAAGCTCGCGTAGGAGGGCATGCGGTATTCGGGCTTGAGCCGCGAAGGCAGGATCGTTTGTGGTTGGGTGTCCGAAAGGTAGGCATACAACCATTGCTCGCTGCGCAGTGAGCCAATGCCATCGAGCATCGGCGCGGGCACGGCTTGCAGCAGGTCGCGTGTCGACCACAGGCTGTGGCACTGGCGGCAGGAGTACTTGCGGATCAGGTCGCTGGCCGACGTCGCCAATTGGTCCGAGGCGGTGCTGTAAAACGGAATCTCCCGGTCCTGTGCGCTCGGCCGCTGCACCACGGCGCGGATTACCCCGCCCAGCACCAGCACGCCGATGGCGCCGAGAACAACCAGCTCTCCCTTTTTCACGCAGCGCCGGACCGAGTGTTCAACTGCGCTTTTGCGCGGCCTGTTGCGCCGCCTGCATCGCCAGGTGGCGCTCGCGGCTTGCCATCTGGGCCTTCATGACGGCCTGCGCCTTGGCAAAATCGTCCGACGTCATCTTGTCCTTGTCGGCCTCGTTGAAGACGAGGTACTTGATGTCCTCGTCGAACTGCTCGTTCTTAAAGCCCCAGCGCATCCACCAGATCGCGGCGATGATGATTGCTGCACCTGCGAACAGCCAGACATAGATGGTCCAGCCGTCGGGTAGCGATTCGAAAAATCCCATGATGTTTCTCCTGAACGCCTATTAAGAAAGAAGACCTACGCTTCTACAGCTTCATCGTAGTCCAAAGCGCCCGCCCTTCGTGCTGCGCTTGCACCCAGATCGAAATGATTCTCATCCCTCAGTGCTTAGACATGCCTGACAACGTTGCGTCGAGGACATGCACGCAAAAATGCAAAAAAAAGCTTTACGTCGAGGACGTTTCTCATCACAATCCGCCGTCTCGCCGTTCAAGGAAACGACGAAGTGCGCGATGGTGGTTTGACCGCAATCGCAGGAGATTTGCAACACCGCAAATGCGTCATATGGTGGTTCACGATGCGGGAACCCGGACGCGGCGGACTGCGGAAATCTAGGGTTCGATGATGGCGGTCGCGACAACGGGAGGGTTACTGCTTGACAGTGCAAGTAAGCCCTACCTATTATCGACATGCTCTTGGGGACAAAAAGGAAAACTATTCCCCGGTTTGAATTGGGCGTGTCGATTGCAGGAGTAATTGTTGGTCGGCAATTTGGGGACATTCGTTCGGCTGTGAAGATTGCAAGGTGGCTTTCGGCTTGGCTTTGTTGCGCCCGCCGGTAGCGTTCTTATCCTAGCGTCAAGGGGGGAGCATGGAAGGCAAGGCAATTACGAAGAAGGCCTTTTGGGCAATCATCATCGGCGGCATGCTGACGGGTATGGGCAACGGCAGCGTCTTCGGCGCCGCCCTTATGTGCCTGCTGGGACGCGGCGGGTTCTCGAACTGGGGCGGTATCTATGGTGCGGCATACGATCCGGCGACTTTTACCGGGTTCATCGACTGGGCCATGATCGTCTTCGGCATCGCCTTTGTCGGAATCTTGTTTGTCGGTCTGACGCAGCACGACGCGCTCGAGCGCGCCGCGCGCCGTTGAGGGCGGATCGTCAATGTTCCGCACCTCGCTATAGAGAAAAAAGATACATTCGCCCGGGAACCCCCGTTCACTGGCTGAGCAAAAGGATAGAGGAAACCATGGCATTGATCGCCGGACTTTTGGGAATCACGCTGGCCTTCTCCAGCATGCTGCTTTCGTATTACTGCCTGACTCCGAAGAAGCGGAATCAGAAGCAAAGCGGTTGAGCGAATAGACCACCTGTCTTCGGAGACAAGGAGAAAATCATGTTCAAGTACATGTTTGCCCGCGGCGAGGACATTCCGTCCGGATCGGCGGCGATCTATTTCGGCTTCTCGTCCATCGTCTGGTTCGTGATCGGAACGGGCCTGGGTTCGTTCAATGCATCCAAGCTCGCCTTTCCCGATATGGTCACGGGCAACGAGTGGTTCGCGTTCGGCCATATGCGCCAGGTGCACGTGCACGCCGTGATCTTCGGCTGGATCTCGATGGCCTTCGCGATGGCGATGATGTACATCACCCCGGCGCTGGGTAACACCAAGCTGTGGTCGGAAAAGCTCGGTGTCTGGAATTGCTTCTTATGGAATCTGGGCCTGACGCTCGGCTTGACGGTACTGTGGGCCGGCATCACCTCGGGCCGCGAGTATTCGGACTTTCCCTGGTTCATTGACCTGTACATCGCGGCGTTCATGGCCATCCCGCTCGGGATCAACGTGTGGATGACGATCATCAAGCGTCGCACCCAGGGGATCTACACCACCAACTGGTTCTTCGCCGCGGCAGTGTTCATGGTTATTATCGTGTTCCTTGTCGGCAATTCGCCCGAGTTTTTCCACCTGACCGGGTTGACCGAGGGCTATCTCACCTGGTGGTTCGCGCACAATGTGCTGGGGCTGTGGATCACGCCCGTTGCGGCGGCTATCGCCTACTACACGATTCCGAAAGTGACGGGGAACCCCTTGTACTCGCACCGCATCGGGCACTTGCACTTCTGGTCCGTCGTGGTGTTCTACTCGACGCCGGCGGCGCATCACCTCATGTCCGCACCGCTGCCCGAATGGCTCAAGTCGTTCGCCTCGGTCGAAGGCGTATTGATCCTGGTGCCGGCCATCGCCTTCGTGTCCAACCTGCTGCTGACGATGCAGGGCAAGTGGTACATGTTCGTCGAGAACCTGGAAGTGCGATTCACCATCACCGGCGTGCTGATGGCCATTCCCCTGAACATGCAGGGCGGCTTTCAGCAAACGCGCGCCATCAACTGGTACATCCATGGCACCGGCTGGATCGTCGCGCATGCCCACCTGGCCTTGCTCGGCTTCTCGACGTTCCTGGAAGCGGCCGCGGTCTACTTCGGGCTGCAGACGATCATGCGTCGCAAGCTCTATTCGCTGACGCTGGGCAATGTGCACTTCTGGATGCTGTTGATCGGCTTCACGATATATTGGGTCTCGATGACCATCGCCGGCCTGATACAGGGCGCCGGCAAGATCTACGAGGTGCCCTATATCGACGTCGTCATCGCCGAGCACCCGTACATGATCGCGCGCTGGATCGGTGGCACCATGGTGTTCACCGGCAACATCCTGTGGCTGATCAACATGTGGCTCACCGCACGCGAGGGAACGGTTGTTCCGAGCGGGCGCATGCCGCACGAACTTGCCTACGAACGATAAGACGGTAACCGGCGGAGGGAAGCCAAATGGCGTTTCGTGAATACAAGATCGGCGCGAGAATGTTCGGGATCTCGCTTGCCAGTTCGATGTTCATCACCCTGGTGATGCCTACCCTGGACATTCGCGCGGTCGGCGCGACCGATATCGCGCTCGACAAGCAGCTTGCTGCCGGGCGCGAGACCGGTTTTAACCTGGACGACCCACTCATGATGGGCCGGAACAAGCCCCTCAAGGTGCTGCTGCGCAACGATCCAAAGACCAATACGCCGCTCGATACGCCCCGCTACGTCTACGTGTTCAATGCCGGCACGTCGTTTCCCAGCGGCATCCTGCATCCGGTGACTCTCGGGGCGGACCAAGCGCAGCTCAGCGAAACGCAGGGGAACATCAGCTTGGCGAGCAAGGCGGCGGGAGCGGTATTTGCCATTTCCCACGGCACGGTCAACGGACACGAACTGCCGTACATCGAAAACCTGACGGCCACCAAAGGCTGGACGCCAGCCGATATTTTGCTGGTCGCCAAGGATGAGGATGTCTCGCACGTCGGCGCCGGCAAGACGATGTTCGTGCGCGAAGGCTGCTGGTGGTGCCACACCCTGTTGCCCGAGGAAACCCAGGACTGGCAGGTGTTTGGCGCCCCGCCGGCGCTGGGGGACTTTAACGGCGAATCGCCGACGGCGTTCGGCTCCGACCGCAAGGCCCCGGACCTGCTGCACGTTGGATCGCGCAACAGCTCGCGCGAGTGGATGATGATGCACTTCTTCAATCCGCGACTCGTGCAGCCGCACTCGATCATGCCCCGATTTGATTACCTGTGGGGCGACGTCGACGCCAAGGGCAACAAGATCGATTTTGCCAAGTGGCGGACCGAGTACCTGGAGTACCACGATGGCAAGCGCGTGACGCCGCCCGACGTTCCAGAGTACGCCAAGGATTCGGAGATCCGCTACCTGATCGACTTCGTCCTGAGCCTGAAGTAGGCGCTGCGGTCGAGAAACCTGATTCGAAACTAGGCAATCGAGGAGAACAGCATGGCATTTACGATGGACCAGCCGCTCGCGACCCTGAGCGATGATGCGCTCAATAAAAAGGCAGTAGAGGTCTGGGAGGGCGAGAGCTTAGGCGGCCTGAC
>OMSW01000304.1:58705-79308 GCA_900290295.1 Burkholderiales bacterium
AAATCGATGAGCGATCCGCGGATCCAGGCGATGCAGGACGATGCCGCAGCGATGGCCGAGATCGTCAAGATGAACAAGGGCGCTGACGGCGGCATATACGATGCGATGCTCGAGCGCCACCCGCTGACGATGGATGACCTGCGCATCATCCGCCCGCAGATCGAAGCGCTGATGGCCAAGGGGGTCGACCTGTCCGAGTACAACGTGCTTGGCGACCGCGTCCAGATGGCCAATTTCGAGGGCAACATGATTCCCGACGGTGCGGGAGGCATGCGGCGCCAGCGCAAGCAGCCCTGGTGGGACAAAGGGTACTTCATCGATATCTTTTTCATCGTTTTCTTCTTTACCGGGGTGACGATCGTGATCAAGCGGCTGCCGCCGAGCACCTGGCAGCCGACCCACTTTAAGGATCACTGAGAAATTTCACGGGGCCGACCCGGATCGTGGGCCCCTAACCGACAGGGAGCAGCAAATGCTTGAAGTTGACAATCCGCCGCTGGTTCTCTTTTGCATCGTGTTGGTGGCCTTTCTCGCGCCGGCGCTCTACAGCTTTGTCGTCGACAAGTTCGACAAGAATAAGCCGCAGATCAAGTTCTGACGCAGGCAAGAGCCCGATTTTCTGAAAGAGAGATTCCGATATGTTGTTCGAACCCGATACGACAACAAACGAAGTTTTGACGATGTATGCGGTCTGGTTCGCGTTCATCGTTGTCCTGCTCGCAGTCTTGTTTAGTGGTAAGAAGAAACGGTAAGAAGAAACGTCGCTGAGTTGGCTGCGCGTAGCGTTTTCCGTACCGGCCGGTTCCGGTTTGGGCGTCCGGTTGCGGCGGGTGGCGTGAGTTTTTGGCTTCAAATCGCGACGGAACAAATTCATTCTGGGAAGAGGGGAAATCAATGCGCTTTCGTAACCTAAAGATGCGGCGCATCCCGGCGATGCTGGTGGCCGCTGCTATCTTCACCGTTTCCGGTGCCTCTAACGCCGAAGCGGAGAAGGTGACCGCAAATATCACCGCCGGAAAGCAGCTCTTCCTGAACGGAAAGGATGCGGTCTCGCCGTGTCAGAGCTGCCACGGGGAAAAGGGCCTGGGCCTTGACGCGATGCAGACCCCCAAGCTGGCCAACGATGGTTATGCCTACATCGTCAAGCAATTGACCAATTTTGGCGATGACACCCGCACGGATCTGACCCTGGGCGTCATGAACCTGTTTGCCAAGCAGTTGTCAGAGGAGGATCGGCGCAATGTTGCCGCCTACCTCAATACGCTCGAGCCCGCCAGCGAGCCATCCGATCTTGCTGCCTTGAAGGCGGCGGGAACCGAGGTGGGCGAGCCGTACAAAGGACAAATCCTGGTGAAATTCGGCGTGATCGGCAAGGCGCCTGCTTGTTCGTCCTGCCACGGCTACAACGGCCGGGGGGCCGATCCGATCTACCCTGCAATCGCGCAGCAGAAGTACGTCTACCTCGTGAACCAGTTAAAGCACTGGCGCGACGGCACTCGGGCAAACGATCCCCTGGGCCAGATGCGTGCTGTTGCCAAGAGCTTGAGCGATGAGGACATCAACAACGTTGCGGCATATCTTTCCGGGGCGCCGAAGAGCACGATCGGCAACGGTTTCGTGCCGACGAATGAAAGTGTTCTTGAAAATCTGAAGCTGACCAAGTAGGCCGCCTGCCGCGCATCGCCGCGGCCAGTTGCGGTAGAATCGAAAAAATAAACGGTCCGCGCCGATGCACTTGGCGCGGCCTTTTGTTTTGGTTCGAGGGAACTTGCCGTCCGGTACCGCTGCCTAAAATTTTCGGGCGGACGGTCGGTTTCTTGTGCCGCGGAATTTCATGGCCGCGAATGTCCGCCATAGCGGGCCGGTCCCTTTGGCCGCTTCAACGATTCCGCGCGTTCCGGTGCCGTACGTACGACCTGCAGGAAGGTGGCAAGCATGTGGCAGAAGTGGAAGCGGCTCAAAACTGGAGAGAAGGTCCTTTTTGGCTCGGTGGCGCTGCTGATCCTGGTCACGATCCAGAACTACGTAGTGCTGGAGTGGATCCGCATGTCATCAGACAAGCCGATGTACCCGGTGCGCACCCACTACGATTTTGCCGGTGAGGGATTCCGCGGCTCGGAGTTGTTCCGGACGAACAATTGCACCTCATGCCATAAGGCCGTTGGCAATGGAACCAATATGGGATTGGAGCTGGACGGAATCGGTTCGCGCCATGACCTGGCGTATATCCTCGCCTTCCTGCACGATCCGGAGAACACCTACGGCAGCAAAACCGTGGATCACGGACCCGCGCCCAAGGAGGCATCGTACGTGGCCAAGCTTCCGGAGGCGGATCTGCACGCCATAGGCGTGTTTTTGTCACAGCTCACATCCGACCGAGGCGCGCCCACGGCGCCGGCGCCGCCGACGGGAAAGTCCGGTTTCATCGATGCGATGCTGGACATGTGGGCGCCGGACAGTTGGCGGCTGGTCTTTAGCGATGTGCGTGCCGGCGATGCCGCCAAGGCGGGTGCGGCGAATGGGCAACGCACCGAGGACGCAAAACCGGGAAGCGGCAATGGCCATTGAACTCAGCCGTGCTGAGCGCGAGGACTTTACCCGGTACACGCTTTGGTTTGCCTTCGCCTGCATTATCTACAGCATCATCGGATTCGGCTGGGGCGCGCTCATGGGGGGAATCAAGGACTTCCGCAACTTTGTCGACTACTCCGCCTATGGCCGCTTGATCGTTCGTGCGCATACGCACATCAACTTGCTCGGCTGGGTGGAGATGGCGATCTTTGCGGCCCTGTACTACGTAGTGCCGCGGCTATCGGGGCGTCCTATCCATAGCGTCAAGCTCGTCAAAGTGCACTTCTGGATGCACAACTTCGGCCTTGTCGGCATGGTGGTTTTCTTTTCGCTCGCCGGCATGGTCGGAGGCATGCCCGATAACGGCGATCCGGATGCCCCCGGCCGGGTTGTCGGCCATCTGCTCGCCTTGGTAGGCATGTTTGGCACCCTGGTGCTGCTGGCCAATATCATTTGGGGATATAACCTGTTCCGTACGGCAGTGGGTTGGAAAGAGCGCCAGGACTTGATCGGGTAGCAGAGCGCATGAGTCCACAAATCTCGCCCAAGCTCGATCTGAGCATCGAGGGCATGCGCAGCCAGCAGTTCAGCGAGGCGGTTTTTGCCTTCCTGCTCGTTGGAATCTTTGTTTTCTCGGTGATCGTCGTGATCTTCTGGTTCAGCAAGAATCGACCCAGCGAAGCCCGGTTTGGCGAGAAGATGATGTTCGGCGCTATCGTGATGGGCATCGTTGTGGCAGTGATCTTCGGTGCCATGCAAATGGTTGGCGGAATCCTTTTCTAAGGGCAAGACGATGTTGGCGGGCAGTCAGACCAGTCGGATCCGGGCCGGGGCATTTTTGCTCCTGGGCCTTGTGGCCACGCTCGCTGGCTGCGACAAGGATTCGCGCTATGGCGGCACGTTTCGCGGGCTTGCCATCGGCGCGCCAGCGCCAAGCCTGGCTACCAAGACGCTGGCCGACGTTGGCGGGGACTTGAGCAAGATCACCACCTATCGGCAGCCCGACCCGCGCATGTACCAGTATTCCGTTGACAAGGCCCTGGCGCAACATAAACCGATCATCCTCGAATTCGCCACGCCGGGCCATTGCACGCCCTGCGATGAGCAGCTCCAGGTTGCCAAGGCCCTGCTGGCGAAATACCAGGACCGTGTGATATTCATTCACGTCGACCAGTATCAGAACCCGCAGGCATACAAGGCGTACCGGGTCATGGGCGACCCTTGGACGTTTGCCATCGACAAGGACGGCATCGTGCGTGTCCAGAACCCGGGAAAAATGCTCTACGGAGAAATGGAAATCGCCATCGAGAAGATCCTGCCGGCGGGTTCCGCGGACCATGCCGCAGCCCGGCCGGTTTCCTAGCTGGGCGAGGAATTTCGCCTGGGTTTGCGTGCCCGGCACGCCAGCTCAATCTCCCCAAGACCTGTCTCATGGCCGCAGCAAAGCGATTCGAATTGCGTCCGGACCTAAAGGGCGCCGCATGGGACCTGCTGCTCTACGTTCCCACGGTGATCGCCCTGGCCTCGGTGGGGGCCAAGTTCTGGTTCGGCGATGAACACAGCCTGGCGTACCTGCTGAGTTTTTTGGCCAGCTTTTTCTTCCTCGTCGGCGCAAACCGGATCTTGAAAACGCGCCTGATGCTCTTGCCTACGGCCCCGGTTCGCATCGACCTCGATAGCGATTCGGTGTCGATCGTGCAGCGCAGCGGTGCGAGTGCCGACCTCGTCAAGGAGCAGCGCGTCTTCCCGGATTTTTCGGGGCGCTCGTTTGGCTTGTCCGGGCTCAACAGAGAGGGCCGCCGCCTGCAGTTCGTATTGCACCGGGCCCAGTTCGCCGACGATGCCGCGTACGCCGCGGTTCAGGAGGCGCTGCAGCGCCTCGCCAATCGCGGCAAATAAAATCCGCCCGCGCCGTACGCGTTCGGCGTGCACCTCAGCGGCGGTCTTTGCCGGGCATCTTGTCGGCTTGCTTGCGCCGGCGCCGGCGCGCCACGTCCCACGCCATTGCTCCGATCAGACAGGCAACCAGACTGCATAGGGCGATCGTCAGGAGTTCTTCGGTTCGCGGGCTCACTAGGCCGCCGACCAGCATGTGCACCACGAAGGTCATCAGGAACAGCGAACTCGCCGCGACGATGGCATAGATCAGGATTTCCTTGTACATGCGGGCTGGCTCCGGATTCGGCGCATACCGGCCGCTATCCGCGCAGTCCTGGCGCAGGCGCCGGCGGCCCGGCCGGATGCAATCGCAACACCACGCCGCCGGTCTGCAGCGTAACGGTCTCCGCGCTGGCCCCTCCCAACAGGGCGAAGTCGCGCGATAGTTCCCGGTTGACCGGGTTTTGCGGATCAAAGACCACGTAGTCAAGCCCGCGCAGATTGGCAATGAACTTGGCCTGGTCCTCTGAACTGGGCGGCAGCGGCAGCGTGCTGCATCGGCAGGCGATCATCGTGCGTCCCGGCCATTGGCTCGCAACACGTGGGCCGCTCTTGGACTTTTCGTCCTCGGTCACCATGCCGGGTTGCGCCGCGACCGGATGCGATTGCTGGACCGTTGCCGCCAGCGCCTGTATCAGTCGATCCTGCACCGATAGCTCCGGGCCCTGCTGGAGCCGTTGGTAGCGCGCCCGGTCCGCCGAGAGAAACGACGTCGATAGCACGATTAGCAAGGCGAAGGCAACCCCGCGCTGGCCGGCAAAGCCCGCAGCCTTGCCGACGCGAACGTGCAGCAGCAGCGGAAATCCCCAGTAGAGCAGCAGCACGAGCACGAGCAGCGTGTAGCTTGCGTCCGCCGTCAATGCCGCGATCGCGACCGCCAGCACCAGGGTTGCGGCAAATCGATCGGCCAAAATCTGCGCGCGCGCGCCCCAGAGCGCGCCCAGCACGGCAAGTAACAGCACCACGCCCAGCACCCAGGTGAGCACATCGCCGAACGTGGATTCGGAATGGAACTCGAAGATGTCCTGCGCCAGCACGGTGACCGGATTGTCGAACCAGCCCTGGTGCGGCCAGCCGCCGGCAAGCGCCAGTCCGATGAGGGTGGCGATGCCGACGCCGACCAGCACGTGGGTGCGCTCGCGCCCGGGAATGATCGCGGCGGCACGCGGCTCCGCGGGCCGATCGCGCAGCCAGGAGTACGCGAGCACGAGCGGGTAGGCCAGGCCGGCCGGATGCAGGCTCACTGCGGCAATGGCGAGCAGCAGCTGCGAGAAGTAAAAACCGCCGAACCGAATCCGGCTCAGGCGATACGAATCGTCCGCCCAGGCCCCGAGTAGGAAGGTCAGCAGCAGGAAGGTGCCGATCGCGATGTGGTCGATCGCGGTGATGGTCAGCGGTGAGAGCAGGAGCAGTCCTGATGCGAGCAGCGGCGTCTCGGAGTCGCCCCGACCCAGGCGCCATCGGTACAGGCCTATCGCGGTTGCGATGACAATCAGCAGCGTGCAGAGCTTGGCGGCGAGCAGGCTACCGGAGAACAGGACTCCCGCGGGAATGAGGTATACCGCGCGAAAATCCGGAACACCCAGCGTGACGATGGGCGATGCGACCTGGTCGGATATGGACCACAGAAAAAGGACCGCACGCGCGGTTGCCTCGTCAAGCCCGTAGGGCGTGCGATCGAGTAGGGCGGTGACCGCGAGTCCCCAGACGATCAGCCCGAGGACTGCCCAGAAGCCATTGGGAATGCGAGTGGCCCAGGACCCGGCACGATCAGCGCTCATCGTGGACCCACCATGATCTCGGAATGAGACGCGTGCACCGCGGGCTTGCCGATCACAAATTCAGGGGTGGCGATTGTAGCGATGAAAAACACGGTGTCTCGCGCATACAACGTAAGAGCGAATATTAACTGGCGCACAGAAACGGCCAATCTTATGATCCCCACGATTGCATCGGGCCGAATCAGGAGCGGTCCGCTGGTAGATCGGCTCAATGGGGTGGGGCCAGCAGCAATTACAACACCCGCGCAATTTTCGCAGGAGGAGATTCATGACTCTGAATCGCGTCGCCCGATGGTTGGCGTTCGGTCTCGCAACCGGCGCTGCCTGGTTCGTGCTATCGGCGCCGGCACAGGCAGTGCCGGTGTTTGCCAGACAGACGGGACATGGCTGCCAGGCGTGCCATACCAGTCCGCCGGAGCTGACCGCCTACGGCCGCGAGTTCAAGCTCAACGGCTACACCTTCGGGGAAGCCCAACCTTTCCCGGTCGCAATTGGCGTCATGGCTTCCATTGAGTACGTGGGGGACAACACCGACCACAGCACCCCGGGCGCGAAGGTTTGCCCGGACTGCAACGAGGCCCACATCGACCAGGGGAGCATCTACTTCGGCGGCAAGATCACCGAGAACATTGGGATGTTCGGCCAGTGGACCTTCGCACAAACGGGGGGTGGCTCAGGACCGTGGGCCTCCGCCGAGGACAACACCGAGGTGCGCTGGGTGCACCGGTTCTCGAGCATGGGCAACGGCGAAAACGACTCGGTCGTGGGCTTGATGGTCAACAACAACATCACCATGCAGGACGTCTGGAACGCCGTTCCGGCATGGCAGTTTCCCGGCTGGTTTGCCAATAGCCAGTCTGGCTTCGGCCCGGTGGCCTCGACTTTCCTCGACGACGGAGTAGTGGGCGGGCAGCGCTTGATCGGCTTTGGTGCCTACGTCTGGTGGAAAAAGACGATCTATGCCGAGTTGAGCGAGTACCAGAAGCCCTGGGGATCGTTCAGCTGGTTTGTGAACGGTTCGGGCAACAACCAGTGCCCGGGAAATCCGAGCACCCCATCGGGCTGCACCGCTTTTGCCGGCAATCCCTCCGACGTCCTGGACCATTGGAATCCCTACTATCGCCTCGCCTATAGCCACGACTGGGACTACAACTCGATCGAGGCCGGCATCTTTGGCATCTCCGCCAAGACCTACTGGGACGCGGCCTACTGGACGCCGGGCGCCGCGGAGCCGGGATTCGGGGGAAACGCGCCCGGCGTGTTCACATCGGGCAACTCGACCAGCAAGTACAACGACTTCGCGATCGACTGGCAGTACCAGTACAACCGCAACGAGCCCTGGGTCTTCACCGCGGCCGGGTCCTGGATCCACGAAAACGCGAGCCTCAGTCCTTGGTTCCAGAATGGCCTGGTGTCGAACTCTAGCGATACGCTCAAGGAGTTCAAAATTCGGGGAACGCTCTACTACCACCGGATGTACGGCGCCTCGCTGAGCTTCACGAACTTGACCGGCACCACGGATGCGCTGCGATACGCCCAGGGCAGCGGAGGCGGCTCCGCGAGCGGTTCCCCTGCCAGCAACTACTGGGATATAGAGCTCGATTACGTTCCGCTGCAGAACATGAAGTTCCTCTTGCACTATACGGATTACACCAAGCTCAATGGCGGTGCCGGCAACTTCGATGGCTTTGGCAACAACTCCACGGGTCAGAACACGCTGGTTGCCGGCATCTGGTGGGATTTCTAAGAACCGGTCGCCCAGGAGGAGAAAACACATGGAGACGAATATGACGCGGAATGCACCATGGGCGGCCAGGATCCTGACGGGCTTCGCGCTAGCCTTGATGGCAACGTTCGCAGCAGCCGAGGATGCGGCGGCGCCGGCAGCGGCGCCAGCAGCGGCGCCGGCGGGGCCCACGGAGCTGGCACCCAGCCCGCTGGCAATCAAGCTGGCGCCGGAGCGGGCGCACCTGCTCGCAGGAAAATGGTGTCAGGCTTGCCATGGTCACAACGGGGTCAGTGTCGCCCCGACGTTCCCGATACTGGCCGGGCAGAGCAGCGAATACCTTGCCTTGCAGCTCAAGTACTTTCACAACCTGAACCAGGACGATCGCGCCGTCACGCACGAGTCGATGTTCGAGCAGTGGATCCTCAATGTCACGGACCTGCGCAAGGTACTGGGCTACCGCTATGAGGATGCTCCGCGAAACGAGGATCGCGCCTGGGACTTCATGAAGGGTGTGGCGCGCGACCTGGACTCGCCCACGATGCAGGCGCTGGGCGATTACTATGCCAAGCTACCGGCTCCCCCGGGCCGGCCCGCCAAGGGAGATCTGGAGCGCGGCAAGACCTTGTTCGCCGAAGGTGACGCCAGCAAGGGACTGCTCGCCTGCGCGATGTGCCACGGTCCCGATGCCCATGGCCAAGGACCGATCCCGCGCCTGGCCGGTCAGCACGCCGACTATGTCTTTGTTCAGCTCAAGTTCATCCAGTCGGGCATACGCGCCGTCGATCAGATGCAGGCGCTCATCGCCAACCTGAACGACGCCGACTTCAAGGCGGTAGCGGCGTACGTGCAAACACTGGACTGAGAGTTGGGCCCAGGCGGCGCTCCCCTACCGGGGCGCGCTGCTGCAGGAAACGGCGCGGCGGACCTATCGGTCCGCCGCGTTTTTTATGCAAGACGGATTGCTACATCAAGGCAGTGCGGCGCGCGCACTGCTACAACGGCTCCAGCCGTGCCTTATTGGCCGGGATGCAGGCGCGGGAAAATGAAGTACCAGGTGACCAGCCCGGCAATGATATTAAAGGCGAGCATCGCGAGCAGCATCTGCATCCAGAAGCGGAACCAGTTGATGCCGCGCTTGGGCTCGCTGGCCGGGGAGGGTGCTTCGTCGGGTGTTTGCGTAGTGGTGTTCATGTAGCGGCAGGTTCCGGTGAAGGGCAGCGATACGCCCGCTGCGCAGGCTAATTATCGCCCGCTGCACGGCGCCACGAGCGCTATGCGCGGCGCGCGACCTTTAATCTGCGTTAAGGCCATGTGCTTCAAACGTTTGCGGCGGCAATTCTAGATCGCGCCCGTGCCATTTGCGGCATTGCAGTAAACTGCGCCGAAATAAATATCAAGAACTGCGGGAACATGAGCTTTCTTTCCTTCGCGACCGCGCAGTGCGAGCTGTGTGCCCCGGAATTGCGCCAGCTCCGTTTTGCGCCGGACACCTCGGTCGCACTCTTTCCACTTTCCTAAGCGGATTTCCAAGGACCTGCCATGTCTTCCACATTGCCTGTTAGCCTTGCCGAATCGCCCCAGGTTGACCTGGAGCGCCGAGCCGCAATCGTTGCTACCTGTGCGGTTGGCGGGGCCGGCTGTGCGGCCGCGGCCGTGCCCTATATCTTGTCTTGGGGCCCCTCGGCGCGCGAGTTGGCGGCGGGGTCTCCCGTCGACGTGGATATCTCGTCCATCCCACCGGGAAAGATGAAGGTGGCCGAATGGCGCGGCAAGCCGATCTGGTTCCTGCGGCGCACCCCCGAGATGATCGAGACGCTGCGGCTCGACACGGATCGCCTCGCCGATCCCAATTCGCTGCGAACTGCTTTTCCGACGCCGGCATACGTGCTCAAGGACCCGGCGCTGCGATCGATCACGCCGGAAATGCTGGTGGTCATCGGCATCTGTACGCACCTCGGATGTTCGCCCAGCGGACCCTACGCAAGCGAGGAAAACGCCCAGCTGGGGGCCGACCCGGGGTTCCTTTGTCCCTGCCACGGCTCCACTTTTGATCTTTCCGGCAGAGTATTCAAGAACAAACCGGCCTCGGACAACCTACCGGTCCCGCCGCACCGCTACCTAAGCGAGAGCACGGTTCGGGTCGGAGAAGATACGCCAACCTGATTTGTCGGACCGACACGGGCGCATGCCGTGCTCGCCGTGCGCACGAGGGCACAACGGAGGTCGCAGCAGTACGTAGCGCCAGTAGTAGGCAAGAAACGGTAATCACGCGGGAGGAAGTGGTCATGGGCTTGCACAAGACACCGTACCGGGGCCTGGCGGGCTGGTTTGACAGCCGCATGCCATCGCTGATGAATGCGTTTCGCGTGCATATGTCGGAGTACTACGCGCCGAAGAACTTCAATTTCTGGTACTTCTTCGGCTCGATGGCGCTGGTGGTGCTGGTAATACAGCTGCTCAGCGGGATGTTTCTCGCGATGCACTACAAGCCGGACTCGAACCTCGCGTTCTGGTCCGTCGAATTCATCATGCGCGAGGTTTCCGGCGGCTGGTTCATCCGCTACATGCATTCGACCGGTGCATCGTTCTTCTTCATTGTCGTATACCTGCATATGTTCCGTGGATTGCTGTACGGCAGCTATCGCACGCCGCGCGAGGTCATCTGGCTGGTCGGCTGCGTCATCTTCATGGCGCTCATGGCCGAATCCTTCTTCGGCTATCTGCTGCCCTGGGGTCAAATGAGCTACTGGGGAGCCCAGGTCATCATCAACCTGTTTGATTCGATTCCCCTCGTCGGTCCCGACCTTTCGACGTGGATCCGGGGCGACTTCGTGATCGGCGACGCTACCCTGAACCGGTTCTTCGCCTTGCATGCCTGCGTACTTCCGCTGGTGCTCTTGGGACTGGCGGTGGCGCATATCTTTGCCCTGCACGATGTGGGATCCAACAACCCGGATGGCGTCGAGATAAAGGAGCGTCTGGGCGCCGACGGCCGGCCGCTCGACGGAATTCCGTTTCACCCCTACTACACCGTGCACGATATCTACGGCCTGGCGTTCTTTTTTCTGGCGTATTTCGGGATTATTTTTTTCGCGCCGGAGCTGGGTGGCGTGTTTCTCGAGGGCAACAACTTCATTCCCGCCGATCCGCTCCAGACCCCGCAGCACATCGCGCCGCTGTGGTACTTCACGCCGTACTACTCGATTTTGCGTGCGACCACGGAAGGCTTTCTGATTTGGATCGCCGCCTGTGCCGTGGGGCTGGGCGCGCTGGTGTATTTCAGCGTGCGCGACTGGCGCCTGCGCGCCGGGGTGGCCGTCGGTACCGCGATCGTGCTGGCCCTGCTCACCGTGCCCAAGGTGCAGCTCGATGCGAAGCTCTGGGGGGTGATACTGAGCGGAGCCTCGGCCATGATCCTGTTCGCCATGCCGTGGCTTGATCGCTCGCCGGTCAAATCGATGCGCTATCGGCCGGCCTGGCATCGGCTTGCGCTGGGCGCATTCGTCGCGGCCTTCCTGGTGCTGGGTTACCTGGGAATGCTGCCGCCGAACCCACTGCGTACGGCGATCGCGCAGATTGCCACAGCGATCTATTTCGGCTTTTTTGCACTCATGCCCTGGTGGAGCCGGTTGGGGGAATTCAAGGCAGTACCCGACCGCGTGCGGTTTGTCGCGCATTGAGGAGAGCAGGCGATGAAGCCGATGGGTATAACAGGCTTTTGGTGCGTGGCGCTGGTGCTGTCTTGCTGCCTGCTGGGGCCGGCGCTATTTCCGCGCGATGCCCTGGCGCAGGAAACCGTGCTCGATCACTGGCCGAGCGAGCGCGCCAACGACCGCGCGGCCCTGCAGCGCGGCGCGAAGCTCTTCGTCAATTACTGTCTGAATTGCCACAGCGCGAACCAGATGCGCTGGAATCGCCTGCGCGATATCGGCATCGACGAGGCGCAGATCAGGGCGCAATTGATTTTCGGTGAGCAGAAGGTCGGCGACACGATGACGGTCGCCATGAGCCCCCGCGACGCAAAAAACTGGTTCGGCAAGGCGCCCCCCGATCTGTCGGTGATCGTGCGTGCGCGCAATACCGCGGAGCACCGCGGCACGGACTACCTCTACACCTTGCTGCGCGGGTTCTACCGCGATCGCAGCACCTTGACCGGATGGAACAACCTTGTCTATCCGAACATCGCGATGCCCAATATCCTTTGGCATCGCCAGGGCCCGCGAGTCGCAACGCTTACCCGCACCGAGTCGGAGGAAGCGCCGTCGGCCGGCGGCAAGGTGTCGTCGACGACGCAGCTGGTTCGGATCGTCAGTGTCTACGACGCCGACGGCTATGCGCAGGTGACCAAGACCAAAGCCGAGCACGGATCGCCCGGACTGGAGGTTGCATTTGCGCCTAGCAACGAAAAGGCTGCCGCTGCGTTCAACGACGATGTCGCGGACCTCGTCGCATTTCTGAACTGGATGTCCGAGCCGACCGCGGCCGCGCGCATGAAGATCGGCGTGTGGGTGATGGGGTTTCTCTTGGTCTTCCTGCTGGTGGCGCGCTGGTTGAACGCGGTCTTCTGGCGCAATATCAAGTAGCCGAAATCCCGAGCCGGCAGGGGGAACAAATGCCACCTACAGCAAGGCGGCGCAAGGGTCGCGCATGCCGCATGGTGCGCCGCGCAATGGGTTTCGTTGTGCATCACACATTGGCGGGGGCTACTCTTGCGTGCCGTTTCCATGCATAATGCGGCCGCTCTTTACGACTGCGCGACGAAACGAGACTCAGGCAAGAAAGCAAGAACTCACACGTCACGGCGCGCAGGTCGGTCTCATACTTGTCGGGGATCAAATCTCACTATAAAAAATCGTGTGGCGACCGCCGGATTGGCGTGGATCGCCCCACTGGCATGACATTTTTTCGCTACGCTATCCGTCGCGTGTAAATGGCGCGTGTATCTGGAAAGTGCTGGCGTGCGGGGGGTACTGCGCGGGCGGTGGCGCGCAGATGTTCGTAAGAGGGTGGAGGAACGCAAAGTCAAATGAAGACGCGGAATCTTCGCGCGCGAGCCAATTGCGATGGCGCGAGTCGCGGTCCGGGGCGCTGGGTGGTGCGGGTGCTCGCGGCGCTGGCACTGAGTTTGGCCACGGGCCTGTCATTTGCCGGCGACGAAGTCGCGCAACCGATTGAATTCCCGCACGACATTCACGCGGGGAAAATGGGCATCAACTGCATGTACTGCCATACGTATGCGCGGCGCAGCCGCGTGTCCGGAATTCCTCCCCTGCGCAAGTGCATTGGATGCCACCAGTCAATCGAGTCGGTCAAGGACAAGCCGCGCATCAAGAAGCTGTTCGAGTATTGGGAAAAGAAGGAAGCGATTCCCTTCAAGAAGGTCAACGACCTGCCCGACTTCGTGCGCTTTAGCCACGAGCGCCATATTCAGCGGTTTTATTTCCAGCTCGGGCGCCCGGTCGAAGAGGTATGCGGGTATTGCCATGGAAATGTGCGCGGAATGACGGTAGACGTGAAGGTCGAACCGCTGACCATGGGTTGGTGCGTTGCCTGTCACCAGAAGGACCATCCGAACGGCAAGCCTGGCGTCGTGGTGGACCCCGCGCGCGTGATTTATCCGCGCATGGAAACGGCGGATCGTCCGGCGCAGCTGGTGATTGCGGATACGTCCCACGGCCCCAACGATTGCTGGCAATGCCACAAGTGACCGAGGCGCGGTAATGAAGAACGTACAGCGAAGGGATTTTCTGCGGGTTCTTGGCTGGGGCGGTGCGTCCGCTTCGGTCGGTGCCTGCGGGTTTACGTCGATCGATTCGGGCGTCGAAACCGTCAAGTCGTATGTCGAACCCGAGGACTTCAATATTCCGGGCATTGCCGTGTACTACGCGTCGACGTGCACGCAGTGCGAGGCCCTATGCGGCGTTGTCGGGCGCGTGCGCGATGGCCGCGTGCTCAAGCTGGAGGGCAATCCGGTGTCCGGGATCAACCAGGGCAAGCTCTGCGGGCTTGGCCAGGCCAGCGTCCAGCACCACTACAACCCCGACCGGCTGCGCGCGCCGCTGATGCGCCAGGACGGCGGCCTCAAACCGGTTTCATGGACCGACGCGATGGCTACGCTGCTCGATAAGAGCGCGGCCACCAAGGACGGGCGGTTTGCATTCTTGACCGGGCCGGTCAGCGGCCATCTCAAGGTCCTGGTGCGAAACGCCACCGAGAGTCTCGGGTCGAACCAGCATTTCACGTACGACCCGCTATCGACCCGGGTCAACCGCGCCGCCGCGGATCAACTGTTCGGCGCCGAGTCGCCGCGTTTGCTGCTCGATCAGGCGCATCTCATCGTCTCGTTCGGGGCGGACTTTCTCGACACCTGGGTTTCCCCCGTTCATTTTGCCGGACAGTACGCGCGCTTTCGCCGTGCCAGCGACAGCAAGCCGCGCGGCGTCCTGGTGCAGATCGAGCCGCGCATGACCCTTACCGGCGCCAACGCCGATCGCTGGATTGCCATCCGTCCGGGAAGCGAAGGGGTGCTCGCGCTGGGGCTGGCCAATGCTCTGCTGACCGGAAAGTCCGCCGCTTCCGTAGCGGTTCCGCCGGCGATCGCCACCGCGGCTGCGGCATTTGACAAAACGCGCGTGGCTGCCGAGACCGGCGTAAGCGAAGAGGTCTTCGATCGCTTGGTGCGCCTGCTGCGCGAGCGTGCGCCGAGCGTCGTGCTGTCTGGGCCCTCGGCCGAAGGCCACGTGCACGGATCATCCAATGCCCAGGCCATACTGGCGCTCAACTGGGTTCTCGGAAATGTGGGCAAGACGGTACTGCTGCCGCCAAAGTTGCCGTTTCCGCAAATTGCCCCGGAGTCGGGCGATACCGCTTCGCTGCAACAGTTCACGGCGGGTCTTGCAGCCGGTAAGTTCGACACGGTCTTCCTCCACGACGTCAACCCGGTGTACTCGGCCCCTGCGTTCCTCAAATACAAGGAGATCTTTCCCAAGGCCGGATTCAAGGTGGTATTTGCACAGTATCTCGATGAGACGGCACGGGAAGCCGACCTCGTGCTGCCGGTCGACTCCGCTCTCGAGGACTGGGGCACACACCTGCCTGCCTACCAGCCCGAAGGATTGGAACTCACCCTGCAGCAACCGCTGATGGAACGCCTGTACCCGGATGGCACGCGATCGGTCGGCGACGTTCTGCTGGAACTGCTCAAGCGGCGCCGGCCGGAGGAATACAAGGGATTTGCCGACTACTACGCGTACCTGCGTGCCGCCTTGTTGCGCAACCGCTCCGCATTCGTTGATGCTCCTGGTGACGACGAGCAGTTCTGGACCGAGGCTCTGAGCAAAGGAGTGCTGCGCGTCAATGCGCAGGAGCAGCACGTCCCGGCAAAGGCCGCCAACGTGGAGCTCGACTTTGCCGGTGCCACGCAGGCGGCCGACGCCCAGTATCCGTTTCGCCTGGCACCCGCGGTGCGGGCCAGCCTGCGCGATGGGCGCAATGCCAATCTTCCGTGGATGCAGGAGACGCCCGACACGCTCACGACGATCGTGTGGGACTCGTGGGCGGAGGTGCATCCGGCAACGGCCAAACGACTGGGGATTGTCGACGGTGACATCCTGGAGGTCGCCTCGGCCAGCGGATCGCTCAAGGTGCAGGCATATGTTTTCCCCGGCATCCATCCGGACGTGATCGGCGTTCCGCTGGGGCAGGGCCATGAGAGCATGGGACGCTACGCCGACGGGCGCGGCGCTAATCCCTTCCGGATACTCGACCCGGTCTTTGATCGCAAGACCGGCGAGCTTGCGATGTACGCCACGCGCGTGCGCGTCACCAAGACGGGCGCGCGCGGCCACGTCGTCAAGGATGAAGGTTGGAAGTCGGGGAATTTGAAGACCCAGGCCGGGCGCAAATTGGTAGTGACTGTGGCCGCGGACAAGGCCAAGTTGTCCGAGGAGGTGTAACTCGTGAGCCTAGAACAAACACTCAACGACTGGACGCAGCTGCGTCGCACGCACCCGCAGCCGGGATCGCACCCGGACCTGAAGTGGGCCATGGCAATCGATCTGGACGCCTGCACCGGTTGCAATGCCTGCGTGGTGGCGTGCTATGCCGAGAACAACCTCCCGGTCGTGGGCAAGGAGAAGTTCGCCGCGGGCCAGGCCATGCACTGGATCCGGGTGGAACGCTACTGGAACGAGGCCGACGAGAACTCCCCCGAGCAGGGCGCGCAATTCCTGCCGATGCTGTGCCAGCAGTGCGAGGCCGCACCGTGCGAGACCGTGTGTCCGGTCGGAGCGACCAACCACACGGCCGACGGTCTGAATTCGCAGGTCTACAACCGCTGCATCGGTTCGCGCTATTGCTCGGCAAACTGCCCGTACAAGGTCCGCTACTTCAACTGGTACAACTACCCGGAGCAGGAGAAGGCATGGCCCGCCCCGCTGCCCATGCAGCTGAATCCGGACCTGACGGTGCGTACCAAGGGTGTCATGGAGAAATGCACGTTCTGCGTTCAGCGGCTTACCGATGCCAAGAACACCGCGCGCAACGAGGGCCGGGCCGTGCGCGATGGCGAGGTTTTGCCCGCTTGTGCGCAGGCCTGCCCTACCAGCGCGATCACTTTCGGCAACCTGTCCGATCCGTATTCGCACGTTGCGCAGAAGTGGCGTTTGCAGCGGGTCGAAATCAACAAGGACAAGCAGCTCAAGGACATCGACGAATCGCATCCGGGACTGCGCGGCTACCGCATTCTCGAGGACCTTCGTCCCTATCCGTCGATCATGTACCTCGAACGCGTGCGCGACAACCAGGCCTGAGCCTCGGAGCCCGAGACCAAAATGAACAGCGTGACTCAAGTAAAAGAAAAGGACATTCGGGAGGACATCGCCTGGGCCCAGATCAATCGCGACGTGCTCAAGAGTCTGGAGCGGCCGCGGGCGACGTATTGGCTGCTGTTCGCTTTGTGCTTCGCCATGTTCTGTGTCGGTGTCGGTTGCGAGACCTATCAGTACCAGAGAGGTCTTGGCGTCTCCGCGATGAACAATCCCGACATGTGGGGTCTGTATATCGCGACCTTCATCTTCTGGATCGGCATGAGCCATTCGGGGACGCTGCTGTCGGCGATTTTGCACATCATCCATGCCGACTGGCGCAAACCGATCTACCGCTTTGCCGAGGCGATGACGACCTTCTCGCTGCTGACCGCCGGCCTCTTCGTCGCGGTGCACTTGGGGCGTATATGGCAGATCTACTATGCCCTGCCGTACCCCAATGAGCGCTGGGTCTGGCCCAATTTCCAATCGCCCCTGCTCTGGGATGCGATGGCCATCTTTACCTACCTCTCGTCCTCCATTTTGTTCCTGTACATCGGGGCCATCCCGGACTTCGCCATCTGCCGCGACAACGCCACTGGCTGGCGCAAGAATTTCTACGCATCGCTGTCGCTGGGGTGGATGGGGACCGACCGGCAGTGGCGCAACTTTCGCGTCGCCTACCTCGTGATCGCCTGCTTCTTGATCCCCCTGGCCGTCTCCGTGCACTCGATCGTGGCCTCCGATTTTGCGATGTCGCAGCAGCCCGGATGGCATATCACCTCGTTCCCGCCGTATTTCGTGGCCGGGGCGCTGTATTCCGGCTGTGCCGCGATCATCACGCTGTTCATCATGCTGCGGTACATTTTCCGGTTCGAGGAATACATGACGATGCCGATCCTCGACAAGACCGTGCGCCTGACCTTTGCCATCGCCATGGTCTGGACCTACCTCAACCTGATCGAATACTCGTCGGTCTGGTATGGGGCCGACACCGTTGCCAAGGAGACATTGATCCAGCGCGCCACCGGTCCGTATGCTTTCTGGTGGTGGTCGATGAATTTTCTCGGTTCGGTGTTGCCGTTCACGCTCCTCTTCAAGAAACTGCGCGCCAACTTGACGGTGATGATGATCGTGTCCCTGCTGCTCAACCTGGGCATGTGGCTGGAACGCTGGATGATCGTCACGCCGACGTTCTCGCACGGCTACTACCCGTGGACCTGGGATCACACGTTCTTCCCGTCCTTGATCCAGTGGGGGATCGTCTTCGGCAGCTTCGGCTGGTTCGGCATGCTCTTCATGCTGTTTTGCAAGCTAGTGCCGAGCGTTTCGATGTATGAGGTCAAGGAAATGGTGTATCACCGCAAGCTTGCCCAAATCCCTGTGAGGGAAGCATGACCATCAAGCGCGTACTCGGGCTGTTCAAGGATTTCGATCAGGCCTCGGCGGCGCTTCGCGAGTTGCGCGAGGCCAACCTGCCGCAACTGAACTGGGACGATGTGACGATCAAGTCGCCGATCGAGCATCCCGACGTCGAGGACGTTCTGGGCGTGCGCTCGATCCCGGTGCGCAATTACACCCTGATCGGCGCCATTCTCGGCGGCAGTCTCGGATTCTTGGGAATCGCCACCTCGCAAGGAAATTTCTTCTCACAGCTAAAAGGGGGCAAGCCGATCATCCCGTTTCCGCCCGACTTCGTTCTTACCTACGAGATGCTCATCCTGGGTGGCGTGTACATAACGGTGCTCGGCTTCCTGATCAGCGCCGGATTGCCGCACCTGGTGAAGAAGGATCTGTATAGCGTGGCCGTTTCGGAGGACCAGGTGGGGGTGATGGTCAGGGCCAATGCACATTGCATTGCCGAGGTCCGCAAGATCTTCGAAAGCCACAAGGTGCTTTCGATGCAGGAAGAGGTCGTGCAATGAGCCCCGACGGCAATTCGAGCTTGGCGCTGCCGATCGAGCCGCGCCATCGGCGGCCGAACCGGCTGCGCAGCGCAGCCCTCGTTTTGCTGCTGGCGAGTCTGCCGCTTACCGCGATGGCCTGGCCCTGGTCGCGCGACATGACCGACTCCATCGCCATCAAGCCGCAGGCGGACCCCTTGCCGTTTCCCAAGCGCTCGGTTCCCGTGCCGGATACGGCCACGGTCCATGTTGCCGATCGTGACGGGGCCGATAAGCTGAGCAACCCGATTCCGGCCACGCCCGAATCGATCGGCAAGGGCAAGCAGCTCTTTACGATCTATTGCACCGCCTGTCACGGCACATCCGGGACCGGTGACGGCCTCGTGGGCGAGAAGCTCGTGCTGCGTCCGTTCGATCTGACCAGCCCGTCGGTGCAGGCCATCTCCGATGGGATGATCTTCGGCTACATCACGTTCGGCGGAGCGGTGATGCCGATCTATGGCAATGACCTGTCGCCGACCGAACGCTGGCATGTTGTCAACTACGTGCGCAACGTGCTGGGTAAAGCCGCGGCGAGCGCACCGGCCAAGAGCGCGTCCAAATGAACCTCGCATCCCTGATCCCCTTTGCCAGCTGGTCGGTGTTGACTGCCGATTTCCTTATCGTGCTGCATCTTACGATCGGCGGAGTGACGCTGGCCGCGATCCTGCACCTGGCCAGTGCCAAATGGCGCTACCTGGTGCGCAACATCGCGATTTCGCTTTTCGGCCTATTCCCGCTTGCGTTCGTGCTGCTCCTGATCCTGCTGCTCGCGCGTCACCACGTTTTCCCGTGGCTGGGAAACCCGCTGCCGGCGGAGGAGGAACACCCGCTCAATGGCTGGCATAACCCGGCATTCCTGGCGGCCCGGGAAATCATCGGCTTGCTGGTGGTGGGTTGGCTGTGGCGGCGCTTCATCACCCTGCAGGCACTGAGCGAGCGTTCCGAGGCGGACTGGAAGCGTTTCACGACGACGGCATATTTTATACCGGTGATGCACGTCATCTACGGCACGATGGTCGCCTGGGACTTCGAAATGACGATGCTTGCATCCTGGGAGAGCTCGGTCTACGGCATGTACCACTTTGTCAGCAACTTCGGCATGTTGCTTTCGATGATGGTCGTGATGTGCTTCGTGCTGGACCGGGGCAAGCGACTGCGCAAGCCCTTGCCGGATACCGTCTTTAATTACATCGCCCAGATGATGCTGGGTTTCACCATACTGTGGACGTACCTGTTCTTCGCCCAGTACCTGACCATCTGGTACGGCAACCTGCCGGAGGAGCGCAACCGTATCGAGAACATGGTGACGGGGGACTACTCGGTGCTGTGGTGGAGCTTCTTCACGATGAAATTCATCATTCCCTTCGTCTTCCTGGTTTTCACGTATTTCCGTCACAGCCCAGTCTCGATTTTCCGGATCGCGATCATCATCATCATCGGCACCTGGTTGGAACGGTTCACCTGGATCGCCGGTTCCGTAAATACCGGTCCCTTTGTGCGCGCCCACATGCCGTTTACCAGCGTGTTTGATGTGGTGGTAACGATCATCGTTGCCGTGATTGCCGTCGTCCTGGTGCGCCGCGCTCTGGCGCGAAACGAGGTGACCCACTCCGGCTTTAGTGGCAACGCGGTGCGAGCGGCGTAAAGAGGCTTGGACGACGGTCAGCGAGCGAAATGCTGGAGCTGACCTTGGGGCTGCTGATCTTGGGTATCGCGATCTATTTCATCTCGCGCAAGTAACTTTTTCGTGCGCGCTGCTGCCGGCCCTGGTCGTACATTCCGCACTTGTCGCGACGCAATATCCCGCAATTTGCGTCCGCTGACGGTGGTGGCT
>OMSW01000303.1:0-878 GCA_900290295.1 Burkholderiales bacterium
TGCGATCGGCTTGTGACAGCGGTGTGGCAAACGGCACGTCCGGTGCCCCGCACATTTGCGGGTGGACGGCGGTTACAAGCTCGGGCGGGCCCCTCGCATCGTCGGGCCGCTAAGCCGGCACCCGGCTCCCATCCGGCCGCGGGAGATAGGGCTGGTCCCAACAGGAGATCCCTGGCACACGCCAGCGAAGCCGAGCCTTCCTTGCCGGAGCAGCGCCTGCCGGCTCAGCGTTTGCGCGCCAAGGTCAGTCCGTCGCCTACCGTGAGTAGGGCGATGTCGACGCGCTCGTCGCCGTGCAGCTTGGTGTTGAGCGCCTGCAACGCAAGCGTGTCCGCGTCCTTGGACGCCGTGGCGACCGCCCCACCCCACAAGGTGTTGTCGAATGCGATCAGCCCGCCCGCACGGACCAGTCGCAGGCAGCGTTCGTAGTAGCCGTCATAGTTGGTCTTGTCGGCATCAATGAACGCAAAGTCGTAATTGGCTTGCTCGCCAGCGGCCAGGCGCGCGTCCAGTGTCGCCAGCGCCGGCCCAAGTACAAGCTCGATCTTGCGCTCCACGCCGGCCTGCTTCCAGTAGGTTCGCCCGATTCTCGTGTACTCGTCGCTGATGTCGCACGCCAGCACCCGGCCGTCCTGCGGCAGCGCGAGCGCGACCGTGAGTGCGCTGTACCCCGTGAAGGTGCCGATCTCGATCGTGCGGCGCGCGCCGATCAGCTTGATCAGCAGCGCCAGGAACTGCCCCTGGTCGGGCGAAATCTGCATGCCCGCAAGCGGGTGCGAACTTGTGGCCGCGCGCAGCGCCGCCTGCGCGGGATGCTCGCGCAGCGAATGATCGAGCACATATTGAAAGATTCGATCATCGATTTGCAGGGTACGTAG
>OMSW01000303.1:888-9482 GCA_900290295.1 Burkholderiales bacterium
ATGATGCCGGGCGCGGCCAGCGGCAGCGCGGTCTTGTCGACAACCCGGCGCAGGACAAAACTCGAATGCACGCCCGTGACCCCCTTGATCCGGGTGATACGGTTGAGCAGAAGCTCCTGGTAGGCATCCATGTCCCGGACGACGACCTTGAGCTGGTAATCGGCGGACTGACCGGTGATCAGCAGGCACTCCAAGACCTCCGGAAACTCGCTGACCTGCGCCTCAAAATTCTTGAAGCGTTCCGGGGTGTGCTGATCCATGGCAATGTGAACCAGGGCCATGAGCGACAGACCCAGCGCCTTGGCATCGAGAAGCGCGCGGTACCCGATGATAAGGCCGGATTCTTCCAGCGCACGGACCCTTCGCAGGCACGGCGAAGGCGAAAGGCCGATGCGATCGGCCAATTCCTGGTTGCTGATGCGCCCGTCCTCCTGCAGCACATCGAGGATCTGCCGGTCGTAGGCATCGATTGCCATTATTTGTCTGCCCGCGCTGTCGCTACGAGGATATTATAATGTGAAATAACGATTTTTCTAGCAATTCTCTGCTAATTTCCTTTTCTATTAAGCCATAAAACGCAAGCACCTGCCCGACTGCCTTGATTATGATGCCCTCATCGACCTTTTCTCCGCACCCGGAGCAAGCCGCCATCATGCTGCAGCAACCCGCCTCGAAGTACCGTCCGTTTGCCCCGGTGCCTCTGGTCGACCGCCAATGGCCAGACCGGACCATCACCAGGGCCCCCGCCTGGATGAGCACCGATCTTCGTGATGGCAACCAGGCGCTGTTCGAGCCGATGAACGGGGAGCGCAAGATGCGCCTGTTTCGCACGCTGTGCGAGGTTGGCTTCCGGGAAATTGAAGTCGCCTTCCCGTCCGCCTCCCAGACGGATTTCGATTTTGTACGTCGGCTCATTGAGGGTGATCACATTCCCCCCGGCGTCACGATCGAAGTGCTCACGCAGGCCCGGGAACATCTGATCCGCCGTACGATGGAATCGCTACGGGGAGCGCGCCGGTCTATCGTCCACGTTTACAATGCCACGTCAAAGCCCTTCCGCGACACGGTGTTCGCGATGAGCAAGGCGCAGGTCGTGGATATGGCCGTCGCCGCCGTTCTCCTGGTAAAGCGGCTGGCCGCGGAACAGCGGCAGACCCAATGGGTGCTCGAATATAGTCCCGAAACGTTCACTGCCACGGAGCTCGAATTCGCACTGGAGGTATGCGACGCCGTAACGGCCGCATGGGGTGCGACGCCGGACAACAAAGTCATCATCAATTTACCGGCGACCGTGGAGGTGGCGACGCCGAACGTCTATGCCGACCAGATCGAATGGATGCATCGACACTTGGCGCGCCGCGACAGCGTTATTTTGAGCCTACACCCCCACAACGACCGTGGCACGGCGGTGGCGGCAGCCGAGTTGGGGCTGATGGCCGGTGCGGACCGTATCGAAGGTTGCCTTTTCGGCAATGGGGAACGCACCGGGAACGTGGATATCGTTACCCTCGCCCTCAATCTCTACACCCAGGGTGTCGCACCGGGCCTGGATTTTTCGGACATCAACGCGGTGGCACGCACCGTCGAGCACTGCAGCCAATTGCCCATACACCCGCGCCATCCCTATGTCGGCGACCTCGTCTTTACGGCCTTTTCCGGCTCGCACCAGGATGCAATCAAGAAGGGTTTCGCGGTGCAAGGGACCGAGGCGCGCTGGAGCGTACCCTATCTTCCCATCGATCCGGCCGATCTGGGTCGCAGCTATGGCTCCGTGATCCGGGTAAACAGCCAGTCCGGCAAAGGCGGCATCGCGTATTTGCTAGAAACCGAGTACGGTGTGGTTCTGCCCCGGCGCCTGCAGGTCGAATTCTACGGCGAGGTACAGCGACATACGGACATCCATGGCGGAGAAATGAGCGCCGCCGACATCTGGCAATTGTTTTCTCGGACCTATCTCTGCACCAGCGAGCCGCTGCGCTACGTGGAGCATCATCTCTTCGAGCACGGCAAGGCCCAGGGAATCCGCCTGACGGTTGCGTGCGATGGGGCGACGCATTTGCTGACCGGCGCTGGCAACGGTCCGATCGACGCGACCGTGCACGCGCTACGCAAGCTTGGCGTCGATCTGCAGGTGCGCAGTTATGAAGAGCGCTCGCTGGGCAGCAGCCGCGAAGGCGGCGATGCGAGCGCCTGCGCTTTCCTGGAGGTAAGCCGCCGCGGCAGCGGTTACGAATGCTATGGGGTAGGCATGGACGCCAATATCGTGACCGCCTCGATCAAGGCACTTTTGAGCGGAGCCAACCGCTCCGGACCCCATCCCTGCCGGACCAGCGAAACAAAGGCCGCTTGATCGCAAGCATCAGGCCCAAACCGATGGCCTCCCCGTTGAACTGCCTGTTGACGCAAATACGCGCCTGTACCGTCTGCGCAGCCGAATTGCCTCAGCAACCGCGCCCGGTCTTGATAGCGGATCGACGCGCTGTCATTCTCGTCGCCGGGCAGGCGCCCGGACGCAAAGTGCACGAAACCGGGATACCATGGAACGACGCAAGCGGAGATCGACTGCGCGAGTGGCTGGGACTGAGCCGCGACGAATTCTACGATTCGGAGCGGATCGCCATCGTGCCCATGGGCTTTTGCTTTCCCGGAACCGGACCCTCGGGTGACCTGCCACCGCGCCCGGAGTGCAGTCGCACGTGGCACGGTCGCCTGCTGCCGCTGCTTCCCAACGTCGAACTGCGGATCGTCGTCGGATCGTATTCGCAGAACTTTCATCTGCGGGGGCGACGGCCGTCGACTCTGACGGAAACGGTCGCGGCCTGGCGCGAATATGCGCCCGGCTACTTTCCGCTGCCGCACCCAAGTCCAAGGAATCGGCTCTGGTTGCGGCGCAACCCTTGGTTCGAGCAAGACGTTTTGCCGCAACTGCGGGCCGCGGTGCGCCGTACACTGAAAAATCGCGGCTAGTATGTCGCCTTCTGCCTGCGCGCGGGGCGCTCCTGCTTGCACACTGTGCCGATATCCGACCACGCCGTGCCGACGCGCGAACTTTCCGTGCCGCCGAGTCGCAGCGGCCTGAACGGCCCCGATCCTGGCGCCCCCGTCCTGCGCTGCTTCATCGCGCTGTGGCCGGATCCTGCGGCACGTGACCAGCTTGACACACTGGCAAACCGGCTGCAGCAAAACAATGCCGGCTCGCGACGGGTGGTCCGCGAAGACTTGCACCTGACGCTGGCTTTCATCGGAGCGCTCGCTGCAAATCGCGCGCACCGGGTCGCGGCAATGCTCGAAGCGATCGCTGCACCGCACTTTGCCTGGATACTCGATCGCGTGGGCGGCTTCGATCGCGCCCACGTGGCATGGGCCGGCGGAACCGAAGACCCGCGTCTGGCAGCACTGGCGCAGGCCGCGCGAGTAGGTCTCGACGCACTGCAGGTTGCGTACGACCACAAGCCCTTCGTCGCGCACGTGACGCTGCTGCGCAAGGTCGCGCATGCGCCCTCTCCCGAAGCCTGCGCACCGATCGCGTGGAGCGTGTCAGCGCCGGTTCTTGCGGTGTCGGAGCGCGATGAGCACGGGCGCGTGCGCTACCGTCCCTGGAGCGAGCCACCGGCCGGGATTTGACACAGCGCAAAGGTAGCTTGAACGGCGGTTGATGCTGAACGACCCAGCCAGCAAGATCGCCCCGCGGCAGTGCATTTGCACGGGGACATGCAAGGCCTAGGGACCGATGGACCGGGGACGACGTTGCTCTGGGATTCAAGGCACGTCGGATCGGCCATCGGCGGCATGAGCGCGGCGGCCGCGGCGCCGGAGGCCGCGCGACTCAGGGACCTAGGCGCTGGGAAGCTTGCGGTCACGCAATTGCCACATCGGCGCGACACACTGCTCCGGGAAAGAAAGGAGTTCGGATGAAATCTCGCGGGCGCCGCGCAACCGTCGAGGTGCGGGATCCGGAGGTATGCAATTCATTGATCGATGAACTCTGGTCGTTGCGCGCATCCATGCTCGGGTACGAAAGCCGGCTTGAACCGTGGCTACGATGTCGGCGTGCCGCGCTCTCAGACCTGGGGCTGATCCTCAAGATCGAAACCCGCCGCGGCTTCGAGCACCTGCCGCAGATGCTCTTTGCCGCGATGGGGTGCACGGCCGCCGGCGTGATGATCGCGCGCGGCGATCTTGCCGTGAAATGCGGCTTCGAGCGCATGGCGGAGGTGCAGGAGGAGATCCTGTGGACCTGCGCGGCGGCACACATGCCGGTGGTGTGGGCCACCCAGGTGCTCAAGACGCTGGCCAGGACCGGCCTGCCTTCGCGCGCCGAAATCACCGATGCCGCAATGGGCGAGCGCGCCGAGTGCGTGATGTTCAACAAGGGGCCCCACATTCTCGATGCGGGGCGAACGCTTGACGATATGCTGCGCCGAATGCAGACCGATCAATTGAACAAGCGCTCGTTGCTGCGCGCTCTCAAGGCCTGGTCCTCACCGAAGCAGGCAAAGTTTGCTCCGGTGCGGACTCGCAGGTCGATGATCGCCTGAGCAATCGCCTACCGGAAGCGTCATCGTGGAGCATCACGCGGAGGTCCTGACCGGTGGCGTTTGGCAGAAGCGGCTGCCAAACTGGCGGGACCTCGCGGCCATCGTCTTGGTCCTGGCAGTGCTGCTCCTGATAGCGACCGCGGCGCGTCAAATGATCTCGCCCTGGGCCTTGGCGGAGCCGCCGGTAATTTCGGCGTCGCCTTCGGCGCTGCCGCTGTATGCGTTGCGCACCACGGTCCGGATGCTGCTGGCGCTGGTCGCATCCTTGGTGTTCACGTTCACCTATGCCACACTCGCCGCCAAGAGCCGGCGGGCAGAAATGGTGCTCATCCCGATCCTCGACGTGCTGCAATCCGTGCCGATCCTCGGATATCTCTCCTTCACGGTAGTATTCTTTGTCACGCTCTTTCCCAACAGCGCGCTCGGCCCGGAGTGCGCGGCGATCTTTGCGATTTTCACCAGCCAGGCCTGGAACATGGCCTTCAGCTTTTACCAGGCCTTGCGCACGGTCCCGCTCGATCTCGATGAAGCCAGCCGCTCGTTCCGGTTTTCCACCTGGCAGCGTTTCTGGCGTCTCGAGGTTCCCTTCGCGATGCCCGGCCTCATTTGGAACATGATGATGTCGATGTCGGGCGGATGGTTCTTTGTCGTCGCCTCGGAGGCCATTTCCGTGGGCAACGTCCATTACGTCCTTCCCGGCATCGGATCGTACGTCGCGCTTGCCATCGAACATCGGGACCTGGCCGCTGTCGCCTGGGCGATCGCGGCAATGACGGTCACGATAGTCCTGTACGATCAGCTGCTCTTCCGTCCCTTGGTCGCCTGGGCGGATAAGTTCCGCGTTGAGCAAACCGCTGCCGCAATCGTGCCGAAGAGCCGCGTGCTCGACCTCTTTCGCCAAGCACGGTTTGTGCGGTTTATCGGCGCGCCCATCAATGCGGGACTGCAAATCGTCGCGCACGCGCGGCTGGTATTTCCTCGGCGTGCAAGCCGGCTTCGCTTGTGGTCACTACCGCGCCGCGTGATTGACATCATTTGGTATGGATTGATTCTTGCCGCTATCGGCTACAGCATTGCAACGCTGGTGCGCTTCGCCGCGACCGAACTCGCCTGGAATGATCTCGCGGTCGTGGCCGGCAACGGCGCCCTCACGTTTGTGCGCGTCGCCACTCTGGTCATGCTGGCAACACTGGTCTGGGTGCCGATTGGCGTAGCCGTCGGCCTGCGGCCCAGGCTTGCCGAGAAGGTCCAGCCCGTGGCGCAGTTTCTCGCCGCATTCCCGGCGAACCTGTTCTTTCCGGTGGTGGTATTCCTGATCGTGCACTTCGATCTCACTCCCAAAATTTGGCTTAGCCCCTTGATGATCCTGGGCACGCAGTGGTACATCCTCTTCAACGTCATCGCGGGCGCGTCCGCATTTCCGAGTGACCTGCGGGAGGTTGCAGCAACCTTTCGCATCCGTGGCTGGCGCTGGTGGCGCGACGTTATGCTCCCCGGCATCTTTCCCTATTACGTGACAGGGGCCATCACCGCCTCTGGTGGCGCATGGAACGCGAGCATCGTCTCCGAGGTAGTGAGCTGGGGACAAACCAAGCTCAGCGCCGGCGGTCTTGGCGCCTACATCGCACAAATGACCGACGCTGGCGATTACCCGCGAATTGCCCTGGGCATCGGGCTCATGTCGGTGCTGGTCATCGCGACGAACCGGCTGCTGTGGCGACCACTGTACGCATTCGCCGAGCGCCGGACCCGCCTGGATTAGCCGCGATGAACGCTGGGACCAAGGAATCCGTGCTCGATGTACGCGGCGTATCGATGGCCTTTGACAAGCCCTCGGGAGAGCCGCTACGTGTGTTGGACAACGTCGATATGTCGTTGCGCGAGGGCGAGATCCTGGGTCTGCTCGGCCGCTCGGGATCCGGAAAATCGACCCTGCTGCGGATCGCCGGAGGACTGATGCACCCGGTTTCTGGCGAAGTGCGCTATCGCGGAGCGCCGCTCGACGGGCCGGCCGAGGGCATCGCGATCGTATTCCAGACCTTCGCTCTATTCCCCTGGCTCACCGTTTTCGAGAACGTGGCGGCCGGCCTTGACGCACTGGGTCTTTCCCGTGCGGAGACCGAACGCCGCACGCGCGCCGCCTTGGATCTCATCGGACTTGACGGCTTCGAGTCCGCCTATCCGCGCGAACTCTCGGGCGGCATGCGCCAGCGCGTGGGCTTTGCGCGCGCCACCGCGGCGCAACCGATCGTGCTGTTGATGGACGAACCCTTTTCCGCCCTCGACGTTCTGACCGCGGAAACACTGCGCACCGATTTGCTCGATCTTTGGTCTGGGCATCAGCTTCCGACCAAGTCGATACTTCTGGTGACCCACAACATCGAGGAAGCCGTGATCATGTGCGACCGGATCCTCGTGCTCGCCTCCAATCCGGGGCGCATCGCCGTGGAGATTCCCGTAACTCTTCCGCGTCCGCATGACCGGCTCGAACCGGCGTTTCAAAACATCGTCGATGAGATTTATTCGACCCTCACCTCGCGCTCGCTGGAGTCCATCGGTGCGCACCGGCAGCCCCATGGCGCCGCAATGCAGCCGCTGCCGCACGCGTCCATCAACCGGATCAGCGGCTTCATCGAGACGCTTTCCGCTCCCCCGTACCTGGGACATGCCCCATTGGCGACGATCGCCGATGCTCTGTCCCTGCAGGTGGATAACCTATTCCCGACCGCCGAAGCGCTGCATCTCCTGGCGTTTGCCGAGCTTACCGGCAAAGAGCTCAAGCTAACCGCAGCCGGCCGCGTCTTTGCGCAAAGCGACACAAACGCGCGCAAGCTCTTGTTTCGGGAGCACCTGCTCCGCTTCGTGCCGCTTGCTGCCCATATCCATCGAATCCTCGATGAGCGCGAGGATCACCAGGCGCCGCGGGTGCGCTTCGAGGCAGAACTCGAGGATCATCTGACTCGGCAGGATGCGGACCGGACACTGCGCGTCGTGACCGCATGGGGGCGATACGCGGAACTGTTCGCCTATGACGACAAGACGCGCCGGTTCATATCGATCCGCAGCTGGGAATAAGCGATGAGCGGACATCTGGCAACCCCGAGCCCAACGGACGCGGGAGCACAATCGCGACGCTTGCGGCGCTGGTCGAGCTACGCCAGTCTCACCATCGCCGTCGTGCTGGTAATCGCCAAAGGCCTTGCGTGGTACGCAACGGATTCCTTGAGTCTTCTTGCCTCCATCCTCGATGCGCTGGTGGACATCGTCGCCTCGCTGGTGACGGTGCTCGGCGTGCGCCTGGCCTCGCAGCCTGCCGATTCGCAGCATCGATTCGGCCATGGCAAGGCGGAGTCCTTGGCGGCGCTGACCCAGGCCCTGCTCCTCGCCGGTGCGGCGGGCGCGCTGATCTTCGACGGGATCCATCGGTTTCTTGCGCCGCATGCCCTGGCTCGCCTGGATTTCGGCTTGGAGGTCATCGCCGGCAGCACGCTGCTGACAACTCTGTTGGTGCTTTTCGAGGGCTATGTGGCGAGGCGGACCAAGTCGCAAGCCATCGCGGCAGACCGATCGCATCATCTGACCGACGTCGTTGCCAATTTGGCGGTGTTGCTTGCGCTGGCTTTGACCAAGCTAACGGGATGGCCGTACTTCGACCCTCTTTTCGCAATCGCCATTGCCGCCTTGTTCGGCTGGACCGCGTTCGGCATTGCTCGCACTGCGGCCAACACGCTGTTGGACCAGGAACTGTCAAGCGCGGAGCGCCGGCGCATCCGGCAACTCGTAATGGCGCATCCGGATGCGCGCGGTTTGCACGATCTTCGGACGCGCAGCTCGGGCCTGCACCGATTCATTGAATTTCATCTTGAGCTCGACAAAGAACTGTCGTTGCGTGATGCCCACGCAATCGCCGACAAGATCGAACATGCACTGAAAGCCGCGCTTCCGGCTTCCGACGTGATCGTCCACATGGAGCCGGCTGACATCGATGACGAGCGTCTTGATGACCGGATCGGGTCCGGCGCCGCCAGCGATGGTCCGTGAGAGCCCGGTAGTGCT
>OMSW01000303.1:9492-11033 GCA_900290295.1 Burkholderiales bacterium
CCGGGCAGGCGCTCGCGACGCTTTGCGTAGCGATTGCACCAGATGACCCGCATGCCGAAGGCGGAGGCAGCGTAGGCGTCCCATGCATTGGACGATTGAAAGCATATTTGGCCCGGCGCCACGCCCAGTCGATCGACGGCGCACTGGTATACCTTCGGATGGGGCTTGAAGGCCCCGACATCCTCGACCGAGAGGACCTCGGTCAGAAATTTACCGATGCCCGCATTCTCGACCGCGGCAGCTAACATTCGCGGCGAGCCGTTGGACAGAATTGCGGTCGCAAAGCCGGCCTCCCGCAGCTTGCGCAGCACGCCCGGTACTTCCGGAAACACATCGAGGCAGCGGTAAAGGTCCATCAACCGGTCCCGCAGGCCCGGGCCACTGACCTGCAGATCGTCCATTGCGTAATCGAGTGCGTCACCAGTCACCTGCCAGAAATCGGCATGCCGCCCCTCGATGGTTCGCAACCATGTGTATTGCAGCTGCTTGTCGCGCCACAGCGCAGCCAGCGCGGCGGCCTGGCCGCCGAGGGCATCTTCACAGCGCAGGCACGCCGAGGCAACATCAAAGAGCGTGCCATAGGCGTCAAATACGCAGGCTTTGACTCCGTCGAGACGAACCGCCATGCCCTGCTCCATTTCGTCGATCGAGCATCCGCTCCGAACAGCACGAAAGCGCGTTTGCCACAATCAGCCGGTTGCCTGCATCGGTGCATCTCGCAGGCTATGCGGGGGCATCGTCCCGTGGCTCGAACTGGACGGCGGTAATCCGTGTCGCCACGAGTACCGCCAGCAAGGCGGCGAGCGCCAGAATTTCCGTCCAATCAATGCGGCGGTCGTACAGGCCAATAAAGATCTCCCGCAAAATGAAGGCGATCCCGACTTCGGCCAGCACCCGCAGGCGGACGCGATCGAACTCCAGATAGTCCCGGAAGGTGCGAAACAGCTCGATGAGAACAAAGACCGAGAGTACATCGATGACCAGTTCCCGATCGATGCCATCGACGACGCCGTGCGCGAACGTGTGGGTGGACACAACACCGTAGAAAGCACTGGCGGCCGCCCAAAAATCAAATATCAAGCCGGCTAGGGCACCTATCAGCGTAAGCAGCATGACAAAGATCAAGACGCCAACGATGGTGTCCAGGACCGCGCGATATGCCAGCACCGCCCGGACCTTCAATGCGGGCTTGAAAAGCTTCGGCGGCAGATCGTCTTTGTTCTGTTCTTCTGGCATATATTTGCAATGTCCGTCTGTCCTATCGATGCATGTCCGATCCGGCAATCCATCCTATCAGAAGCCAGCCACATAACTGAAAACCCGGATCGCGCTGCTGGGCCGGTGCATCCTCTTCGTCTTGTGTTTGCCGCTGGCGTTGTTACTCTGGTCGCTGGTTTGGCCTCTGTCCTTGCCGCTTCTCCTGCATGGCATCACGCTGGCAGCGCCGCGCAAATTGCTACGAACAGCGCTTTTTCGGCCGGCTTGAATTCTCGGATACCGTAGCAAACGCCGCGCCAGCAAGGCATTGGGGGATGGCGCTG
>OMSW01000301.1 GCA_900290295.1 Burkholderiales bacterium
GCATGGACCGCGCGATCTGCGGCTCAAAGTACGGGGACAGTTCAAAGGAGGCAACCAGCCCTACTGCCTCGTCCGATGCCTCATCGATGACGACCGCCAGCGGCACATTCTTCACATCGAGCGATAGTCCATAGCCGAACAACAGGATCAATATCAGAGGCAACACGACGCCAATCGCGATGCTCGACGGATCGCGCATCACCTGGTAGGTTTCCTTGCGCACCAGCGCACGCGTGCGCCGCAGCTTTGCCGGCCACGTGTCCTTGGGGGCTGCCGCTGTCATGCCGCCACCTGCGGCGCGGCGGCGGCGGCTGCGGCCTGCCCGTTTCGTGCCTGCTGGACGATGGCGATGAACGCGTCCTCCATGTCTGGCTCGGGCGCTGCTGCCGTCTTGGCACGCTGCCGGATGTCACCGGGGGCGCCCTGCGCCAGTACCTTGCCCGCGTCCATGATCGCCACGTGATCGCAGTACTCCGCTTCCTGCAGGAAGTGCGTCGTCACGATCACCGTCACACCCTGCTCGGCCAGCGCGGTGATCCGTCGCCAGAAGACCCGCCGCGCCCGCGGATCGGCCCCGCTGGTAGGCTCATCGAGGAACAGGATCTCCGGCTCGTGCAGCAATGCGGCCGCCATCGCCAGGCGCTGCTTGAAACCGCCCGGCAGCTGCGCGCTCGTCATGCCCGCGTGCGTTCCGAGCTCGAACTGCCGCATTGCCCAGTCGATACGCGCGCGGCGCCGCTGACCGCGCAGACCATAGGCACTGGCGAAGAACTCCAAGTTCTCCGCTACGGTAAGCGGACCGTACAGGGAGAACCTCTGCGCTACGTACCCCAGGCGCGAGCGCGCCGAAGCCGGCGCGCGGCGCACGTCGGTGCCGGCGATGTTCAGCGCGCCGCCATTCGCAGCCAGTAGTCCGCACAACATGCGGAACGTCGTGGTCTTGCCGGCGCCGTTGGGACCCAGGAGCCCAAAGATCTCGCCGCGACGCACTTCGAAGTGGATGTGGTCGACCGCAACGAAGTCGCCGAATCGCTTCACCAGGTCGCGAACCTCCACGATGATCGGCTCGCCCCCAGCATGCAACGGCCGATCAACCGCAATGGCCCTTACCGGCTCGCGCTCGGCACCGTGCCGCAGGAGCACCATGAAACCGTCCTCGAAACGCGCGGCCGTCGGCGCGACCGTCAGGCTCTGCAGCAATTCATCGGTGGCAGCCGCTTCCGGTCCTGCCGTGGCACGCACGAAGCGCACTCGCCCTCCATCGGGCACCGCATCGATGATGTCCGGCCGGTCGAGCAGCTGCGCCTGCAGCGCACGAGCGCCGCCCGGCGCTGACGGCTGTGCGATGTAACTCGATCCCGCGGCATTGCGCGTCACCTCCGAGGGAGCACCCTGCGCGAGCACCTTGCCCTGATGCAGCAAGACGACGCGGCTGCAGCGCTCCGCCTCATCCAGATAGGCGGTGCTGAGCAGCACCGACAGACCCTGATCGGCTACCAGATGGCGCACGATTTCCCAGAGCTCGCGCCGCGACAAGGGATCCACGCCGACCGTGGGCTCATCGAGCAGCAGCAGCTCCGGCGAACGCACCAAGGTGCAGGCCAGGCCCAGTTTCTGCTTCATGCCGCCGGACAGGCGCCCGGCCAGGCGCTGGCGGAACGGCGCGAGCGCGGTCATCTCCATCAGGCGCGGATAGCGCTGCGCACGCTGCGCCGCGCTAACACCGTGCAAATCGGCGTACAGATCGAGATTTTCCGCGACGCTCAGATCCTCGTACAAGCCAAAGCGCTGCGGCATATAGCTGATACGGTCCTGCACGCGTTGCGGATTGACCGCCACGTCGATGTCCAGAACCTTCAGCGTTCCGCTATCGGCACGCAGCAGCCCCGCTGCCAGACGAATCAGCGTCGTCTTGCCGGCGCCATCCGGCCCGATCAGCGCGGTGAGTTCACCATGGCGCACTTCGAGCGATACGCCGTCAAGCGCCTGGACCGGCGGCTCGCGCTCGCGACGGAAGGCGCGGCGCAGCTCCTTGGCAAGCAGGGCCGGGGGAGCGAGGCCGTTTGCCGGTTGCACGGCACTCACGATCCGCCCGGCAGCGCAGTCTTCGGCGCCCCGTTGCCGGTGGCAAGTGGCAAATGCACCGTTGCGGGCATCCCGAGGCGCAATTCGTTCGCCGGATCCTGGACGAAGACGCGGACCTGGTAGACAAGGCTCGAGCGCAAATCGCGGGTCTCGACGGATTTCGGCGTGAACTCGGCAACTGGCGATAAAAAGCCCACCCAGCCCGGGAAGCTGCGGTTCGCAAAGGCATCGACGCTTATGCTTGCCTTGAGGCCTTCGCGCACAAACCCCAGGTCCGTCTCCGACACGTACGCGCGCACCCATTTCGGATCGGTGATCGCGAGCGTGAAGGCCGCCTTCTGCGGCGAGGCGATCTCGCCCGGCTCGACGATTCGCGAGCGGACCACGGCATCGAGCGGTGCAAGCAATTCGGCATCCTTCCACTGCTGGCGCAACAGCGCCAGGCCGGCCTCCTCGGCCCGAAGCTGCGCTTCGGCCTGTGCCACGTCCTCTTTGCGCGGACCGGCGAGCTCGAGCACGAGCGCTTTCTGGCTCACGGTGAGTCTTGCCTCCGCCGCATCGACCGCGGCCTTTGCCGAGTCCAGATCCTGTCGGCTCAGCGCACGGCCCGCTGAGGTCTCGGTCAGCACCCGCAGTCGCTCGTATTGCGCGCGCGCATTGACCGCGTCGGCTCTGGCCGCATCCACATTGGCACGCGCCTGCTCGATTTCCTCGGGCCGATTACCATGATGCAGCCGGTCCACCACCTGCTGTTGCGTCGCAACGTCGGCTTCGGCCTTCGCCACCTGCGGGGCCAGGCGGCTGGTGTCCAGGCGCGCGAGCACCTGGCCGCGTCGAACGCTATCGCCCTCCTGGACCAGCACTTGCGCGATGCGCTCGTTGCCGTTGAAGGGGAGATCGACCTGGCGCAGGTCGATGTTGCCGTAGAGCGTGAGTTCATCGCGCGTCGGGTGGCGCGCCACCGACCACCACCACAGAGCCGAGGCCAGAGCTAGTACGCCGACCAGCAAAAGAGCAAGCCGCGCGGTTTGTTTCATGCAAAAACACCCCTGCGTTTTTGTGGCACGCAGATAAGCGAACGCATCCGTGGACGCAATGCGAAGTGCTGCCCGCTGCTCATCGTGCACTGCGCGTTGACGCGCGCTGGGGCCTAGGCGGCGGCCCGGTCAGCGCACGCGGACGCATCTCGACGTACTCTTGCAACCGTTCCAACAGTCGTTGCAGCAGCGCAACCAGCGCCTCGCCTGGCGGGTGCCCGGTGCAGTTATGGCGATCTGCACGGAGCGACGATCGTCCCGCCCGCGCTCGCGCTTGACCAGACCCGCCCGTTCCAAGGCATCAACGACCCGGGTCAGGCCGCCCATGTCGTAGCCGGTTTTCGTGCTCAGTTCGCTCGGCGACAGGGGGGATTTCTTCCGCAGACACGCCAAAACGACAAAGCCGGCAAGCGGGAGCGGCTCTGACTCGAAGGCGGCCTCGCCGACCATCGACAGCAGCGAGGCGCAGCGCCGGACCAAAAAGCCGATGCTCAGCGATGGATCGAAATCGCGCGTCGAGTAGTGATGCACCAGGACATATGCCCCGCAAAAATTTGATTAAACAATATTTGATCGTTCAAGCAATGTCAAGGCGCCGGAACGCCCCGTGCCGCGGGCTGGCGCAACGATTCCTGATCGGCCACTGCCCGATCACGAGGATTGCGAGCGCGCGCGCCGCAGCGCGAAGCGGGGCGATGGCAACCGGGCGCTCCAAATCAACGCGTGCCAGCAAGTTGCGCTAGCCGCTCGACCATTGCATCCGTATCGGTGCATGCAATCGTGCCGCCCGGATCTCTGGGTATTTGCTCAGGCCGGCGCTATGGCGTTGGCCGATTTTGGGCTAGGCTCGTGCCGGTGCCGCTACGCTTGCGGCAGCGTTGTGCGTCGCCGGCCCGCAGCGAGCACAAGAATCGCGCAGCCAGGGACCGTGGCCGTCGAGCACGATCGCGGGAGCGGCTGCAGCCGCGACTGCCGCAATACCAGGAGCGAGATTAGTGACCTATTCCCGAACCGATAGTGCAGTCGACCTCGTCGCCGACATTGGCGGCACCAATGCCCGCTTTTGCCTTGTCGACGCGGACAAGAAATTGCTCGATGAAATGTCGTTTGCGGTGGCCGAATACGCCGCCTTCGAGGACGCACTCGATGCCTACCTCGTCAAGCTCGGTTCGCCCCGGCCGCGCCGCGCCGCCCTTGCCGTGGCCAGTCCCCTTACGGGGGATTTGGTGCAGATCACCAACAGCGGCTGGTCGTTCTCGGCGGGTCAGGTACAGCGCCGATACGGATTTGAGCGATTGCTAGTGCTGAACGACTTTTCGGCGCTGGCGCATGCCCTGCCGTTTCTCGCAGGTGCGCATCTGCACCGTGTCGGCGGCGGGCAAGCCGCGGCCAACGCACCGATGGGCGTGATCGGGCCCGGCACCGGCCTGGGCGTGTCGGGCCTGATCCCAACGCCGGCGGGCTGGGTCGCCCTGCAGGGCGAGGGGGGTCATTGCACCTTCAGTCCGGCCAATGCGCACGAAGCGGCCATTCTGGCGATCATGCAACGGGAGTTTCCGCACGTTTCCTTCGAGCGTCTGGTGTCCGGCATGGGCCTGAGCAATCTGTACCGGGCAACGATAGAGCTCGCCGGGGGGGTCCAGGAGCCGCTGACTCCGGCCGAGATCACGTCACGGGCAATCGCTGAAAGTGACCCGATTTGTAGCGCGGCGCTCGAGACGTTCTGCGCCATTCTGGGCACCGTTGCCGGCGACCTGGCGCTCACGATCGGCGCTCGGGGCGGGATCTTCATCGGTGGCGGAATCGTACCCCGGCTGGGAGCGTTCTTCGATCACTCCGGCTTCCGGCGACGATTCGAGGACAAGGGTCGATTTGCG
>OMSW01000297.1 GCA_900290295.1 Burkholderiales bacterium
ATCGCGGGCAGACCCAGGCTGCGCGCAAGGATCATGGTGTGCGAGGTCGGGCCACCGAGTTCGGTGATGAAACCAGCCAGACTGCTACCCACGTCTTCGCGGAAATGCAGTACGTCGGGCGGCGCAAGGTCGTGGGCTACCACAACCAGGCGCTCGCCCTCCTCGAGCTTGCGCGCCAGCGCCACGGGGGAGGGGCGACCGCCGGCCAGGCGCCGCAGCACCCGCTCAACGACCTGGCGCACGTCCTGCGAGCGGCTGCGAAAGTAATCGTCGTCGATCGCCTCGAACTGCCGGCAGACCTCCTCTAGCTGTATCGTCAGCGCCCACTCCGCGTTGATCAGGCGCGTGCGGACGAGATCGCGCGGCGCATCACACAGCAGCGAGTCGTCCAGAATCATCCGGTGCAGATCGAGAAACGCTTTGACCTCCGGCGGTGCTTCGTCGGCAACGTCGTCCCGCAACTGCTCGAGTTCGGCGCGGACCAGGGAGAACGCATTGTTCAGGCGCGCGACCTCGTGCAGTACGTCGCCGCGTTGGATGTTGTACTGCCGGATATCGAGTTCGCTGGGTGCGAGCAGATGGGCGCGACCGATCACGATCCCGCGCGCCACTCCCTGCCCGACTAGCTGTTTGCTCATCGTCACGCCCACATCACAAGTTTGCCCACTTACCAGGCTTCAAACGCGCTGCCCGACTCCGGTCCGGAAGAATTGCCACGAATCGGTCCCGCTTTGTCAGCCATCGCTGGACCCGCACCGCACCCGACTGCCCGAAAAAGCAGACCGAGTCAGCCGCTCTGTTCGCCGAAACCGCCGTCGATCAGTTGGCCCAGCGCCTGCATCGCTTGTTCCTCGTCCGTGCCCGTGGCCTCGATCGTGACGACGGTGCCGGCTCCGGCCGCGAGCATCATTACCCCCATGATCGATTTGGCGTTGACACGCCGATCGTCCTTGGCGATGAATACCTCGCTTTGAAAGCGCGAGGCGGTCTGGGTAATCTGGGCGGAGGGTCGTGCGTGCAGCCCGAGTTTATTGCGGATCGTAAAGGAGCGGGAGATCATCGTTTGCGCTCAGGCGCCTTTCCGTCAGACGGCGTGGTGCTGGCGCCGGGGAATGCGGGTAATTGCAGCAGGCCGTTGGCGCCGCCCGCCAGGGCTTTGGCGACAAGCTCATCCAGACTCGACTCGCAGTAGCAAAGGGCACGCAGCAACATCGGCATGTTGACGCCGGCGACCACCGCGATGCGCCCGGGCTGCGCCAGGCGGGCCGCTACGTTGCCTGGCGTTGCACCCAACAGGTCGGTCAGGATGAGAATGCACTGGCTCCGATCCACCGATTGCAGCAAGGCGTTTGCCTGCGCCACGGCATCGCCCAATTCGGCGTCCGGTGCCACGTCCAGGCCAACGAGCTGGCGCGAGGCCGCGCAGGGATCGCGGCTGTACACGTGCTGCGCGGCAGTTACCAGGGCGCTGGCAAGCGGCCGGTGGGCGATGACGACGATGGTAACCATGGTGTTCAGGGTCCCAGGCGTTGCTCGAGAGCGTCGACGAAGGCCGAAGCGACGTCGAAGCCGCTTTGCTGGTGGATCTCCACGAAGCACGTCGGGCTGGTGATATTGATCTCGGTGAGGTAGTCGCCGATGACGTCCAGACCCACGAGCAGCAGTCCGCGCTGCTCCAGTATGGGTCCGAGCGCCTCGGCAATCTGGCGGTCGCGCGCCGACAGCGCCTGGGCCTGACCCCTGCCGCCGGCGGCGAGGTTGCCACGCGATTCGCCCGGCTTGGGTATGCGCGCCAGGGCGTACGGGACCGGGCGGCCGGCGATTAGCAAGATGCGCTTGTCGCCGCTGGCGATCTCGGGAAGAAATCGCTGCGCCATCACCGTGCGGGAACCGTCCTGCGTGGCGGTTTCCAGAATGACGTTGGTATTGGGATCGCCGGCGGCTATGCGAAAGATGCCGCTGCCGCCCATGCCGTCGAGGGGCTTGACGACGATTTCGCCCTGCACCTCGCGGAAGGCGAGGATTTCCCGCGGATCGCAACTCACCAGCGTTGGGGCGATGAACTGCGTAAATTCCGTGATCGCCAGCTTTTCATTGTGATCGCGCAGCGCCGAAGGCGCATTGAACACGCGCGCGCCGCCGCGCACGGCAGCTCCGAGCAAATGCGTGGCGTACAGGTACTCGCCGTCAAACGGGGGGTCCTTGCGCATGAGTACGGCGTCGAAATCGACCAGGCGGCGCACCGCAGGACTTTGCGCAAGGTACCAGGCATCGGCGGCCGCAGCCAGGCCGCCGCCGGGATCGGCCTGGGCGCGCAGCGCGATGGGGCGTGCGGCCGCCCGAACCGTGGCGCTCTCCCAGACCAGCTCGCGTGGGGTGCAAGCCCAGATGGCATGACCGCGCCGCGCCAGTTCGCGCATCATCGCGATGCTCGAGTCCTTCTCCGGCTTGAGATGCTCGAGCGGGTCGGCTACGAACAGCACCGCCCGTTGGCTGGACTTGCCTGTGGCGGAGTTCCCCAACGGATTCCCCGTTCGTGGCTAACCCGCCAGCGCCGGCGTCGTGCTGCTCGTAGGAGCGCCCCGATCCGTAGCGCCGCTGTTGGCAGGATCCCAGCGCTCGAGCTCCAGCGCCGCGGCCAGCAGTGCGAGCCGGCCGATGACACCATAGATGTAGAAACGATTGAGCGCGCTTGCGCCGGGCGCCGCCCGCGGATCCGGAAGGTTGCAGCTGCAATGGAACGCCAGGGGAACGAAGTGCATGCCCGGGGCGTTGAGATTTTCGTCGATTCCGCGACCCGGGTGCACCCGGTAAAAGCCGCCGACGACGTAGCGGTCGATCATGTATACGACCGGTTCGGCAACGCCATGTTCGACCTTCTCGAAGCTCGGAACGCCCTCCTGGATAATCACCTCCGAGACGTGCAGGCCCTCCTTGACGATGGCCATCTTGTTGCGCTGCTTGCGGTTGAGCGCCGCCACCTCCGAGGCGTCGTGGACCGTCATTATCCCCATGCCGTACGTGCCAGCATCGGCCTTGACGATGACGAAGGGCTTTTGCTGGATATCGTAGGTCTGGTACTTCTCGCGAATGGCCGCGAGCAGCTGATCGACCTGGCTCACCAGGCATTCATTGCTGGCGGTATCCCGGAAGTCGACCTCACCACAGCGGGCAAACAGGGGATTGATCATCCAAGGGTCGACCTGGACCAGGCGCGCAAAGGTGCCGGCTACTTCATCGTAACAGGCGAAATGGTTCGACTTGCGACGCACGGACCAGCCCGCATGCAGCGGTGGCAGCAAGGTTTGGTCGGGTAAGGGCTCCACCAGCAGGCGCTCTGCGCCCGGCAAGGAAATGGTGGTGGGCTCCGTTAGCTCCTCGGCCAGGCTGCCGATGCGCACTTCGAGCCCGGTAGAGGAAAGGATACGGACCAGTCGCGCCACATTGAGCAGATAATGGACGTTGCGCGTATGGCGCTCGGGCACCAGCAATAAACGGCGGGCGTCGGGGCAGATGCGCTCGACCGCGACCTGCGCCGCCTGTACGGCGCAGGGCAACGCGTCGTCGGAGAGGTTGTTAAACCCGCCGGGGAAGAGGTTCATGTCGACGGGGGCGAGCTTGAAACCCGCGTTGCGCAGGTCCACCGAACCGTAGAACGGTGGCGTGTGTTCCAGCCACTGGAGCCGGAACCAATGCTCGATTTCGGGCACCGAATCGAGTATGCGGCGCTCGAATTCCAGCACGGGACCGGCTGCAGCCGCCAGGTTGGGCACGCTCAGGGTGGACAATTGCTCGCTCCATGGATCGCCGTGGCAGATTCTATTCCATGGTGGGCCCCGGCCTTGTTTGGCACCGGCAGCCCAAAAAGTCCGCGTTCAGGGACGTAGCGATTGCACACCGCCGGCTCCTGGCACGCTTACCCTTTCGATATGGCGGCGCTGCCACCATTCGTAGATCAGGGGCAGAACGATCATCGACAACAGGGGTGCCGTGAGCATCCCTCCTACTAGCGGGGCCGCGATCCGCTTCATCACGTCGCTGCCCAGGCCCTGTCCCGCCATTACCGGCAGCAGGCCGCCGACGATGACTGCGACGGTCATGGCCTTGGGGCGCACGCGTGAGGATGCGCCCCGGATCAGGGCGCGAAAGTGCGCGAAGCGGCGCATCGGCGCCGCCCCGCGCCGCGCCTGCGCACGTGCCTGGTCCAGATACAGCAGCATGACGACGCCGAACTCGGTGGCGACCCCGGCCAGGGCGATAAAGCCGACGGCCACCGCGACCGAGAGTCGATAGTCCAGCGCGTAGACCAGCCATACACCGCCGATCAGGGAAAAGGGCAGGCACAGCAGCACCAGCGCCACGCGCTCCCAACTACGGAAGTGGCCGTACAGCAGCAGCGCTGCGAGCCCGATCGTGGCCGGAACGAGCCAGGCCAGGCGCTCACGCGCGTGCTGCATCTGTTCGTATTGGCCCGACCAGGAGATGGTATAGCCGGGCGGCAGGTCGATCCGTGCCAGCGCCCGGTCGGCCAAGGCGACATAGCCTCCCAGGTCGGAGGTGTCGAGGTTCAGGTAGACATAATCGACGAGCTGGGCGTTTTCGCTCTTGATTTCCGTGGCGCCATCGCGCAGGACGAGGCGGGCAATGTCGCCGAGGCGGACCTTGTCGCCGCTTGCCGTGACGATGGGGATCTGGGCGATCGACTGGGCCGAGTCGCGCCAGGACCGCGGGTAACGCAGGTTGACGGAGTAGCGCTCCCGGCCGCTGATCACGCTGGCGATGTTCTCGCCGCCGATCGCTCCTTGGACAACGCCCTGCACCTCGGCCATCGTCACCGCGTAGCGCGCCGCACGCCTACGGTCCAGGTCGATATCGAGATATCGGCCCCCGGCGATGCGTTCGGCAAAGGCGCTGCGGGTGCCAGGTACGCCGCGCAACGCGGACTCGACTTTCTGCGCCAGTTCGGCGATCACCGCAAGATCGGGCCCGCTCACCTTGAGCCCCAACGGTGTGCGAATTCCGCTGGCAAGCATATCGATGCGGGTGCGAATCGGGTAGCCCCAGCCGTTGGTGATCCCCGGCAACTGGACCTGACGGTCGAGCTTGTCGACCAGCTGCTCGACGCTCTCGCCGGCTGGCCACTGGTCCTGCGGCTTGAGCAAGATCACGGTCTCGAACATCGAAAGCGGGGCCGGATCGGTAGCGGTCTGTGCCCGTCCCGCCTTTCCATAGACCTGCTCGACCTCCGGGAGCTCGCGGACCAGGCGGTCGGTTACCTGGAGCATGCGCGCCGCCTCGTCGACTGAGATCGACGGCAAGGTCGTGGGCATGTACAGAATGCTGTCCTCGTACAGGGGCGGCATGAACTCGCTGCCCAAGTGCCAAAGGGGCCAGGCGGCGCTCGCCAGCCCGAGCGCGGCGACGCCAAGCGCCCAGCCTGGCCGGCGCAACGCGGCCACAAGCGTGCGCTGGTAGGCCGCGTGCAGCACGCGATGCAGCGCATTTGCGCGTTCGGGCGCGATCCGGCCGCGCACCAGGTAGCCCATCAGGACCGGCGTGAGCGTTACCGCCAGCAAGGCGCTGGCCGCCATGGCGTAGGTCTTGGTGCTGGCCAGGGGACGGAAAAGCCGGCCTTCCTGCCCGGTGAGCGCGAACACCGGCAGGAAGGAGACGGTGATCACGAGCAGCGAAAAGAACAGCGCCGGTCCGACCTCGCTTGCGCTGCGGCGCACGATTTCCCAGCGGTCGAAGCCGGCGGCCGCGCTCTCGAGGCGCTTGTGCAGGTTCTCCACCATCACGATTGCCGCATCGACCATGGCGCCGATCGCGATTGCGATTCCCCCCAGCGACATCAGGTTGGCGCTCGTGCCTTGCGCGGCCAGCACCGCGAGCGCGGCCAGGATGCCCAGCGGCAGGGTCACGATGATGACCAGGGCCGAGCGCAGGTGCAGCAGGAATGCACCGCAGACCAGGGCGACGACGAGCGACTCCTCGATCAGCCTTCGGTATAGCGTGCCGACGGCGCCGCGGATCAATCCCGAGCGATCGTAGGTGATCACGATCTCCACGCCCGGCGGCAGGCTGCGGCGCAGGATCTCGAGCCGCGCCTTGACCTGCTCGGCAACCGCAAGTGCATTCTCGCCGTGGCGCATGACGACGATGCCGCCCGGTGCTTCGCCCAACCCGTCCAGGTCCGTAACCCCGCGCCGCGCCTCGGCCCCGATCTGCACGCGAGCCACGTCGCCAAGGCGCAAGGGTTGATTGTGCGCATCGACCCCGAGCGGGATATTGCGAAAATCCTCCAGGTCCGCAAGGTAGCCTTGCGCGCGCACCATGTATTCGGCGCGCCCCATTTCCAGGGCCGATCCCCCGCTCGAAATGTTGCTGTCCTGCACCGCGCGCACCACGCGCTCCAGTCCCAGGCCGTAACCGGCCAGACGCGCCGGATCGGCCTCGATCTGGAACTGACGCGCAAGGCCGCCGACGCTGGCCACTTCGGCCACGCCGGGTACGCTCTGCAACTCGAGCTTGAGAAAGAAATCCTGCAGGGCACGCAGGCGGTCGGGGTCGTAACGATGCTGGCGATCGACCAGCGCATATTCGAACACCCATCCCACGCCCGAGGCGTCGGGCCCCAGCATCGGCGCCACACCGGCGGGCAGGCGCGAGGCGATCTGCGTGAGGTACTCCAGGACGCGCGAGCGCGCCCAGTAGGGATCGGTGCCCTCGCGGAAGATCACATACAGGTAGGATTCGCCGAACATCGAGAAGCCGCGCACGGCCGAGATCGCCGGCACGGCCAGCATTGCCGATGCGAGCGGGTAGCTCACCTGGTCCTCGACGGACTGCGGGGGCTGCCCCGGGTAGCTCGTCTGCACGATCACCTGGACTTCCGACAGGTCGGGGATCGCATCGAGCGCGAGCCCGCGCACGCCCTGCACGCCCAGGACCGTGATCGCCACGGCGCATAGCAACACGATTGCGCGGTGGCGCAGGGACCACGCGATGACTTGCTCGATCAAGAAAATCCCTTACGGCGTACCGAACCGTGCTAAGGGCGGTGCTCCCTTAGGCGGCGCATCAAGCAAGAATGCGCCGGCGGCGGAGCCGCGGTCGATGCGCGGCGGTCCATCATTGCATGGAACCCGATGCGGAGACAATCGTGCGGCTCGTGTCCTCCCGGCGCGCCAGTGTATCGCTCAACGAGGCGGCGGGATCGAGTAGGAACTGGGCGTTGGAAGCAACCTGTGCTCCTTCCTGAATGCCGCCGCGGATTTCAATCGTATCCTCGCTCTCGGCCCCCGCATGCACCTCCACGGGCAAAAAGGCGCCTGCGCCCCGCGCCAGCATGACGAAATCGCCGTGCCCGGTCCGCACCACGGCCGAGCTCGGCAGCACGCGCGCCGAGTGGGCGGACGCGCGGATGGAAACGTCGACCAGTGCGCCCAGGCGCAGACCGGCATCGGGCCGGTGCAGCACGACACGTGCGTGCGCGCGGTTGCCGTCCTGGAGCGGATTGATGAAGTCGAGCTTGGCCTCGATCGGTACGGGGCCGTCGCCCCAGATGGTCACGGCGTCGCCCGGCTGCACGAGCGCGGATTGCCCCGCGCCGAGCGTGATGTCGATCCAAACAGTGGACGGATCGGCGATTGTCAATATCGGCGCGGCGGGGGAAACGAAACTGCCCTCGCGCACATTGAGCTGGGTCAGGACGCCGCTGCGCGGCGCGCGCACCTTTACGACTTCGATCGTAGTACCGGTCTGCTCCAATTGCTGGATCGTTTCGATGTCCAGGTCGCGCCGCAGCAAGTCCTCGCGCTCTTTTTGCGACTCGCGCAGCAGATCCATGACGTATTCGTTTTCCTGCTGCGAAACGTCCCCGACACTCTGCAGGATCTGCTTGCGCCGGGTGAGAAACTGAAAGTATTCGCGCTCCTTCATGACCAGGTCGGGCGAGTAGATCTCGTATAGGACCTGGCCGCGCTCGACCGGTTCGCCGACCGAATGCACGTAGAGCTTGCGCAGCCAGCCCTCGAACTTTGTGGTGACACTGATTTGCGAGCCATCGTCCGGGACGATGGTGCCGTAGGCGCGCACCTCCTGTGCGAT
>OMSW01000295.1 GCA_900290295.1 Burkholderiales bacterium
GGAGCTAGGCCCGGAAACAGCGCGAACAGCGCCGGAACCTGGAGCATGCCGCCGCCCCCCATTACCGCATCGACAATCCCCGCGGCAAAGGCGACCGCGCCGAGTTCTAGCCATTCATTCATGGGCGCACGGTCCGGCCGATCGTTTTTTGCCAAGTGGCTCTCGGCGTTGCCAAAGCAGCAACGCGACCCCGATAAGGACGATTGCGCCGGCCAGCCACTGCTGCCTGGTAACCGATTCGCCGCCAACGGCCACCCCGAGCAGCAGAGCAATGATCGGGTTGACGAAGGAATAGCTGGACGCGAGCGCCGGCGAGCTGCGCGACAACAGCACCATGTAGGCATTGAACGCGACCAGCGATCCGAAAACGAGCAGGTAGATCCACGCCAGCACTGACAAGATCGTCGGTGGCCAACGGGGCGTTTCCCCGGACAGCGCGGCAAGCACCAGCAGCACAGCGCTGCCACACAACATTTGGCTGGCGTAGCCCATTGCGCCCGCCGCGAGCACGAACTTGCGCTGGCTCAGTACGCTGCCGATCGCCCAGCCGACGCAGGCGACCGTAATCGCGGTCAGCCCCGTCGGCGAAGCGCGGAATTCCGCTCCCTGGGTCAACAGCAGGACGCCGAGTAGGCCGACCACGATGCCGGCAATCTCCAGGCGCTTGGGGCGCACGCCAAACAGGCGGTTGACGGCAACGATCATCATCGGCATGACGGCGATGAAGGCAGCGACTAGGCCCGAGCCGATGCTTTGTTCCGCAACTGCCGTTCCGCCCATACCGCAACCGAGCATCAGCGTTCCCACCACCAGCGCATTGCGCCATTGCTCAGGCGATGGCATCGGTGCCTTGCGCACGCCTCGCGACCAGGCAAACAGCAAGAATCCGGCAAGCAGGAAACGTGTACCCATCTGGAAAAAGGGCGGGAAGCTCACCAGCGCCCACTTGATCGCAAGGTAGGTCGAACCCCAGACGAGCCAGGTCGCGGCCAGGCAGGCGAGAACGAACGGCGGCGGGCGCAAGCCCCGGTCACTCGCAGGCGCAAGTCTCATGGCCATGAAGTCGGGCGGGAGCAGCGATGATTGCCAGGCCCCTGGTGCCCTTGCCCGGTCGCGCTGGTATCGAGTACCTGCGGCATCATTGCGACCGAGCTTTTTTCGCCCCAAGCTACAGGCGGGTGAACACCAGAAGTTCCAATTCGCTCGCCGACGGCGTGCCGCTCGCACCTGCTGCGGGCAGGTACAGGGCATGGGTACGCGCCTCGACATCAATCGTGCGCGCGCCGGGCTGCGAGGCGATCGTGCGCACGGTCGCAAAGGAGCCCGGACGGGGCTCGCCAACGACGCTGATCGTGCCGTCACCGCCGTTGGCGCTGTAGGCGAAACCGTCGTCAAAGACGACGCCATCGGGACGCGCGCCAATGGGCGCCCGACCCAGGACCGTGCCCCCGGCAGGGTCGCTGATGATCATTAGGTGATTCGCGCAAACCGAATAGAGCCGGCTGTGGCCGTCGATCGCCAGGCCGGTTGGTTCGACGCAAGGGGCAATCGAATAGCGCCGGTGCACTCGAGCCTGTTGCAGGTCCAAATCCACGATTTCGGCGGTGTCCTCGATGTTCACGTATGCGTGGCCGCTGCCGTCGACCCGGGAAAACTCCGGCTTCCCGCCGAGCTCAACCGAGGCGGCAATGACATCGCCGCTGGCCGCATCCAAGATACTGGCGTCATGCGTGCCGCCGTTGAAGACGGCGATGCGCTTGCTGGCAGGATCGAACACGATGGCATCGGGATTTCGGCCAACGGCGATTGTGCGCACCCGAGCAAGGGTCGATAAGTCAAAGACGACGACCGAGTCGGACTTGCCGTCGCTGATATAGCCACGGCCAAACTCCCGCGCAACAGCAACGCCATGGGTGCCGCGCAGGCCACCGATCCGCCCCACCAGCCGGCGAGTCCCCAGATCGACCACGTCCACGGCATCCCCGTGGGCCAGGTACAGGCGTCGTGTCGCATCCTCAACGAGCAGGTAGTCCCAGCGCTTGCCCTCGCCCAGGGCGATACGGGCGCTCAACTGGTATGCAGCGGGAATCGATGGGAGCTTGTCGGCTGCGGCAACGACGAACGACGCCGCCAGGCTGCTCAGCAGGACAAATACCGGTGTGCGGCGGTACAAGGGAGCCATTGTTCCTGCCATCAGCCGATCTTCCCGCACTAGCGCAGATTCCGGAATCGGCTGGCTCCCGGTCGAGGACCGAGGGTTGGAGAAAGCCCGGTCCGCGCGAATCGGACGCAGGCGAACGGGCCTAGCCCAGAACCGGCTTATCCGGCGCGGGTTCGGCCGGGAGCGTGGAAGGTTCGATCGGGGTTGACCCGTCATCAACGGACTTGGGCCGGGCGTGACGCAAGCGCTTTTCTTCCTGCTTCTTCTTGCGGGCAAGCTCGCGTTGTCTTTTTTCGAAGGAATAATTGGGTTTTGCCATCTTCCGACCGCAATGGGCCGCCGCACCTCAGCACTACGCCGCCGCACGGGGAAACTGCAACAAGCCGCGGCGGGTGCCGCGGCCTGCAAAATGCAAGAACTAGATCGCGCGGATTTGGGTCGCCTGCGGACCCTTGCTCCCCTGTGCAACCACGAACTCTACGCGCTGGCTCTCTTGCAAGGACTTGAAGCCGTTGCCCTGAATTTCCGAGAAATGAGCAAACAGATCCTTGCCACCATCATCGGGGGTGATGAAGCCAAAACCTTTTGCATCGTTGAACCACTTGACGATCCCAGTTGCCATGAAAACTCCGTAATAAATGAATGGAAATTTCGCCGAGCATCGCACGGCGTGCAGACGATCAAGCGACGCAAGCTGGGTAAACCGCAGGAACGCGATCGACGCGACCAGCTGGAAGGACCAAGGGCAAACGAGACTTAAACGAACGCGATAGTAAGGATACTCGAAAACCGTCCAAATTACCCCTACCCACGTCTTGGGATACAGAAAACCCGCTTTCGGTCGAAGGCCGATCAGCCAAATTGGACGGCGCAAACGGCCTTTCCGAGCAAAGTGTCGGTATACGGGCGTCGGCCCGGGTCCGCCAGCCCAGCCCCGGCAGCGACCATCAGCGGCAGCAGGTGTTCCGCGCGCGGGTGGCAGGCGAGCGCCCCGGGCGCCCGCTGCCAGTCGACCAGCGCCTGCTCGCGCTGTGCCCGGTCGGTCATCCCAGCGGTGTCCGCGAGCCAACAGTCGAACTGCCTTGCCGCCTCGTTGGCCTGCGCCTCGGGCCGGAAAAAACTGCGCAGATTGTGATAGCTCATTCCGCTGCCCACGATCAGGATCCCCTCGTCGCGCAGGGGCGCCAGCGCGGCCCCGATTGCAATATGGGCGCGTGCGTCCAAGTCGTGACGTAGCGACAGCGGCACAATGGGCACGTCCGCCTGGGGATAGATAAGTTTGAAAGGCACAAAGACGCCGTGATCGATCCCGCGCTGGTCGTCGGAGTCCGATTCGATGCCGGCCTGCGCAAGCAACTGGCGTACCCGGGCGGCAAGCGCCGGTGACCCAAGGGCAGGGTAGCTCAGGCGGTAGGTATGCTCGGGAAACCCGTAGTAGTCGTACAGCAGCGCATGCCGCGCCGCCGAGCCAATGCTCGGGCGCGGCGATTCCCAATGCGCGGAAATTACCAGCGCCGCCTTGGGACGCACTGGTAGCGAGGGACCGATTGCGCCGAGATATGCGGCCATCTTGCACCACAAATCCGGCGGCATACCGGGCGCGGGATCCATAAAAAAGCATGGGCCACCGCCGTGCGGGATATACAAGCTGGGCAAGCGTTTGTTCATAGAAAATCACCGTCGAATCATCGATACAGCGGCCATGCGCGCCGCCAAGCTGCCGCACGCACGCTGTCGGGTCCAGGTCATGCGTCTCCTTGCTGCCGTAACAGTTTGACACCTTCAACGGCGCCGGTACGCAACGCGACATTCGGGCAAATGATAAATTCGCCGACTTGCGGTCGCTAGGACCGCGTTGTGGAAGCTCACTGTGAATAGCCGTTTCGTCCTGACCTTGACCCTCGCCACCCTGGCGCTTTGCGGTTGCCTGGGTAATTCCGGAAGCTCGACGCCCCCACCGAACGGGGTGCAGCTCTATCCCGGCGACGCTGCCATCAGCGTTACCTGGAACTACGACCCCGCGATCCAATACTGGATCTTTTACGCACAGGATCCAACGCTCACCACGCTCAACTGGTCCACCAATGAGCTGCTGAACGCGGGCGTTTTGACGTATGTCAGCTCGCCGTCGATACTTTGCAACGGTACGTTTCGCACCGTAATCAACAACCCGCCTCCCCTGAACCCGCTGTACCCAGCCACCTATGTCACGATCAATGGACGGACCGGTTCGTCCCCCGGTGGGGAAGGCAGCTCGCTCGTGTACACCACGCCGCGCGCCGCAGGCGGACCGTTCTCGCCCTGGATCGCCGGCGACGCGATCCCCGCCGGCAACGTCACCTTCAACGGCCTCGGATACGCCGCACTCACCTCTTGCGGATACTCGGGCAGGCCGCCTTGGGGCATATACGTTGCGGTGGGCTCGGGCGGCGCGATCTACAGCAGCACGCTAGCACCGAACGTTGCCGGACCACTGATCGCATCCAGCGGCAATGTCGGCATGACTTGGACCCAGGGCAATATTCCGATCGGCTTTAGCGCAAATCTGGTGTCCGTCGCGGGGGTTGCGACGAGCGGCAATAACCCCGCGGCACCGAATCTGTTGTTCGCTGCTGTTGGAAACGGCGGCGCCATGCTGCGCAGCGTTGACGGGCAAAACTGGGCCCTAGCCAATGGCAACCCGACGAGCAACAATCTGAACGCGGTTGCGTGGGGCGGCACCGCGTTCATTGCCGTCGGTGACCAAGGTGTGGTCCTGACCAGCCCCGATGGACTCACCTGGACGCCAAGCACGAACGCCGCCACCGCAGAGCAAAACTCGGCCCCCAACCTGAACGCGATTCACTGCACAGCAAACTCTTGCGTGGCGGTCGGCTCCAACGGAGCGACGCTTTGGACCTCCGATAGTGGCGCGCAGTGGGCGATGTACACGTTCGGCACGAACAACTGGATTGGCGTGGCGTATGGAAACCAAGATGCCAACGCGGACGACACGGCCGTGGTCAATTTCCCGGTTGGCGGTGGCGTGACGATTACCGTCCAGAACGAGGCGATCAATACCTGGGTAGTCGTCGATGGGAGTGGCAATTACGCGTATGCCACTTCGACGGGAGGCTGGATCGCCGGCAGCTCGCCGATCGCCACCTCATCGGTCGTTGGAATCGATTACACGACACGCTTTCTGGCGCTAGACGGCTCCGGCAACGCATGGGCCAGCGAAAATGGGATCAATCCTTTTCTGCTGGTCGGCAACAGCGGTATCACCAATCCGACTTCGCTGCGCAGCAACGGACAAGGCTACGTCGCACTCGGCGTTTCCGGTACGAATGCGTCGTCGTTCTGACCGCACACTGGCCTCCCAGTACGGCAAGCCGAGCGTACTGCGCACCCGGCCCGAGGCGGCTCGCCCGCCCGCGCAATGGGCGCGAGGTAAATCGCGGCGCTAACCGCACCGGACCGCTAGTGTTGCAAGAGCAGGGCGGCCATGATATTGCGTCTCATTATCATTGGTGGCCAGGATATCGCCATCCTCGATCGACAAATCGTTCCCACCAGCAACGCCCGGGGCCGGCGGACGGGCCTTCGGCAGGTGCACTGACCCGGGCTCTGGCTACAATTGCACAATTGGGCCGAGTCCGTCCCCGGTAATTGCACCGATCGCCTCGCGACCCCTTCCCGAGCCCCCACGAATCAATGCAGCTGCTGGCCCTGGGTCTGAACCACCAAACGGCGCCCCTGTCGCTGCGTGAGCGCGTCGCATTCTTGCCCGAAGAGGTGCAGGGCGCGATCGCGCGCCTGCGAGCGCGATTCGCGCGCGCAGACGTGGGGACGTTGAGCGAGGCCGCGATCGTTTCCACCTGCAATCGGACCGAACTGTATTGCGCGGTCGATCAGCCGGAGCACGCCGGAATTGCGCTCGCCGAGTTTGTAGCGGTTGAAAAGGGCATCGGCCCAGCCGATCTGGCACGGGTGTTCTACACCCTGCCCAAGGGCAACGCGGTGCGTCACGCGTTCCGCGTTGCCAGCGGCCTGGATTCCATGGTTCTGGGCGAACCGCAAATTCTGGGACAGATGAAGCAGGCCGAGCGCTTGGCACGGGAGGCTGGCGGCCTGGGGCTGCTGCTCAATCACCTGTTCCAGCGCACATTTGCGGTGGCCAAGGAGGTGCGAAGTTCGACGGAGATCGGCGTGCACTCGGTATCGATGGCGGCGGCTGCCGTAAAGATGGCAGAGCGCATCTTTGGCAATCTGGAGGATTGCCACCTGCTGCTTGTCGGTGCCGGGGAAATGATCGAGCTTTCCGCCACGCATTTCGCCGCCCGCCGGCCCAAGTCGATAACGGTGGCCAATCGCACCATCGAGCGTGCGCACTCGCTGGCAACGCGCTTCCATGGGCGTTCGATGCCCTTGTCCGAATTGCCGGACGCGCTGGCTCGCTTTGACGTGCTCGTTTCCTGCACGGCCAGCTCGCTACCGATCATCGGCCTGGGAATGGTGGAGCGCGCCGTGCGTACGCGGCGCCATCGCCCCATGGTGGTGGTCGACCTAGCCGTACCGCGCGACGTCGAGCCCGAGGTGGCGCGCCTGGACGACGTGTTCGTCTATACCATCGACGATCTTGGGCACATGGTGCAGGTCGGCCAGGAATCGCGTCAGGCGGCCGTAGCGCAGGCCGAGGCGATCATCGAATCGCGGGTGCGCGATTTCGAAAGCTGGCTTGCCGGTCGGGCAACGGTGCCGCTCATCCGCGATATCCGTCAGCGCGCCGAAGAGATGCGCAGGTACGAAATCGAGCGCGCGCGCCGCCAGCTGGCACGCGGCGAGGACGCCGATGCGGTCCTGGAGAAGCTGTCGCAGGCCCTGACCAACAAATTTCTGCATGCACCGATCTCGGTCCTCAACGACGCCGCTGCGGCCTCGGATGAGGAGCGCCTGCGCCAGATCGAGATGGTGGCGCGGTTTTATCGCGACCACGTGCAACACAATGGACGCTAGGCGCGCGCCGCAGGACAAATGAAAGATTCCATGCAGGCCAAGCTGGCCCAGTTGGCACGCCGCCTGACGGAGATCGACAGCGCACTTTCGCAGGAAAACGCAACCGCCGATCTGGACCAATTCCGGCGCCTTTCGCGGGAACGCGCTGAAATCGAGCCGCTGGTCACCGGATTTAACGAGTTCCTAGCAGCAAGCCGCGACTTGGCAAATGCCCAGCAGATGCTTGCGGACCCGGAGGTGCGTGCGCTCGCAGAGGAGGACGAGGCGCTCGCGCGCAAGCGCATCGTGACCTTGGAGGAGAAGTTGCAGCGCCTGCTGCTGCCTACCGACCCGAACGACGAGCGCAATATCTTCCTGGAAATACGCGCCGGCACCGGCGGCGACGAATCGGCCCTGTTTGCCGCTGCCCTGTTGCGCATGTACATGCGCTACGCCGAACGCAATCGCTGGCAAACCGAGATGATCTCCGAAAGCGCCTCGGACCTGGGCGGCTACAAGGAGGTCATTGTGCGCATCATCGGCCAGGGTGCCTACAGTCGCCTGAAGTTCGAATCCGGCGTGCACCGGGTGCAGCGCGTTCCCGAAACCGAAGCGCAGGGGCGGATCCATACCTCGGCGTGTACCGTCGCCGTGCTTCCCGAAGTCGATGAGATTAACGACATCCGAATCGATCCCAGCGAGATCCGGGTCGACGTGTTCCGCTCCTCGGGCGCCGGAGGACAGCACGTCAACAAGACCGAGTCGGCAGTTCGCATCACCCACCTTGCGAGCGGCATCGTGGTCGAATGCCAGGACGACCGCTCGCAGCACAAGAACAAGGAGCGCGCAATGAAAGTGCTTGCCGCGCGCCTCAAGGATGCCCAGATGCGTGCCCAGCAGCAGGAGCAGGCATCGGCCCGCCGTTCGCTGGTCGGCAGCGGCGATCGCTCGGAGCGGATCCGCACCTACAACTTTCCTCAGGGCCGGGTCACGGATCACCGCATCAACCTGACCCTTTACAAGATCGACCAGATCATGGACGGAGACCTGGACGAGTTGAGCCACGCCTTGACGGCGGAGCACCAGGCCGAACTGTTGGCCTCGCTGGCGGAGGCCGCCTGATTGGCTGATCCGGCCGTTTGCATGCCGGCGCCGGCAACCGCGCAATCGTTACTGCGCGATTGCCCGCTTCCGGCCAAGGAGGCGCGGGCCCTGCTTGCGCACGCGCTCGACATTTCCCGCGAGCGCCTGATCGCGCATCCAGAGACGAAGATCGACGAAGGCACGCGCGCACGGTTTGCATCCCGGGTATCGGAGCGCCGGCAGGGAACACCAATGGCTTACCTGCTTGGTGTCCAGGAGTTCTACGGGCATTGCATGCGGGTTACGCCCGAGGTCCTCATTCCCCGGGCCGAAACGGAACTGCTGGTGGATACGGCCTTGCACCTGCTTCGCGGGCGCCCCGGCGCCCGGGTACTCGAACTGGGGACCGGATCGGGCTGCATCGCCATAGCCCTTGCGCTGGCGCGTCGGGACCTCTTGATTGTCGCCAGCGATCGATCGCCAGCCGCGCTGCAGGTCGCACGTGACAACTGCTGCCGCCTGGGCATTTCGCTGCACCTGCTTGCCGGCGACTGGTATGCGCCGGTACGAGGGCTCTTCGACCTGATCATCAGCAATCCGCCGTATATCGCGGCAGGCGATCGACATTTGGCGCAGCTCACGTTCGAGCCGCGGGCCGCGCTGACCGACGGCGACGACGGACTATCGGCTCT
>OMSW01000293.1:0-5422 GCA_900290295.1 Burkholderiales bacterium
CATAAAAGGCGGCCGAACCACCCGCTCCAGGCTCATACCTCGTTGGAATCACGAGAACCACCCGTCCAGGCTCATACCTCGTTGGATAAGACTCAGGCTTTCGCCGGGGCGCCACATCGTTTAAAATGATAAATTCAGGAAAATTTTGGGATACGCGTTATGGCAGTACAACAAAACAAGAAATCGGCATCTAAGCGCAATATGCATCGATCACACGACTCTCTGACGAACCCGCCGCTGGCCATCGAGCCGGCTACCGGGGAGATCGTGCGGCGGCACCATGTCAGTCCTACCGGGTTTTATCGCGGCAAGAAGGTCATCGCTACCAAGTCCGACGAATAAGCATCGACAAACCGCGCTACGCGCAGCGCCCGGTGCCCGTGTTCGACCGCGGGTTGGTCCCGTGAAAGCCCGCATGATGATGGATATGGCAGACGACTCCGCACCGATGATGCAGGCCCGATGACGGTCCGCATCGCGATTGATTGCATGGGCGGGGACCACGGTCTTTCAGTAACGGTTCCTGCCGCGCTTTCTTTTGCCCGGCGGGAGTCCAATGCCAATCTGGTACTGGTTGGGCGCGCGCCGCAGATCGAGGCCGAGCTCCAGCGACGGCCGGCGTATGCCGATGTACGCGAGCGCATCCAGGTCATCCACGCCGAGGAGGTCGTGGAAATGAGCGACTCGCTGACCACTGCGCTCCGATCCAAGAAGGGCTCTTCGATGCGCATGGCGCTCGAAGCGGTCAAGGCCGGCACGGCCGATGTTGCGGTCAGCGCCGGAAATACCGGGGCGCTGATGGCAATTGCGCGCTATGTGCTCAAGACGCAGTTGCAGGGCAAGGAGCAACCGAGCGTGGGTTTGCTCAACGTGGGCGAGGAAGTGATCAAGGGCAACGACATGGTCAAGCGTGCCGGTGAACTGTTGCGTGCCAGTGGCCTGAATTTTTACGGCAATGTTGAGGGCGACGACATTTTCCGCGGCACGGTCGACGTGATCGTCTGCGACGGCTTTGTCGGCAATGTTGCACTCAAAACATCCGAGGGCCTGGCGCAGATGCTTGCCGGGTTCATACGCGAGGAGTTCACGCGTAACCTGATCTCCAAACTGATTGCCCTGATGGCCTTGCCGGTGCTCAATCGCTTTCGGTACCGTGTCGATCATCGCCGCTACAACGGCGCTGCCTTGCTTGGCCTGCGTGGGGTCGTAATCAAAAGCCATGGATCTTCGGACGCATATGGCTTCGAATGCGCAATCCGCCGCGGCTTCGATGCCGCCAGCCACCAGCTGCTCGAGCGCACGGCGCAGGCGATGGCGCGGCTGATGGCGCAATTGCCGTCGCGGGCCGACGCCGCACTTGGAGCGGACGTAGCTCGTGCCTGAGCCCTTGTCCCCGGCGCCACCCATCGCCCGAGTCGCTGGAACCGGATCGGCTTTGCCGGAACGGGTCGTATCCAATGCCGAGCTTGTTCGCGAGCTTGCGGCTCGCAACGTCGAAACATCGGACGAATGGATCGTTTCGCGCACCGGTATCCGCCAGCGCCATCTTGCGGCCCACGGGGTCGGCACGGTCGACCTGGCCGAAGGCGCCGCGCGCGCGGCCCTGAATGCCGCGGGCGCGAAGGCCAGCTCGGTTGACCTCCTGATCGTTGCCACGTCGACGCCGGACCAGGTTTTTCCAAGCACCGCGTGCTCGGTGCAGGCGCGCCTGGGAGCGGCCGGAGCCGCCGCTTTCGATATCCAGGCCGCCTGCAGCGGTTTCGTGTACGCCATGTCGCTGGCCGACGCACTGATCCGGACCGGGTCGCACCGGCGCGCGCTGGTGATCGGCGCCGAGGTGTATTCACGTATTCTGGATTGGAATGATCGTTCGACCTGTGTACTGTTCGGCGACGGCGCCGGTGCCGTTGTTCTGGAGGCGGGCACGTCGCCCGGAATCCTCGCGAGCCGGATGCACGCCGACGGGGCGCGCGGATCGATCCTTACGGTTGCGGGTCGATTCAACCAGGGCAGTGCCGTCGGCGATCCATTTCTGCGCATGGATGGCAAGGCCGTGTTCAAGTTAGCCGTCGACGTCCTGGAATCTTCCGCACGGGAGGTCCTCGCGCTTGCCGATCTGGCGCCGGAGCAGGTCGATTGGCTGATTCCCCACCAGGCAAACGTCCGCATCCTGGCTGCCAGTGCCAAGCGTCTGGGATTGCCACTAGAGCGGGTTGTCGTTACGGTCGATCGCCATGGCAACACCTCGGCGGCGTCGGTTCCGCTGGCCCTTGATTTGGCGCGCTCCGACGGTCGGGTGCGCCCGGGTCAAACCGTGCTGTTGCAAGGAGTCGGTGGCGGATTCACCTGGGGATCGGTCCTGCTCCGCATGTAGCGTTGGTTTACCTGGGCCTGCGCGCCGGTGGCAATGACGCGTAAAGATGTCTGATTAGGGCGGCTTCGATGAAAATCGCGTTTGTCTTTCCGGGGCAAGGCTCGCAGTCGGTCGGCATGCTCGGATCGTTTGCCGGAGACGCGGTGGTTGAGGATGTATTGCGCCGCGCCTCGCAGGCGCTGGGCCAGGATATCGGCCGGCTGATTGCCAATGGTCCGGCCGCGGAACTGGACCTCACGGTCAACACACAGCCGTGTCTGCTGACGGCCTCGGTAGCGATTTACCTGGCATGGCGTGACGCCGGCGGGCCGGCTCCGGAGGTCGTTGCCGGGCACAGTCTCGGGGAATACGCGGCCCTGGTGGCCGCCGGGTCCCTAACGCTCGAGCAAGCCGTGCCCCTGGTGCGCTTTCGCGCAAAGGCCATGCAGGAGGCAGTTCCGGTGGGCACCAGCGGGATGGCGGCCATCCTGGGCCTGGATGACGAAAACGTGCGTGCCGCCTGTGCCAGGGCGCAGGCCGAAGCGCCCGGCGCGGTGGTCGAGGCGGTGAACTTCAATGCGCCGGCCCAGGTCGTCATCGCCGGGCATACGGCCGCACTTGCGCGCGCCTGCGAGATTGCCCGCGAGATGGGCGCCAAACGCGCGCTGGCGCTGCCCGTTTCCGTGGCGTTTCACTCGTCACTGCTGGAACCGGCCCGGGTACGCTTGTTCGAGCGGCTGTCTCATACCGAGGTCCGGCCGCCCGCCGTTCCGGTGCTCAACAATATTGATGTCAAGATGGAATCCGATCCCGATGCGATCCGCAATGCACTTGCGCGCCAAGTTGCAGGCCCGGTGCGCTGGAGCGAACTCGTCGCCCGTCTGGCCGGGCAGGGGGTGACGCACATCGTTGAGTGCGGACCGGGAAAGGTGTTGACCGGCCTCAACAAGCGAATCGCGCCGACGCTGGCCAGCATTTCGATATTCGATCGAACCAGCCTGCTGCAGGCCTTGTCAATAACGGGAGCCAAGGAGTGAACGAAAGCGCGGTATTTGCGGCCGACGCCCTGCGCGGCGAGGTTGCGTTGGTAACCGGTGCCTCACGCGGCATCGGCAGGGCAATCATGGAGTCGATGACGCACGCAGGCGCTACGGTGGTCGGCACTGCAACCACGGAGGCTGGGGCAGCGGCCATATCGCAGCGCCTGCAGGAGTTGGGTGCAGCCGGCTGCGGCTTGGTGCTCGATGTTCGCGATCGCGCCGGTTGCGATGGGCTTGTCGACGAGATCTGCACACGCTTTGGCAAGCTTTCCATCTTGGTAAACAACGCTGGCGTGACGGCGGACATGCTGGCGCTGCGCATGCGTGACGAGGATTGGGATGCGGTCATCGATACGGATCTCACGGCGGCCTTCCGATTGGCGCGTGCATCCATGCGCGGCATGATGAAAGCCAAATGCGGCCGGGTGATCAATATCTCCTCCGTGGTCGCCTCGAGCGGAAATGCGGGTCAGGCGAACTACGCGGCCGCCAAGGCCGGACTCGAAGGCATGACCCGGGCACTGGCGCGCGAGCTGGGAAGCCGCAACATCACGGTGAACTGCGTGGCTCCAGGATTCGTCAATACGGACATGACGCGCGCCCTGACCCAGCAGCAGACACAGGCGCTATTGAATCAGATTGCCCTGGGCCGACTTGGCCAGGCCGGCGAGGTCGCCGCTGCCGTGCTGTTTCTGGCCTCTGCCGCGGGCGCTTACATTACGGGGGCGACCCTGCACGTAAACGGCGGAATGTACATGGCTTGAGATGCCGACGCGGTGGGTGCTCTGTTAGAATCCCGCGCTATTTTCGCCGGTGAGCCCCTTATCCCACATTGGCGGCGGGAGGGTTTTGCAACGCGGCAGGTCGTCGTGGTGGGGGTCGATGGGGTGCCGGAGTCGGCTACTCGGGGGCGTTTCCTCCGCAGTATTGGTCGCGGGACCGAAACGGGCGCACGCCTTGCGGCTTTGATCTTCCCGGGTTTGCCCGGGCTTTGCTCATATGGCACCGGAGTTGTGGGGCGGCTGCTCTTTACGTTCTGCAGCCGTGCAACGGAGGAGAATGTATGGATAGCATTGAAACGCGGGTCAAGAAAATCGTCGCCGAGCAGCTCGGAGTCAACGAAGCCGACATCAAGAACGAATCGGCATTTGTCGACGATCTCGGCGCCGATTCGCTTGATACGGTAGAGCTTGTGATGGCGCTGGAAGACGAATTTGAGTGTGAAATTCCGGACGAAGAAGCCGAGAAGATTCGCACGGTGCAGCAGGCGATCGACTACGTTGGCGCCCACCTGAAAAAGGCCTGATTCCTGCAAGGCGGAAACGCCGGGCGGATCGTGTGCGGCGGGCCATGAGGATTATGGCGGACAGGGCATCGATATGACTCAACGTCGAGTTGTCGTTACCGGATTGGGAATTGTCTCTCCGGTCGGCAATAACGTTGTGTCTGCCTGGGAAAACATACTTGCGGGCAAATCCGGGGTTGCGCGCATCACGCGATTTGACCCCGGTGCGTATCGCTCCCAGATCGCGGGCGAGGTGCGCGATTTCGCAGTGACCGACTACGTGCCGGCCAAGGACGTGCGGCGCATGGACTTGTTCATTCATTACGGCGTCGCAGCGTCCTCACAAGCGATCCGCGATTCGGGTATCGAGGTCACGGATGCCAATCGCGAGCGCATAGGCTGCATGGTAGGTTCGGGCATCGGCGGCCTGCCGATGATCGAGGATAACCACGATGCGGTGATGACGCGCGGGCCCCGCCGGATTTCCCCGTTCCTGATTCCGGGAGCGATCATCAACATGATCGCTGGTCAGGTATCTATCATGTTCGGAATGCAAGGCCCCAATTTTGGAATCGTTTCGGCCTGTACGACGGGGCTCCATTCGCTCGGCATTGCAGCCCGCCTGATCGAGCACGATGACGCCGACGTCATGATCGCCGGCGGTTCGGAAGGGACCATCTGCACGCTCGGCGTGGGCGGATTTGCCGCGATGCAAGCCTTGTCGGAACGCAATGATGATCCCGT
>OMSW01000293.1:5428-28804 GCA_900290295.1 Burkholderiales bacterium
GCCGGCGTGCTCGTTCTGGAGGAGTTGGCGCATGCGCGTGCCCGCGGTGCGCGCATTTACTGTGAATTGGTCGGATTCGGGATGACGGCCGATGCGCATCACATGACCGCCCCGGACGTTGATGGTCCGCGGCGCTGCATGATTGCCGCGTTGCGCAGTGCGCAAATCAATCCCGACCAGGTCCAGTACCTCAATGCGCACGGTACCTCGACGCCGCTGGGCGACGTCAATGAAACCAACGCCATCAAGCTTGCATTTAGCGAGGCGGCGCGTTCCCTCGTGATTAACTCGACAAAATCGATGACCGGACACCTGCTTGGCGGTGCTGGCGGAGTCGAGTCAGTTTTTACGGTATTGGCCTTGCACCACCAGGTGTCTCCGCCTACGATCAATCTGGAATCGCCCGACCCGGAATGTGATCTGGACTACTGCGCCAATACCGCGCGGCCCATGCGCATCGAGTACGCCATGAAAAATTCCTTCGGATTCGGTGGCACCAACGGGACGCTTGTCTTCAAGCGTGTTTGATTTCCGCATCGCGGAGTCTGTCCTGGCGCCCGCGCGCGCACGACATCGATTGCTCTGGCTGGCCGGCCTGGTCGACAGGTCGCTGATGCCGGCGCGGCTGGCGGCGAGCGCCGGCGCAGCGGACTTGGCGGCGTGCGGCCGCGGAATCACCGGATTGTATGCTGCCTGGCGGGGGCGGCGTCTGGAAAGGGTCCGTCTGGCCGAGGCGGAGCACGGTGACGATGAACAGCCGAATGACGGGCTGCGGGCCCCGGCGGCGCACGGATCCCGTACGTGGGCCGCCGGATTGGCGCGCAGGCCGGACGCGTTCGTGTGGCCCGTTTTGTGCTGCGTCCCGCGAGAGGACACGGAGCGGTCTGGCGCGATGCTGCGGATGGAGACGCTTTTCGGCGTCTTGCCGCAGGTTCGTGCCGGCGTTTCGCGGCCCCGCGCCAATGACTAGCGGGGTATTACCCCGTTGTTTTTTCATCGAACCTCAGAACTAATCGATCAGGCGACTGTCACAATGGCGGAACACGTAACGTCTCCGGCGCCGAACGGGGCCCGATGAGCGAGCGCGATGCCGACTTGCAGTTGGTGCGCCGCGTTCAGCACGGCGACAAGCGTGCCTTTGAACTGCTGGTTGCAAAGTACCAGCGCAGAATTTCTCGGTTGTTGTCGCGCATGATTCGGGATCCCGCCGATATAGAGGATGTGTCGCAGGAGGCCTTTATCAAGGCCTACCGAGCACTGCCGAATTTCCGTGGCGAAAGCGCCTTCTATACCTGGTTGTACCGGATTGCGATCAATACCGCGAAGAACCACTTTGCCAACCAGGGCCGGCGGGCTCCGACCGTCGTGGCCAACGACATCGAGGACCAGGACAGCGGCGTAGATGCCCTGCGCATGAGCGATACGGCAACGCCGGACTCGTTGTACCAGTCCAAGCAAGTCGGGTTGGCGGTTAACCGGGCAATTGAACAGCTGCCCGCTGACCTGCGTACCGCAATTGTGCTGCGCGAGCTCGAGGGCTTGAGTTATGACGAAATCGCAGCAGCGATGAACTGTCCGGTCGGTACGGTACGTTCGCGGATCTTTCGCGCCCGCGAAGCGATCGCGCAGGAATTGCGGCCCTTGCTGGGTACGGGTAAAGATGAGCGTTGGTAGGACCGATGGTGAAGCCTATGCATAGCAGTCTGGGAGCAGGTACATGAAATCCGAAGCCACGCCCGAATCTGCCGCCGCCCCAGCTTCGGGCGCGGGTGGGGAGGCCGAGCGCTTGTCGGCCTGGCTCGATGGGGAACTCGACACTCAGGAAGCCGAACCGCTCGTGGGAAAGCTCGTGAGGCAGCCCGCGTGGCGACGCCAGTACGAAGACTGGTGCATGGTTGGCGACGCACTGCGTTCGAACGAGGTCGCGGCGCAGCATTCGCCGCGCCTGTGTGCACGAATTTCGAAGGCGCTGCAGGATGAGCCGGCGCTGCTGGCGCCGCGCGCACTGAGTACCAGCATGAAGCGCCATTTGGCCAGTGGCGCGGCCGTGGCGGCAGCAGTGATGGTCCTGGTGTTTGTCGCCGTACCGCAGCTGCGCGGAACCGGCACTGACGCCGGTGTACCGGTTGTCAATGTCAATCCTGCAAGCAGCAGCGTGCAAACGGTCACCAGCGCGGTTGGCAGCAACGAACCCGGTTCGGTTGCTATTGCCGCAGGGTCCGGCGAAATCCGGCCTGCGCATGACCCACGTCTGGATCCCTATTTTCAGGCCCATCGCGATTTCACCGGCGCCGGAGTGATGCCCGCGGCGGCGGTATATCTGCGCTCGAGCAACGAAGGCGACCGGTGATCATCAGCCTGGCCTTGAGCGAGTGCGGCATGTTCCGAAACGGCTTGAGCGCACGGGCGGCCGCGTGGACCGGCCTGGCGACAATGATGGCGTTGGCGCTGCCCCTGGTGGCGCGCGCCGGGGATACGCCGGCTGCGCACGACGCGCGCACCGATGCGGCCTGGTTGCAGGCAATTCAGAACGCCGCGCGGCAACAGAATTTCTCCGGCACTATCGTCTATCAGCGCGGCGACGAAGTCCACGCTTCGCGGGTTGTACAGTCTTTTGACGGTGTCGAGACGCGCGAACGCGTGCTGACACTCGACGGTCAGCAGCGCGAGTTCATCCGCCATGGCGACGAGGTGCAGTGCCTGTACCCGAAATTGCATCGCGTAGTCGTCGAGCACGGCGGCGTACGTGCTTTCCCCGCGTTTGCCGAGCCGCTTGCGGCCGACATACTGGCGCACTACGAACTGCGCCGGGAGGGTGTCGAGCGCGTTGCCGGCAGCATGTGCGAGGTGGTCGAACTCGTCCCGCGCGACAAGCTGCGCTATGGTTACCGTCTGTGGGTGGAGCCGACGAGCGGCCTGCTGTTCAAGGCGCAGACACTCAACGAGCGTGGTTCGGTTCTGGAACAGATTGCATTTACCGATGTGCATGTCGGCGAGCCGATCGATCCGGCGCAGCTCAAACCATCCTGGTCCACCGCCGGTTGGACCGTTGACCGCCAGCAGTCAGAAGCAACCGAACTGCGCCAGCAGGGTTGGAGCGTCACGCCCCCGAGCGGCTTTCATCGCCTGGTCGAAGTAGTGCGCCACCTCGTCGGAGCTGGCGACCCAGCGCCCCGATCGGCCCTGCAGGCGGTGTATTCCGACGGCTTGGCTACTGTCTCGGTCTTTATTGAACCCGGCGCCCCGATGCTGGCGGAACGGGACGAGTCGCAGCGGCGTGGACCGGTCACGGCGTTTTCCCGGCAGGTGGGAGACGCTCGCGTCACGGTCGTGGGAGAGGTACCGCCGTCGACGGCGCAATCGATCGCGGAGTCCGTAGTTCGGTCGCCACCACCGCGATAATCGGGTGCAGCGCCCTTATTTCCATTTGCATTTTTCTGCGAGAGTGAAAACGATAATTATGAAAGTCCTTCTTGCGCGTGGCCTCATCGTGGCCCTGCTTGCAGCGTCCGCACAGATCACGAGTGCCCAGCCGGCCACGATGCCCGATTTCGCCGACCTGGTCGAGCGCACGGCACCGGCCGTGGTCAATATCCGTACCGCCGCGCGCCCCAGTTCCTCCCCGCAAGGACAGGGTGGGCCGCAGATGCCCGATCTGGATGAGAACGATCCGTTCTACGATTTTTTCCACCGACTCTTTCCCCAACCCGGTCCCGGGCAGCGGCAAAATCCCCTGCCACGCTCGCCGCGCGGCGAACGGGAAATTCCGCGCGGCGTCGGATCGGGCTTTCTGATTTCGTCCGATGGGTACCTGCTCACCAATCATCACGTCGTCGAGGGTGCGGACGAAATCACCGTGACCCTCCCGGACAAGCGCGAATTCAAGGGCAAGCTCGTGGGATCGGATCCGCGCACCGACGTGGCTCTGGTCAAGATCGACGCTGGCGGGGCCGAGTTGCCGATATTGAAGCTCGGGGACCCGGCAAAGCTGCGCGTGGGCGAGTGGGTAATTGCGATCGGCTCCCCGTTTAACCTGGAGAACACGGTCACGGCCGGCATCGTCAGCGCCAAAAGCCGCGAGACCGGAGAGCTGCTGCCGTTCATACAGACCGACGCGGCCGTCAATCCGGGAAATTCCGGCGGGCCCTTGATCAACATCCGAGGTGAAGTTGTCGGCATCAACTCGCAGATCTTCACCTTCTCGGGCGGCTATGCGGGCATTTCCTTCGCCATTCCGATCGACGAGGCGCAAAAGATTGCCAAGCTGCTGCGCACGCAGGGCAAGGTGGTACGCGGCAGGATCGGTGTGCTAATCGGCGAGGTCACACGCGAGGTCGCCGATGCCATCGGTTTGTCGAAGGCGGCCGGCGCTGCGGTTTCAAGTGTCGAGACCGATGGTCCGGCCGACAAGGCCGGGGTGCAGCCTGGGGACGTGATCATCAAGTACGACGGCAAGTCGGTGGAGAGTTCCGCGGATCTGCGCCGCATGGTTGCAGCCACCGCGCCCGGAACCAAGGTGGCTACCTCGGTCTGGCGCAATGGTGCGCCCCACGATCTGCAGGTGACCGTTGGCGAAATGCCGCAGGAGCCGTCGCGACTGGGCGTACACGGCCCGGGGTCGGGCAAGGCGCCGGAGGGCCATCCGGACGCCTTGGGTCTGGTTGTTTCCGATCCGACTGCAGCGCAACTCAAGGAACTGCACATCGACGGCGCCGTTCAAGTGGAAACGGCTGAGGGCGCGGCTGGGACCGCCCGGCTGAGCGCTGGCGACCTGATCCTCAGCGTAAACAATGTCCGGGTAAAAAATGCCAAGCAATTCAAGGAGTTGGTGGGCAAACTCGATCTGGCCAAGCCCGTTGCGCTGCTGGTCCGGCGCGGCGACCAGTCGCAGTGGGTGATTTTGCACGCTGGTGATAACTGACAGGGTCGGCGTAGCAACGCGCTAGAATCCCGCCTTTTCCAGTGTTGCAACGGTGGGGGTGAGGCTGAGGTCTCGCCCCCTTTGTGTTGCGCAAAGGGAATATCCGGTGGCGCTGGTCCGAAGCTTGGCCGGGCGCTCGTCGCGTCACTCAATATGCTTCACATTCGCAACTTCTCGATCATTGCCCACATTGACCACGGCAAGTCCACTCTGGCCGATCGATTGATCCAGCGTTGTGGCGGGCTCGCCGAGCGCGAGATTCGCGAGCAGGTTCTCGACTCCATGGATCTGGAGCGTGAACGCGGAATAACCATCAAGGCCCAGACAGCGGCATTGAGCTACCTGGCGCGCGATGGCACGCGCTATGACCTGAACCTGATCGACACACCCGGCCACGTGGATTTTTCCTATGAGGTAAGTCGCTCGCTCTCGGCATGCGAGGGCGCGCTGTTGGTCGTTGACGCGTCGCAGGGCGTCGAGGCGCAGACGGTGGCCAATTGTTATACGGCGATCGAACTGGGCGTTGAAGTGATTCCGGTACTGAACAAGATGGACCTAGCGCAGGCCAATCCGGAGCAGGCGCGGGCCGAAATCGAGGACGTGATCGGCATCGACGCTAGCGACGCCATCCTTTGCAGCGCCAAGAGCGGGCAGGGGGTGGACGAGATCCTGGAACGGATCATCGAGCGGGTGCCGCCGCCGCGCGGCGATCCTGCCGCGCCGCTGCAGGCATTGGTGATCGACTCGTGGTTCGACAACTACGTCGGGGTCGTCATCCTGGTCCGCGTGGTCAACGGCGTCCTGCGACCTAAGGACAAGGTGCTGTTGATGGCCACCCGCGCGGTCCACCACTGCGAGCAGCTTGGAGTGTTCACGCCGAAGTCCCAGACCCGCACGCATTTGGGCGCCGGCGCGGTGGGTTTTGTCGTCGCCGGAATCAAGGAGCTGCGCGATGCGCGCGTCGGTGACACGCTGACCTCGCTGCCGCGCGCGGCGGACAAGCCCCTGGCGGGATTTAAGGAAGTCAAGCCGCAGGTATTTGCGGGCCTGTTCCCGGTCGAGGCCAATCAATACGAGGCGCTTCGCGACGCCCTGAACAAGCTGCAGCTCAATGACTCGGCACTGCAATTCGAGCCGGAAGTGTCGCAGGCCCTGGGCTTTGGCTTTCGCTGCGGTTTTCTTGGGTTGCTGCACATGGACATCGTGCAGGAACGCCTGGAACGCGAGTACGACATGGACCTCATCACGACGGCACCGTCCGTTGTCTACGAGGTACTGCTGCGTGATGGCAAGGTCGTGATGGTTGAGAATCCCTCGAAGATGCCGGACCCGGCAAAAATCGCGGAAATCCGCGAGCCGATCGTCACGGTGACGATCTTCGTGCCGCAGGAGTACGTGGGCACGGTGATGACCCTGTGCACCGGCAAGCGCGGCGTACAGATCAATATGGCGTATCACGGTCGTCAGGTGCACTTGACCTATGAATTGCCACTGGCGGAGATCGTCCTAGATTTTTTCGATCGCCTGAAATCGGCCTCCCGCGGCTATGCGTCGATGGACTATGAATTTCGCGAGTACCGCGCGGCTGACGTCGTAAAGGTAGACATTCTGATCAACGGCGAACGGGTCGACGCGCTGTCCGTGATCGTGCACCGTGCCAATTCGGCCCATCGCGGGCGCGACTTGGCGTCCAAGATGCGTGAGCTCATACCGCGCCAGATGTTCGACGTCGCCATCCAGGCGGCGATCGGCTCCAATATCATCGCGCGCGAGAACGTGAAGGCGCTGCGCAAAAATGTCCTGGCCAAGTGCTACGGCGGCGACATCTCGCGCAAGCGCAAGCTACTGGAAAAGCAAAAAGCAGGCAAGAAACGAATGAAACAGGTCGGAAGTGTGGAGATCCCGCAGGAGGCATTCCTGGCGATCCTGCAGGTGGAGGATTCTTGTGCACGGTGGTGAGCGGGGCGTATTTCGCGGCGGAGTACGTCGTTTTCGCACGCCGGCGGCGCGACAGGGCAGCGAGTGAATTGCTTGAGTTCGACCGACGCAATGGCGCGGCGGCGCAGGCCGACCCGCAGGGCGTTGCCAAGGAACGCAGCGCGCTGGAGGAGCGCTTGTCGAGCCGGCCCTGGTGGGTGGAATACACCGCAGGCTTTTTTCCCGTGATCGCACTGGTATTTCTGCTGCGCTCGTTCCTGTACGAACCGTTTCGAATCCCGTCGGGCTCAATGATTCCCACGCTACAAATCGGTGATTTGATCCTCGTAAACAAGTTCGAGTACGGCATTCGCCTGCCGGTGTTGAACCGTACCATTGTAGAAATCGGGCATCCGAACCGTGGCGACGTCATCGTTTTTCGTTACCCGCATGACCCTACCCAGGACTACATCAAGCGGGTGGTAGGCCTGCCCGGCGATCGCGTCGACTATGACAACCATCAGCTCAAGATCAACGGCACCCCGGTTCCCTTGGCGCCGCAGGACCGGTATTACGATCCTGCCCGGCTGCAGACCTACCGGCAATTCATCGAAAAACTCGATTCAACGAGTCACCGCGTCATATTTGTCGATGGAGATGGCGTGCAAGTTCGTGCTGCATTGCAGCATACAAATCCTGACGCTTGCGTCTACAGTGGCGGGGGCGTGAGCTGTACCGTCCCCCAGGGAAGTTATTTTGTCATGGGCGACAATCGCGATAACAGCGAAGACAGTCGTTTCTGGGGATTTGTGCCAGATCGGAACATTGTCGGGCACGCGTTTTTCATCTGGATGAATTTTGGCAATGTCGGACGAATCGGTAGCTTCAAGTAGCAAGTCGGCACGGCGCATGCCTTTGATGTCCCAACTGTCCTCTCCGGCGCGTCAGCGCGGATTAAGCCTGATCAGCCTGATTTTTGTCGGGGTGATCGTCGTCTTCCTGCTTGCAATTGGTATGAAGGTGGTGCCGGCACTGGCGGAATATCTGGCTGTCGAACGAGCCGTGCAAAAGGCCGCCCAAGAAGGCCAGACGGTTCGTGACATCCGCGCCGCGTTCGACCGGTACTGCACGATCGATGACATCAAGTCGATCACCGGCAAGGACCTGGACGTCACGAAAGACGCGGACCGAATCGTGGTTTCGTACGCGTATTCGTACTCGGTCCCGGTTCTGGACAACGTTCGCATCGTGATTGATTTTTCCGGTTCTAATCGCGACCATCCGGGTCGGGCGGTACAACCATGAACCCGGGCATTGCGCCAGACCATGGACTTGTCCGCGCTTGAAGAGCGCCTGCAGTACAAGTTTCATAGCGGCGAACTGCTGCAGCAGGCCGTCACGCATCGCTCTCATGGTGTCGTGCACAATGAGCGCCTGGAGTTTCTTGGCGATTCGGTGCTCAACTGCGTAGTTGCGCAGCTGCTGTTCTTGAAATACGCCCGGCTCGATGAAGGCGATTTGTCGCGTCTGCGGGCCAACCTGGTCAAGCAACAGTCGTTGTCGGAGATTGCCGAGCGCCTGGGCCTGAGCGACTTCCTTCGCCTGGGCGAAGGCGAAATGAAGAGCGGTGGATTCCGTCGTCCCTCGATTCTGGCCGATACGATGGAAGCGGTTTTCGGGGCGGTGTTTGTCGATGGCGGCTTCGATGGAGCGCGTGAAGTCATTGGTCGATTGTTTGAACCGGTGCTCAAGGTGGTTGATCCCAAGACCCTAGGAAAGGACAGCAAGACATTGCTGCAGGAATACCTGCAGGCCAAGCGCCTGCCCTTGCCGGTGTACACGGTGGTCGAGACCCGCGGAGCTGCGCACAATCAGGAATTCGAAGTCGAATGTGCGATCCCAAAGCTCGAGGTCAGCGTGCGCGGCAACGGGCGCAGTCGCCGTGGCGCCGAACAGTCGGCGGCCAAACTTGCTCTTGAGGCGGCACAGGCGGCGGCGCAGGCACTGCGACGGGCCAAGCGCAAGGGCAGCGCGGCGCCCGAGACCGATGCAGACGGTACACCGGTGCAAACGGGCGCTGGCACCGCTGGCAAGCCTGTGGCAGCGGCAGAATCCGGCGCTGTCGCGAAACCGGCCCCACCCGGTTGATTTGATGGAACCCACGCCGGAAGCGTCCTCGTTTCGCGCGGGGATGATTGCCATTGTCGGACGTCCCAATGTCGGCAAGTCGACGCTGCTCAACGCGCTCGTAGGCTCCCACGTTTCCATCACCTCCAACAAACCGCAAACAACCCGTAACCGTGTGCTGGGCGTTGCCACTCGGGTCGATGCCCAGTTTGTTTTCGTCGACACGCCCGGCCTGCAGCATCGCCATCGAAATTTGCTGACACAGCGCATGAATGCGGGCGTCGGTGCTGCCATTCACGGTGTCGACGCGATAGCGATGGTCGTCGATGCACATGGCTGGCGAGAAGAAGACGATGCCGTGCTGCGCCTGCTCCCCAAGGTGCCGCTTGCCAATGCCGATGCGGGCTCTGCGTCGGAGGACGCAGCGGCGCCGTCCAGCCGTGTTGTGCTGACCTTGAACAGGACCGATACGCTGCGCGACAAATCGGAACTTCTTCCCCTCATGGCCAGCGCCAGCCAACGCTACCCGTTTGCCGCCATCGTACCTGTCAGCGCCGCGCGCCGCTGGCAGCTCGATGACTTGTTCGAGGCCCTGCGCAAATTGCTGCCGGTGGGCATGCCGCTATTTGACCAAGACCAGATTACGGATCGCAGCGTGCGCTTTCTGGCTGCGGAACTGCTGCGCGAACAGGCGTTCCGGCTTCTGGGCGATGAACTGCCGTACGGCCTGGCGGTGGCAATCGAGGGTTGGGACGAATCCGAGGGCCGCGCCGTCGTTTCGGCGCTGATCCTCGTGGAACGCGAATCGCAACGAGGGATCGTGATCGGCGCCGGCGGGGCAAAGCTGCGGGAAATCGGCCGCAAGGCGCGCATGGCAATCGAGCGTTTACTGGGCAAGCCGGTATTTCTGCAGACCCACGTACGGGTGACCGCCGGCTGGAGCGACGACGCCCGCTCGCTCGACCGCCTAGGGGTCGAGGCGCCCCTGCGATCGTGAGCGCGGTGGTCCCCATGGCGACGCCGACGGGGCGGGGGCGGCGCTTTTCGGACAACCGGGTCGACCACCAGCCAGCGTTTGTCCTGCATTCGTATCCCTGGCGGGAAACGAGCCTGATTGTCGATGTACTCACGCGTGATCACGGCCGGGTCGGGCTCGTGGCACGCGGCGCGAAACGCCCGACCTCGCAGTTTCGCGGCCTCCTGGCACCGTTTTGCCCGATAGCGGTGTGCTGGAGTGGCCGCGCGGAGATCAAGTCGCTGGTGCGCGCCGAATGGGTCGGCGGGCTGACGCCGCTGCGTGGTGACGAACTGTTGAGTGCCTTTTACCTCAACGAACTACTCGTTCGCCTACTTGCCCGCGGTGATCCACACGAGGCCTTGTTCTTTTCTTACGCGCGCGCGCTGCGCGATCTCTCGCTCGATGGGCTGCAGCGTGCACAAGCATTGCGCGGCTTCGAGCTCGACCTGTTGCGGGAAATCGGCGTTGCTCCATCATTTGAAACCTCGGGTGATGGTGCGCTGATCGATCCCGACGCCTGGTACCGGGTTGACCCGGAGCACGGCGTGCGTCGCGTGGCCGAACCGGCGGCACTGGGCGAAGAATACTGCGTGCGTGGACTATCGATGCAGGCCCTGGCGCGGCGCGACCTGGCCGCAGTTGCCGATTCCGCCGATGCCCGCGCCTTGCTGCGTCAACTGATCGGCTACCATTTGCGTGGCCGACCACTCAATACCCACCGCATCCTTGCGGAACTGCGCAAGCTGTAGACACTCCGATGACCGCCCTTAGCGTCAATTTGAACCGCGTTGCATTGCTGCGCAATTCGCGGCCGTTGAATATCCCGAGTCTTACGCATGCCGCAACCCTCGTTCTCGAGGCCGGCGCCGATGGCATTACTTTGCATCCGCGTCCCGACGAGCGTCACATCCGACCGGCTGATGTGCGCGACGTTGCCCATTTGCTGCGCCACTGGCCGGCTGTCGAATACAACCTCGAGGGCAATCCGTTTCACCAGTTGATGGAGCACGTGCTCGCGGTGCGGCCCCATCAATGCACTTTGGTCCCCGACGCCGTGGACGCCGCGACTTCCGATCACGGTTGGGACCTTGCGCGCGATGGCGAACGCCTGCGACCCATAATTGCCCAAGCCCACGAGTGTGGCGTGCGGGTGAGCCTGTTCCTGGATCCGGTGCCCGAGGCGATGGCACTGGCGCGCGCGCTCGGCGCGGATCGAGTGGAGCTGTACACCGAGCCCTACGCACGTACGCATGGCGGTCCCGGTCAAGGGGCCAGCCTGCAGCGCTACCGGCTCGCTGCCGAGGCGGCGCTACGGGTGGGTCTGGAAGTCAATGCCGGGCACGATCTCAATTTGCTGAACCTGGCGGATTTTCTGCGCGCGGTCCCCGGTGTGCGCGAGGTCTCGATAGGACACGCCCTGATTGCAGATGCGCTCGAGTTCGGTCTGACACTGACCGTGCGCCGCTACCAGGCAGAAATTCGGCGCGCGCAGATCGCCGTGCGCCGGTCCGCGGGTGAATCACAAGGATGATCTTCGGAATCGGCATTGATGCGGTCGAAGTGGCGCGGATCGAGGCTGCGGTCGCGCGCCATGGCGCCCGCTTTGCCCAGCGCATATTGGGTCCACGCGAGCTGCTTTTGCATAGCGCGCGCACCGGACACTCTTCGATGCGTGGCATGATGTTTCTTGCAACGCGTTTCGCGGCCAAGGAGGCCATCTCGAAGGCGCTGGGTCTGGGGATGCGCCAACCGATGCATTGGCGTGCCGTGCAAATCGTAAATGCCGCCTCAGGAAGACCGGAAGCGGTTGCTGGCGGGGCGCTTGCCGAGTTCCTCCGCCAGCGTCAATTGCGCCTGCATGTATCGGTCTCCGATCTGCAGCATCTGGCGCTGGCCTATGCCGTTGCAGAAATAGTGACCGATGTGTCGGCCAATGTGGGGGACGCCTGATGCCGGGGCCGGTCGTGGTCGATATTGGCGGTCTGTACCTGAACGATGCAGACCGCAAACGGCTGTGTCATCCGCTGGTCGGGATGGTCGTCTTGTTTTCGCGCAACTTCGATTCCACGGCGCAACTGGCGCGCTTATGCCGCGAAATTCACGCCCTGCGCGACCCCCCACTGCTTATCGCAGTCGATCACGAGGGCGGTCGGGTCCAGCGATTTCGCGCCGGCTTCACGCAAATCCCGCCCATGGCCGCCCTGGGGCGACTTTGGGATCGCGATGTCCTTGCGGCCTGCCGTGCCGCCTTGGCTGCGGGCTTTATTCTGGGCGCCGAACTGCGCGCGCATGGGGTCGATATGACCTTTGCGCCGGTGCTCGACCTGGACTGGGGGAAAAGCGCCGTGATCGGTGACCGCGCTTTCCACGCCGACCATCGCGTGGTAACCCTACTCGCGAACCAGGTCGGATACGGGTTGGCACTGGCCGGAATGAGCAACTGCGGCAAGCACTTTCCCGGGCATGGCTGGGTGTACGCCGACTCGCATTATGATGTCTCGACGGACGAGCGCGGTCTCGAGGACATTCTGCGTACCGATGCGGCACCCTATGCGTGGATGGGGGTGGGGCTCGATGCCGTCATGCCCGCGCATGTGGTCTATCCGTGCGTCGATGTGCTTCCGGCGGGATTCTCGGCGCGCTGGATCCAGGAGATTTTGCGCGAGCGCCTGGGTTTTTGTGGCGCGGTATTGAGCGACGATCTGTCGATGCAGGGCGCTCGCGTAGCTGGCGATGTGGTGCAGTGCGCCCAAGCGGCGTTGGCCGCCGGCTGCGACTTTGTCCTCGTCTGCAATGACGAGGCCGCTGCCGACCGGGTTCTGGACCAGCTGCGCTGGGTGCGCACGGCGCAATTTACCGAGCGCGCAGCGCGGCTCGTTCCGCGTACCGGTGCGGTACTGCCGGAGTCGCTGGTGCATAGCGATCGCTATCGGGCCGCGCTGCGCGATCTGCAGTCCGCCTTCGGCCTCGACCCGGGTCCGGGCGGCGGGGAGTACCCGGCGTCGCGCCCGGCCTGACAGGCAGCTCCTCACCCGCGCTCAGCCGGATTAGTGCACGCTAGGGTCCCTACAGTATATATGGCGAAAACTGCGCCCCCGGCATTCGACGCCACGGCCGTGGTGGAGCGTTTGCCGCACTTGCCCGGCGTGTACCGCATGCTCGATGCTGGCGGCACCGTGCTGTATGTCGGCAAGGCGTTGGACCTGCGCAAGCGCGTGGCTTCGTACTTCGGGGGCAACCTCTCTCCGCGCATGGCACTGATGGTCTCCAAGATTGGCGCGATCGAGACCACCGTGACCAGCTCCGAAGCCGATGCGCTGTTGCTCGAGAACAACCTGATCAAGTCCTTTGCACCGCGCTACAACATACTTTTTCGCGACGACAAGTCCTATCCCTACCTGAAATTCAGCGATCACGAATTTCCGCGCATGGCCTTTTATCGTGGCGCCACGGACCGGCGGGCACGCTACTTCGGACCCTTCCCCAGTGCCTGGGCGGTGCGCGAGAGCATGCAGATACTGCAGAGGGTCTTCCTGCTGCGCACCTGTGAAGACAGTGTTTTCCGGCACCGCTCACGGCCGTGCCTGCTGCACCAGATCCGACTCTGCAGCGCACCGTGTGTGGGACTGATCGACGCGCCGGCCTATGCGCAATCCGTCGACGGAGCCTTGCGTTTTTTGCGCGGTGGCGCCAGCGACATCACCCGAGAAATGGAGGAGCGCATGCTCGCCGCCTCGGCTGCGCTCGACTTCGAGCAAGCCGCGCTGCTGCGCGATCAGCTCGCCTCGCTCACGCGTATCCTGCATCAGCAATCGGTGGAACTCGCCGGGTCGACCGCCGATGCGGACATCGTTGCCGCCGCCAGCGAACACGGGCATGCCTGCGTCAATCTTGCCATGGTCCGCGGTGGACGGCATTTGGGTGACAAGGCGTACTTCCCTGCCCAAGGCGTGATTGCTGGTGATGCCGACGACGACCTCTCGAATATTGTCGAGGCGTTTTTATCGCAACATTACCTTGACCACGCCTGCCCGCCTGTGCTGATTGTCAACGCTGCCGCGGACGCGGACGAACTGCGTGCGTTCCTTGCGGGCAAGGACAGCAGGACCGAGGTGTTGGGTCCCTCCGACACGCGCTTAAAGGCCCAAGGGCGGCGCTGGCTGGAGATGGCACTTGCCAATGCGCAGCTCGCCTTGGCCCGGCACCGTGCGGAGCAGGGCTCGCAACAGGCGCGCACGCGCGCGCTAATCGACGCCCTGGGACTCGATGTCGATGACGCCGACGCACTGCGCGTCGAATGCTTCGATATTAGCCATACGGCCGGCGAGGCCACACAGGCGGCGTGCGTGGTGTATGCCGACCATGCAATGCGCAGTGCGGAATATCGACGCTTCAACATCGAGGGGCTAGTCGGCGGCGACGATTATGGGGCGATGCGCCAGGTGCTGACCCGGCGCTACGCCCAAGCGGCACGCGGCGAGGCGACGATGCCGGACCTCGTCCTCATTGATGGGGGTGCCGGGCAAGTCGCGGTCGCGCGCCAGGTTTTCGTCGATTTCGGACTTGCCCCCGGGCTGCTGGTCGGGGTTGCCAAGGGCGAGGGCCGCAAGGTCGGCTCGGAGGAATTGGTATTTGCCGACGGGCGCGCGCCCTTGCGTCTGGGCCGGGAATCGGCGGCACTGATGCTGGTTGCCCAAATTCGGGACGAAGCGCATCGCTTTGCCATAACCGGCATGCGCGCGCGTCGCGCACGTGCCCGTAACGCCTCGCAACTCGACGACATGGAGGCGATCGGGCCAAAGCGCCGTCAACGGCTTTTGTCCCGTTTTGGCGGCATGCGTGGATTGCTGGGGGCGTCGGTCGAGGATATTGCGCAGGTGCCGGGCATATCACGTCGCTTGGCCGAGCAGATTCATGCCGGCTTGCACGGCATCGCGCCGCCGGGCGGCGCAGCCGGCGAGCCCGGAAAAGTGGACGGATAGCTTCCTGGCACTATCCATGGCCGCGCAACCGCCCATCATTTCTGCCACCGTCGAGCAACTCGCCGGATTTGACGCGCTCATTGACGTGCGCTCGCCAGCGGAGTTCGCCGAGGACCATATACCGGGGGCCGCCAGCTTTCCCGTGCTCGACAATGAGGAGCGAGCGCGGGTGGGAACCATGTATCAGCAGGATTCGCCCTTCGCGGCCCGCAAGCTCGGCGCGGCGCTGGTCGCACGCAACATCGCCCAGCACCTGGAGCGCGACTTTCATCGTCATCCCAAGCACTGGAAGCCGCTGGTTTACTGTTGGCGCGGGGGGCAACGAAGTGGTTCCATGGCCACGGTCCTGGCGCAGATCGGCTGGACGGTGTCGCAATTGGAGGGTGGGTACAAGGCGTATCGACGCAAGGTCATTGCCGATCTTGCGGTCTTGCCGGCGCGCTACGAATTCATCGTGCTTCACGGCCCTACTGGCAGCGGCAAGACCGCCTTGCTCGAGGCCCTCTGCACATCGGGGGGACAGGTGCTGAACCTGGAGGCGCTGGCTCAGCACCGAGGATCGGTGCTCGGAGCATCCATGCTTGGCGACTCGGCGCCGGACTCGCAGCCGGGCCAAAAGGCCTTCGAAACCCAAATCCGGGAGGCGCTGAATGCGTGCGATCCCGCGCGCCCCGTATACGTGGAGTCGGAGAGTCGGCGCATCGGCAAGCTGAGCATTCCCGGGGTGCTCTTCGACGCCCTCATTGCGTCGCGTTGTTTGCGCATTGTCGCCCCGCTTGAAGCACGGGTGGCGCATCTGCTGGAGCGCTACGGGGACGTCTATCGCCATCCACAGACGCTGCGAAGTCGGTTGGAGTTCTTTGTTGCCCAACATGGGAAGAATGCCGTTGAACATTGGCAACAGCTGGTCGACGCCGGCCGGTTTGGGGAGCTGGCCGAGGCGATTGTCCGCGCTCACTATGATCCCGCCTATCGCCGCGGTGGCGATTCCCTTTACCGGCATGCGCATGAGGCGCAGGTGCTAGAACTGGGCAGCCTGGACAGTAATGCGATCATTGGGGCGGCGCACGCGATTTTGCATAACTCCGGGAACCGGCATGCCGACTAGCTTTTTCAATCTTCCGATGCTGTTGACCTGGGCTCGGATTGCGATGATTCCTTTCCTGGTCGGCATCTACTACTTCCCGGATGCATGGATCGCACCGGGCACCAAGAACATACTTGCCTGCGTGCTCTTTACTGTCGCTGCCATCACCGACGCGTTTGACGGCTACTTCGCGCGCAAGTTTGGCATGACCAGCCGCCTCGGAGCGTTTCTGGACCCGGTTGCCGACAAGCTAATGGTATGCGCAGCCTTGATCGTGCTGCTGGAACTCGGCCGCGTCAACGCGTTGGTGGCGCTGATAATCATCGGACGCGAGATCACCGTTTCGGCTTTGCGCGAATGGATGGCGCAAATCGGTGCCTCGCAAAATGTTGCCGTCAACTCGGTGGGCAAGTTCAAGACGATATTCCAGATGGTGGCAATCCCGGTGTTGCTACTTCACGATCCCCTGTTCGGTGTGTTCGAGGTCCGGTTCATTGGAACCGTCCTCATCTACCTCGCCGCCATTCTGACGATCTATTCGATGCTGCTATACCTGCGCTTGGCGTGGCCGCACCTGGTTCCCTCGCGTCCTCCGGCAGAGCGGCCGTAGCAATGAAACCAGCGGTTTTGACACGGTCTATCGCGTAGCTATAATCGGCGATCCCTCCGCGGGAATAGCTCAGTTGGTAGAGCGCAACCTTGCCAAGGTTGAGGTCGCGAGTTCGAGACTCGTTTCCCGCTCCAGATTTCCCCATCGGAAGCCGACGAGACCGGCTTCCCCTCAGTTGATGGTTCGGTCCGACGCTAGCGCGGATCGGTGCCGCGTGAGTGCTTGTGCATGGCGGGGTGGCAGAGTGGTCATGCAGCGGACTGCAAATCCGTGTAGGCCGGTTCGATTCCGACCCCCGCCTCCAGTCTTCAGCGTTGCGCGCCCCAGGTAATTCAGGGGCAAGCGTCAATGGCGGCGAAGCTCATTCCTGTCTGACACAACTGGCAGGTAGCTGTTAGTGAAGGCGGGACATGCACCCGCGGACTACGAAGCAAATTTCCAATCAGTCATCGAAGTCGGCCGCTTCGGTGTGCGAGACCTAGAAGCGCGAGTACCGAGATGGAAAAAGTCTAGTCATCGCTATTGCCCGATCGAGAAACTACGCCAACGCACCGAAAATGCCGGCATAGAGCCCCATACCTGCTGTTGCCAGGAACAGCAGGCCGATAATCTTGGCATAGCTTCCCTTCAGCCGATAAGGATCGGGGAGCGCATTGAGCGCCAGCAAATAGAGGAAACCGAGGACGACAGGAAGAAGCAATGCATTGATAACGCCGGTGGCAATGGACAGGCGGACCAGATTGACGCCCGAAGCGACCAAAACACCGCCGCCTACCAGGATGACGGCGAACGCGGAATAGAACCAGGGCGCCTCGAAGGGATGGTGCTCCAGAGAATGGCGAAATCCGGTTACCTCGCCGATCGTCCAGGATGCTGTCAAACAAACGACAATGGTGGCGACGAGGGCGCCTCCACTCAATCCGATGGCAAAGACCACCCGTCCGGTCGTATCACCGAGCGCGGCCGTGAAGGCGTTGGCGATCTCTGGCACGCTATCAAGGCTGACGCCATGTCCGTGCCGGCCGACGGTCGCCGCGGCGGCAATCAGCACGGCGGCCGTGATCATCTGGCAGAGGATCGCTCCGAAGAAAGTGTCGAACCTAGCGAGCCTGATATGGTCGATCGTGAGCCCTTTGCCGATTAGGGCGGACTGCTGGTAGAACACTGTCCACGGCATAATGCTGGTACCGAGATTGGCGGCGAGCAGGTAAAGATAGCCGCTATCCGTCAAAGGCACATGCTGGACCTCGGCCAACATTTCGCCTCGATCCGGATTGGCCTTCCAGGCCACCACCAAGAATGCCAACTCGAACAGACCGAGGAGTATCGCGATACGCTCGACCGAATGGTAGGACCCGGTGCAAACCATCGCGAAGATCAGAATGACCAGGAGGGTGATAGTCTGCCAAATCGGCACTCCGAACATCTGTCCGACGCCGGCAAGCCCACTCATTTGGGTGACCAGCGCGCCGAAGCAACTGACCACCAGCGTGGCCATCGACAGAACCGCCCAGGTCCGGCCAAACCGTTGCAGGACCAATTCGCCAAGGCCCTTTCCCGTCGCCAGCCCGAGCCGCACGGTCAGTTCCTGCACGGCGAATAGGATCGGAATGATCAAAAACTGGAGCATCAGCAATTGATAGCCCCATTGAGCGCCGCTTTGCGCCGCCGTGATGACACTGCCCGCATCGGTGTCGGCCAGCATGACAACCAAGCCGGGCCCGAGGGCCAAGGAAACCCGGCGCCATCCCAGCGACCTGTCAGCAGTAGGGCGGGGTGAAGCCATCTGGGCTGGTTTGCAGACGCGGATTTAAATTTGACCCGACGTGCCGATTTTGGTTTAACCCGGGGTTTGAGTCGACGACGCGATGGTCGGCTGTGGATTAGGGTAGTGGATTCCTTCGGTTGATTGACCCTCGCAGAATGTAGAGCTCGCCCCGCAGGGCACAGCCCATGGTTGCGAGGACCGTGGGCTCTTAAGAGCGGGATGCCTCCCGGGTCTTTAGCCTGGACAATGCTGAATCGGTCCTCAGCGATGGTTTGATGAGCTTTTCCTGGACAACCTTGGCCACAGCTTAGCGCCTGGCGAACTTTGCAACGCCGACGTCGCAAATGATCCCCTAGCGCCATCCGAAAAGCAGTCCGACGGTTAAGCCAATAGTCCTCTCGCCGCTTGCCGACGTTCTGCTCCAACTTGGTTCGAGATACCAGCCAATATCTTTGCGAGGCCAGAACATAAAATCGAGATCGACTTCGATACCGTGGGAAGTGCCCGATTGCGCACCGCTGACGGTCCGTGATACGAAGGGGCCTAGACCGATCATGAATTCAGACGTTTCCGTTAACCGGAAGGGCTTCTTGAAGACCAAATCACTCGACAATTCCGTTTGAGCGGACGAGCGCAACGCCGCCACTCCGAATTCAAGTTCCAGCCAGTTCTCGATCGGCGTGACCTCGATGCCTAACGCGGCGCCGAAGCTCGAGCTCCCTCCCGAAACGCTGTGCTCGCTCGCTGCGCCGACTTCGATAACGGCCGCGTGATCGTCCTCAGCGGGCTCCTGCGCAGCACCAATATGTGCCCACGAAAACATGAAAATCAGGACCGCGATGGATATCGGTCCGCGCCCCCTCGACACGGTGAGCCTCATGCTCGCGAGTTGCAACATTGCAAACGTCTTCTCAATGGCCGCTCGCAGGGATGCGAATTGCAACAGGCAGCGCTACCGCGGCGCGAAGTGATTCCTCCGCGTCGAGGTTTACGTCGGTCAGGGGAAGTTCACCGAATGGGACCAAGCCTTCCCGGCCAACCGGCTGCTGGCTTCGGCCACCCTCGACCGACTGCGCCACAACGCCTACTGCATGGTCCTGGACGGCCAGTCGTATCGCGAACCTAAAATGGTCCAGCCTTCGACTAAACCGCGCGCAGTTGCGTCCGCCGCAAAACCCAGCCATCCTTGAGCCCACGCGAGATGCTCCTTTGCACCCCATCCACTGGCCTGTATATGCAGAAAACCGGTGGCCGGATTATGGTGAGAGGTGACAATGACGAAGCATCGTCCCTGGTCGGCACCAATTTGGCCTGAAACGCGGTGATGCCGAGACGACTCAGTCGATCTCGTGCATGTACTGCTGTGCCCGTACAAAGGCGTAGTTGCTGACATGAACCCAGCCTCGGAACGGGCGATCGACATCGGCAATGGCCAGCATCACGAGTGTGACCAGGAGGGTGGTGGAAAATACCAAAAAGGTGTGCATTGTGGGTTTGGCTGAAGCAAACATGGATGCTGAGACAAAAGTCAAAATGCCGCCGACTACAAGGACAGTCCAGAAGATCGCAGGCAATTGAGAGACACTTTGAAGCAATCGGGTGCGGCGATGCTGAGTGAGCGCGCTTAGCTCCGACAGCGCGTGGTCTGCCACAGTGCTTTCGGAGCTCGACGACGCCTTGACAGACACTAGTGTCCTCCACATGTTTTCGTTAATGTCATGGGTTCCTTCGGGTATCTGCCCATGAGCCATCGCCGGCCAATCCTGATTTATTACTGCATCGGCATACGCGCGGGCCTGCATCTCGAGCTGCGTCCGCTGCTGTGGCGGCAATCCTTCTGCAAGACGAAAGATATTCCTCAGCGCATTCGCCTCAAGATCCGCATTCAATTCCGCCGCGCCGAAATTCGTCCACGCCGTATAGAGCATAAATCCCAGAACGACCGCGTAAGTCGTGCCCAATACACTGAGGTGCCAGCCGATCAGGTCGTTTTGAGAGTGACGCGTATGAAGCGGCCAGATCCGATTAAGTGCGACCAGCAGAAGCGATGATGCGATCATGACAAGGACAAGGATGAGAATGTTCTGCGTAAAGGTAAGCATTGGCGGCACCTCTCATCAGGGTACTGATAATCGCGTAGACGGCGGCAGACCATGTCGGCGCCGATTCAAATTTGACCCACCCTGCCGATTGAATCTTGACCCGGGACGGGTGCCGACCGCACGACGGTCGACGGTGGATAAGTGTAGGTCCCTCCTTCTGCTCGGTAAGCGTCGCCGCGATTCTTTAAAAGGGGTCATCACCCGGTTACGCCGCGGGCTTGGCTGTTCGTGTTTCGTCTGGCAACAAGCCGCCCGTGTCCGCGGGATAACCCGCAGCCGCAAATTGCCGGGCCTTCGCGGCGAAGTACGCCTTCACCCACTTGAATCGCTCGCCGCTCTTGGAAAGACCGACGCTGTCGGCGATTGAGGCGAGGCTGATCGTACGGCCCCGCGCTCCCCAGTTGCCCTCGATAATTTCCTCGATGATCACGAGCACGCTCGCACCCTGTCGCGGGTCACTCGCATCACCAAGCACGTCGATGAAGGCTGCGTTGACCATCGCGTGCACTTCGGACTTTTGACCCTGACTCATGTATCCCTCGGGAATGCTGACGCGCACCAGGAACTTCCCCGGTGGCGCCACGTATGTGGCATCGACATGTCCGCCGACCCACCAGTCACCTTGTGGGACCTCGGTGAAGAGAACGGAGGCGAAAGCAAGACCACCGGGAGTCTTGGCACCACCCTCCATCGTCAAGAGCACGTCCGTCAGACTCTGCGCAAGCGCGCCCTTGCGGTCACCGGCCAGGGTGCCCTGTGCGTAATAGACCTGCAGAACAGGCATGTGAAGTCTCCTTGATCGGGGGCGAAGCGCGTAAGTCGCTGACCCCGAGCACCTTGAAGCGACTACTGTTCGTGGTGTTTCAGGGCGCTGTCTCGATGATCAGCAGATCCGCATCCTCGACGCCCGTACGCAGCTTGATGCGTTCGCCACCCCAGATGCCCGTGCTGTCCCGACGCGCTAGGGGAGTGTCCTTCACCACGACCTCGCCCTCGATCACGAACACGTAGACCCCGTGTTCTTTCGACGTCGGCGTGTAATCAAGCGTCATCGCCTTGTCGCTCGACAGGCGCGAGATCTTTACGTCCTGAGGTACCCGTATGGCCCCGTCGGCATTGCCGACCAGTGAAACGATCCTGTTTCGTTCGGTGGCTGCATCGAAGCGGCTGCGCCCATACGACGGCGGCAACAGCAGCTGGTCCGGCATGATCCACACGTAGAGGATGTTGGTATCTTCGTTTCTGAGGTTCAGCTCGCAGTGTTTACCGCCCGAGCCGGCGGAGAACGCGTAGTAGTCGCCCGCCGTCAGCTGATCCATGTTGCCGACCGTGTTGATATGTGTCAGTTGCCCTTTGAGTACAAACGCGCAAATGATGAAGTTGTGATGCCGGTGGATGTTGTATCCGCATCCCGGTCCGCTGAAGAGCTCATCGCCGAATACCCGCAGACGACCAAATCCGCGCTGCCCCGACTGGTAGGGACCGAAATCGAAGCTCGAATGGCGTGTCAGCGTCGCCTCGGGATGACCGCCGATGTAGGAGGCGCTGTCGCCGGTGGAAAGGAACTTGTTGTAGCCGCGCTCACTGGCGCGCAGCACGAAGGAAGCATTCATCTTTCTTTCTCCCCTTAAGAGCCGATTAGGCGATAGGCCGCACGACGGGCTGCCCCGGTGCGTACGGAATCTCGACCATCTCGAACATGTGTTTGGGCGTACCGCAGTCCGGGCAAACCCAGTCCTCCGGGACGTCCGCCCAGCGCGTGCCTGGTGCCAGCCCGTGCTCGGCAGAGCCCAGGGCTTCGTCATAGAGGAAGCCACACCCCAGACACATCCAGCGTTTTAGCGGTTCATTGTTCATCGGTTGTCTCCCTGTTCGAGTTACTAGCTTTTCTATCTAGTGCGTGACGCATCACGCATGACGTATTTATACAATGCGTCACGCGCTACGTCAAGCACTTCTTGCTATGCTAACTGCCTGGGATGGGCGTAATAATGAGAATCTATAATGAATTCAATGGGTTCTTGAAGGAGGAATGATGTTGATTCTTGGCAATGCAACCAGCCTGAGAGAAGCGGTAGTCCAGCAGCTTCGCGCTGAAATCGTCTCTGGACGCGCGGGTGCCGGGACCATTTACTCAGTGCCCGGCCTAGCGACCGCGTTGGGGGTTTCGACCACACCGGTGCGGGAAGCGCTGCTGGAGTTGACTCGAGCGGGATTGGTAAGCCCCTTGCGAAATCGGGGTTTCCTGGTTGAGGCGGCAACTCTCAAGGACCTCGAGGACTTGTTTGCGGTGCGCGTGTTGCTTGAGCGCTTTGCGCTGGAGACTCTGGCAAGGGAGCGACTGACAAACATCGAACCGTTGAAGGCGTTGGCGGACGCCGTGGCCGCGACGGTCACGCGTGAAGATGTCAACGGTTACATCGAAACCGATCGGCGGTTCCACGAGGCTCTGGTCGCACGAGCCAACAATCCGCGTCTTACTCGGTTGATCATGGCGCAGCGGGACGACATGCGCCTCTACGGAATCGACTCAAGAGAAGGGCGCGAGCGTCAGGTGGCTTCAGTGGGGGAGCATTACCAGATGATTGAGTATGGGCTCGCCGGCAAGGTCCACGAGATCGGTGAACTCATTACCAGACACATCATGGAGTGGAAGCCCTTGTTTGCGGCCGCACTTGGCCTCTCCCAACCGCAATCATCGATGCGAGGCCGCGTGTCGGAAGCAGCTCCGGTTCCCGAATAAGCCGTTGTCCGTTCAGATCAGGAATCGCATCAGCTTAGCGTAACCGTCCGGGAATCGACCTTGTAGCCGAATCCGACGCAAGCGTTCATTGTCCATCCTTT
>OMSW01000292.1:0-531 GCA_900290295.1 Burkholderiales bacterium
TTTAATCGCTTCAACATCACAGTGGAAAAATCCACTTTCAACACCCTTACGCTGCTGCTGACGATCGGCACCACGCGCTCGAAATGTTCCCGCCTGTATGACGCCCTGCACCGCATCGCGCACGAGCGCCATGCCCCGCGGCGCCTGTACCACGCGCCGGTGTTGCCGCCGTTTACCGAGCTGCGCTGCCTGCCGCGCGATGCCTACTACAGCACCGGCGAGCTCGTCGAGCTGCTCGACGAAAACGAACAGGTCAGCGACCGGCTGGTCGGGCGCGTCTGCGCCGACCAGATCGTCCCGTATCCACCCGGCATCCCGGTGCTGGTGCCCGGCCAGGTCATCGACGAGGAGGTCATCGAGTTTCTCGTGCGCACGCTGCGGGTGCACGGCACGGTGGAGTTGCACGGCATTGTTTTCCAAGGTTATCTTCCGGCCATACGCGTATTGAGCGCCCAGGAGCAAAAGCGCCTGAGCGCCGCGCTGACGAGCCAAACCCCGCGCCGCAAGCGGACCGTCCAAAGGTAGCCATGC
>OMSW01000292.1:541-3514 GCA_900290295.1 Burkholderiales bacterium
ATCGAACGCGCGCGCATCATCAAGGAACGCTTCAAGCGCTACCAGCCCTACCAGCCCTTGACCGATCGCACGCTGGCGATGGTTTTTGAAAAGGCCTCGACGCGCACCCGTGTGTCCTTCGAGGCCGGGATGTACCAGATGGGGGGCTCGGTCATTCATCTTACGACCGGCGATTCGCAGCTCGGTCGCGCCGAGCCGATCGAGGACACCGCCCGGGTGATATCGCGCATGGTCGACCTCGTCATGATCCGGACCTTCGAACAGAGCAAGATCGAGCGTTTCGCCCAATACTCCCGGGTTCCGGTGATCAACGGGCTTACCAACGAATACCACCCTTGCCAGATCCTGGCGGACATCTTCACCTTTGCCGAGCACCGCGGCTCGATCGCCGGGCGCACGGTGGCTTGGATCGGCGACGCCAACAACGTGGCCTACACCTGGCTGCAGGCCGCACGGCTGCTCGGCTTCAAGCTACACGTGTCGACGCCTCCGGGGTACCGTCTGGACCCGCGCCTGGCGCCGCCCGGCGAGTACTACGAGGTCTTTGATGATCCCCTGCGGGCGGCACGCGATGTCGACCTGGTGACGACCGATGTCTGGACCAGCATGGGCTTTGAAGCGGAAAACGAACAGCGCCGGCAGGCCTTCGCGCCCTGGTGCGTCGACGCGAACCTCATGGGAAGCGCCAGCGCCGATGCATTGTTCATGCATTGCCTGCCAGCGCATCGCGGCGAGGAAGTCAGCGCCGAGGTCATCGACGGCCGCCAATCCGTGGTCTGGGACGAAGCGGAGAACCGCCTGCACGTGCAAAAGGCGCTGATGGAGTACCTGCTGCTGGGGCTGGAGGTGCAGTAGCGGCGGGCAGCAAGGGCGTGCGGGAGCTCTGCGATGGGCGCCACGGCGGCAGCCACGGCGGGCGCTGCCCTGCGGTTGGCAACAGGCAGAAAAAAAACGGGGAGAAATTTTGGCAAAGTCGGCGGACGCAACAACGGCGAAGGCAATGGGCAAGGTGAAGAAGGTCGTGCTGGCCTACTCGGGCGGGCTCGACACCTCGGTCATCCTCCAGTGGCTGCAGGACACCTATCAATGTGAAGTCATCACCTTCACCGCCAACATCGGCCAGGGCGAGGAGCTCGAACCGGCGCGCCGCAAGGCGCTGCAGATGGGAATTCGCCGTGCCAACATCTTCATCGAGGATTTGCGTGAGCCCTTCGTGCGCGATTTCGTGTTTCCGATGTTTCGGGCCAATGCCCTGTACGAGGGCGAGTACCTGCTGGGAACATCGATTGCCCGCCCGCTCATCGCCCAACGCATGGTCGAGTTGGCAAAAAAGACCGGCGCCGACGCGATCGCGCACGGCGCCACCGGCAAAGGCAACGACCAGGTCCGCTTCGAGCTGGGCGCCTACGCGCTGATGCCGGACGTGCGCATCATCGCGCCGTGGCGCGAGTGGGACCTGCTGTCGCGCGAAAAACTGCTGCAGTACGCCGACGCGCACGGCATCCCGGTCGATTTCAAGAAGCGGCGCGGACTAGCGCCCTATTCGATGGACGCCAACTTGCTGCACATTTCGTACGAGGGCGGAATCCTGGAGGACCCCAACTTCGAGCCCGAGGAATCCATGTGGCGCATCACGGTCTCGCCCAGCAAGGCCCCCAACCGGGCGCAGACGGTCGAGCTCGGCTACGAGCGCGGGGATATCGTCACGATCGACGGCAAGCGCATGTCGCCCGCACACGTTCTGACCGAGCTCAACCGGATCGGCGGCCGGCACGCCATCGGGCGCCTGGATCTGGTGGAAAACCGCTACGTTGGCATGAAATCGCGCGGCTGCTACGAGACGCCCGGCGGCACCATCATGCTCAAGGCGCATCGGGCGATGGAATCGATCACGCTGGACCGCGAGGTGCTGGCACTCAAGGACGACCTGATGCCGCGCTACGCGCGCATGATCTACAACGGCTACTGGTTCAGCCCGGAGCGGCGCCTGCTGCAGACCCTGATCGACGAGTCGCAACATGGTGTCAATGGGGTCGTGCGCCTGAAGCTGTACAAGGGCACGGTCCTGGTCACGGGACGCAGCTCGGCGACCGATTCGCTGTTCGATCCGGCGATTTCGACCTTCGACGACGACAAGGGCGCCTACAACCAGGCCGATGCCGAGGGCTTCATCCGGCTCAACGCCTTGCGCATGCGCATTGCCGCCCGTGCCCGAGGCCGCCGGCGAAAGTGAACGGCAGCGGCCCCGATCAGGCGCCGATGATCAGCACCTCGGGCTCAAGCGCGATGCCGAATCTGGCCAGGACGCGCTCCTGTATCTCGCGCGCCAGCTCCAGCACTTCGCGACCACTGGCCCCGCCCCGATTTACCAGCACCAGCGCCTGGCCCTCATAGACACCGGCGCGTCCGCGGCTCACACCCCGCAGCTGGCAGGCTTCGATAAGCCAGGCTGCGCCGATCTTGTAGCGCCCGCCCGCCAAGGGATAGCTCACCAGCGAGGGAAAACGATCGATCAGCTCCGCGTGCCGGGCCCGGTCAACGATGGGATTTTTGAAAAAGCTACCCGCGTTTCCCAGCTGCGCCGGATCGGGTAGCTTGCGCCGGCGCAATGCACAGACCGCATCAAAGATGTCGCCGGCGCTGGGGCGCGCACAGCCGCGCGCAGCCAGCTCGCGCTCCAGTTCCACGTACCCGGTTACCGGCTCCCAGCGCCGCGGCAGCCGCAGGGTGATCGCCAGAACAATGCGCTGGCCTCCCCGATCGTGCTTGAAGACGCTCTCGCGATAGCCCAGGCCACAGTCCTCCGGCGCCATTTCGCGCCGCTCCCCGGTAGCCGCTTCCCAGACGCTGACCGAATGCAGGCGTTCGGCCAGTTCCAGGCCGTAGGCGCCAATGTTTTGTATCGGTGCGGCACCGGTCAAGCCGGGAATCAGCGCCAGGTTCTCCACGCCCGGGCGTCCGGTGCGCACCAGC
>OMSW01000292.1:3524-7346 GCA_900290295.1 Burkholderiales bacterium
AGGCGCGGCAGCCCTAGCAGCCGGGGCTCGTGTTGGAGCTGCTGCAGATCCTCTACGCTTTGCACTTGCGCAAACCACGCGGCCTGCGCCTGGACTCCAAGCGAATTGAACGACTTGAGGGAAACGCGCTCCTGGAGTATCAACGACATCGTTGGATTATAGGAAGCATTGCGCGCCGCCCGGCACCGTACGGCCGGCGAACTTTTTGTGGAAGGAGCTTTCGTGCCCAGTTTTGATGTCGTCTGCAAGCCCAATCTGGTGGAGGTGCACAACGCCGTAGACCAGGCCAATCGCGAGATTTCCACCCGTTTTGACTTCAAGGGCTCTGACGCACGCGTCGAGGTATCGGAACAAAACAAGCTATGCGAGTTGACCCTGTTTGCCGACGATGATTTCAAACTCGGACAGGTTCGCGACGTCTTGCTGGCCAAGATGGCCAAACGATCGGTCGACCTGCGCTTTCTTGACCGTGACGCCGCGCCGGAAAAGCTCGGGCTCGACAAGCGCAAGCAAACGATCACCGTCCGCGCCGGAATCGAAGCCGCCTTGGCCAAGCGGATCGTGCAACTGGTAAAGGACAGCCGGGCCAAGCTGACCGCGAGCATCCAGGGCGATGCGGTACGCGTGACCGGGGCCAAGAAGGACGCCCTGCAGCAATGCATGTCCCTGCTGCGCTCGCAGGTGGAGGAGGTACCGCTGAGCTTCGATAACTTTCGCGAGTAAGCGGCGCGAAGGCCCCGACTCGGTCCCGGCCCATCCCGCGGCACTTGCCGCTAATCCCCAAATACCGGCCGATTGTCGATTTGCACCGGATTTACATGGGTTATCGGCCATCACGCATATGCGTGGCTTGACGGTTTGATCTTACAATGCGCGCCCATGAGTACTTCATTTAGCAATGCGCGCAGCAGCAGCGGCAACCCCTTCCGTGTGACGGAATTGGGGGTATCCGATACGGTCGTCGCGCCCGACATCACCGCCTACGAGCGCCCTTCCGCGGCCGGAACCGCGCCCGCCGGGTCCCGCAAAAGCGCCACGCAGCCGCTGCGGCCCGATGTCCCCGAAGCGCATACCTCGATCGTGGAAGCGCGTCACCCGGACATGGCCCGCGCGATCACGCTGCTGTGGGGATTTGCGGAAATGAATGAATATTTCGACCGGCTGTGGCTGGCCGACGGCTCCCATGGGCCGATCGATCCGGACGCGATGTCGGAATTGATGCTGCTCGCGCGGCTGCACCAGATGATCGTGCCGCAGCGCCCCGGCCGCTCGCTGGCCGACATCTACGGCAGCAACCGGCTGTTCAACGCCTCGGCGACGACGCGCGATCCTTGGAGCGACGTGCCGCCGCGGCGCTAGCCGCAGACCGGCCCCTGAGGCGCAGGGACGCCCTGGATCGCCGGGGACTGCACAGCCCCGGCCCCGCGTGTGGCTCCTAGCCTTCGGCGAGCAACTCCAGCGCGGCCGCCGTAAGACGCTCGCTCGTCAAGCCAAAGTACTTAAACAGCTCCGAAGCCGGTGCGGACTCGCCGTAGCGTTCGATACCGATGACGCGACCACGGGCCCCGACATACTGGTACCAGAGCCGCGTGACACCGGCTTCGATGGCGATGGTCGGCAGGCCGTCCCCGAGCACGGAGCGGCGGTATTCGCGATCCTCGCGATCGAAGCGCTCGCAGCAGGGCATGGATACCACGCGTGCAGCGACGCCGCGCTGCTCAAGATCGCGTGCCGAGTCGATCGCGATCTGCACTTCCGAGCCGGTCGCGAGCAATACCAGCTGGGGCTTGCCGGCCGGTTCGTGCAAAACGTAACCGCCGCGCTCGACCGCCGAAATCAGGCCGTTGGACTTCACCTGTGCCGGCAAGGCCTGGCGCGTGAGCAGCAATGCGCTGGGGCCGTCACGGCGTTCGATGGCGCAGCGCCAGGCCACCGCGGTCTCGGCCACATCACAGGGACGCCAAACGTCGATCCCGGGGATCAGCCGCAGGCTCGACGCGTGTTCGATCGGCTGATGCGTGGGACCGTCCTCGCCGAGCCCGATCGAGTCGTGCGTAAAGACGTGAATGACCCGCAGATGCATGAGCGCGGCCATGCGGATCGCATTGCGCGAATAGTCGGAAAAAGTGAGAAAGGTTCCGCCGAAGGGAATCAGGCCACCGTGCAGCGCCACGCCGTTGAGCACCGCCGCCATGCCGAACTCGCGAACGCCAAAGCTCAGGTAGTTGCCGGGGTGGCCCGCCTTGTAGGTCGTGGCATCCTTCCAGTGCGTAAGATTGGACTCGGTCAGGTCGGCCGAACCGCCCAGCAGTTCCGGCAACTCGGCCGCAAGGACCGTGATCGCGCGCTGCGAGGCCTGGCGCGTTGCCAGTTTTTCGCCCTTCGCGACGGTCTGCTCGATGTAGGCGTGGAAATTTGCGGCAAACGCGCGCGGCAGCTCCCCGGCGACCACGCGATCGAATTCGGCAGCATCCTGTGGGTAGGAGGTGCGATACGCGGCCAAGCGCGCATTCCACGCATCCTGCGCCGCTTTGCCGCGCGCGCGCGCATCGAGCAGCGAGTACACCTCGGAGGGGATCTCGAACGGCGCATAGGGCCACTTGAGCTCGGCACGGGCGCGCGCGACGCTCTCGGCCCCCAGGGCAGCGCCGTGGATGCCGGCCGTGCCGGCCTTGTCCGGGCTGCCCTTGCCGATGATGGTCTTGCAGGCGATCAGCGTCGGGCGCTCGGACTGGCGCGCGCGTGAAATGGCCTCGGACACGGCTTCGATATCGTGTCCGTCGACCCGCTCGGCGTGAAAGCCGTAGGCACGAAAGCGCGCCAGCGTGTCGTCCGTGAACCATCCCTCGACCTTGCCGTCGATCGAGATGCCGTTGTCGTCGTACAGGCAGATGAGCTTGTTCAGGCGCAGCGTGCCGGCCAGGCTGCAGGCCTCGTGGGAAATGCCTTCCATCAGGCAGCCGTCACCCAGAAACACGTACGTGTAGTGGTCGACGATCTTGGCATCGGGCTTGTTGTACCGCTGCGCCAGCACGGTCTCGGCCAGCGCCATGCCCACCGCATTGGCCAGTCCCTGGCCCAGCGGCCCGGTCGTGGTTTCGACGCCCGGGGTGAGACCGACCTCCGGGTGTCCGGGCGTCTTGGAATGCAGCTGACGAAAGCGCTTGAGCTCCTCCATCGGCAGCTGGTAGCCGGTCAGATGCAAGAGCGCGTACTGCAACATAGAGCCGTGACCGTTCGAGAGCATGAAGCGGTCACGGTTGAACCAGTGGGGATCGCTAGGATTGTGCTGGAGGTGGCGCTGCCACAGCGCGATGGCGATCTCGGCCATGCCCATCGGCATGCCGGGGTGGCCGGAATTGGCCTGCTGGACAGCATCGACGGCCAGCATCCGGATCGCGTTGGCGGCGAGCTTCTCGCCCATTGGGTTTCCTTGCAACATATTGCCTGCTCTCCTTACGGGCGACCGAGCGCCTTCTTGCGCCGTTCCATCAAACGCCAGATAAATGGCGTGAAAATCAGTTGCATGGCAAGTTCCATCTTGCCGCCGGGGGCCACGATGGTGTTTGGCCGCGACATGAACGAGTCGTGCAGCATGTTCAGCAGATACGGGAAATCGATGCCCTTGGGATTGGCAAACCGTATCACCAAGAAGCTCTCGTCGGCCGTAGGAATGTCGCGCGCTTCAAACGGGTTCGAGGTATCGACGGTGGGCACCCGCTGGAAATTGACGTGGGTGCGGTTGAACTGCGGGCAGATGTAGTTCACGTAGTCGGGCATGCGCCGCAAGATCGTATCGGTCACCGCCTGGGTCGAGTAGCC
>OMSW01000292.1:7353-8064 GCA_900290295.1 Burkholderiales bacterium
ACCACGCCGATCAGCAGATCGGGATGGCGGGCAATGTCCACCTTGTCGGTCTTCACCGCGCCGTGCAGGCCCTCGTAAAACAGCAGGTCGGTGTCGTTTTCGAGGCGCTCCCAGGCGGTGAACGTTCCGGCCTCCTGACCGTAGGGAGCGGCTTCGTCGGCGTCGTGCAGATACTTGCGATGGCGGCCGTTGCCGGTCTCGCCATACTCGCGAAACACGCCTTCGAGTTCCTCGAACAGGTTGGCTTCGGGCCCGAAGTGGCTGAAATGGGCCTGCTTGTTCTTCTCCGCCTCGGCCATTGCCTTGCGCATTTCCTTGCGGTCATAGCGGTGGAAGCTGTCGCCTTCTAGGACGCCGGACTTGAGTTTTTCCCGACGGAAGATCTTCTGGAATGTGCGCGTTACCGATGTGGTGCCGGCACCGGAGGAGCCGGTGATTGCGATGATCGGATGTTTTTCGGACATGATGGTTCCTCGTCTTGCTCGTTCAAACTCAGGTGGGCGACTGCAGGTCGGCAGTCGCCGGCGTCTTTGGGGGTTATCAGGAATTGGGGCGGAACAGGCCGCGCAGGTTAAAGAGCGGCGTGTCCTCCTCGGCGGCCACCGGCCCCTCGGCATGGTAGCGCTCGATGCGCTCGACCTCTTCGCGCGAGCCAAACACGAAGCCGATGCGCTGGTGCGCCGATTCGGGCTGGACCTGCATCACGGGGCC
>OMSW01000289.1 GCA_900290295.1 Burkholderiales bacterium
GGATCGCGCCGCGCCGGACGAATCGCAAGCCGGCGCAATCGGCCTACGGCGGACGCCCGATACTACAGTTCGTTGAAGTGAAAGGTCAGCACGGCCATGCTGAGTTGGTCGGCCTGCTTCGTCAGGCTCGCAGAGGCCGCTGCCGTTTGTTCCACCAGGGCCGCGTTTTGCTGCGTCACCTGGTCGATATGGGAAACGGCCTGGTTCACCTGCCCTATGCCGGCGTCCTGCTGTTCGATCGAAGTGGCGATTTCCCCGATCAGGGCGGCTACGCGTTGGACCTGCTGAACGATTTCGCGCATCGAGTCTTCGGCACCGTGGACGCTGCGCGAGCCGGCCTCGACACTGTCCACCGAGTTGGCAATGAGGGATTTGATTTCGCGCGCGGCCACGGCGCTGCGCTGCGCCAGGTTGCGCACCTCCCCGGCAACGACGGCAAATCCGCGGCCCTGCTCGCCGGCCCGGGCCGCTTCGACCGCCGCGTTGAGCGCCAGGATGTTCGTCTGAAACGCGATACCGTCGATCACGGAAATGATTTCTGCGATCTTGCGGCTCGCCGTCGTAATTTCCTCCATCTTGGTGGTTACCTGCCCAACGACTTCGCCGCCACGCTCGGCTGACTTGCTCGCGCTCGCGGCCAGGACATTGGCTTCTTTCGCAGTGTTGGACGTGGTCTGGACCGAGCTGGCCATCTGCTCCATGGAAGCGGCCGTTTCTTCCAGGCTGCTGGCCTGCTGCTCGGTGCGCGAGGACAGGTCGCTGTTGCCCTGCGCTATCTCATTCGATGCGTGATGCAAGCCGCCGATTTGCGCGAGGACGTCGTTGATCAGCGTCTTCTGGTTCACGCTCACCTGGTTGACCGCGCGCAGCAACATGCCGATGTCGTCGGTGCGCTCCAACTCGCTCACGACCGTGGCCTGTCCGCCGGCCGATGCCAGGACCTCGCGCGCCACTTTGCCCAGCGGAGCGGCGACCTGGTGCTCCGCCAGCGCAGCGGCCGTCAGCCAACCGGCAAACAGCGCCACGCCCAGCACGACCGCCGAACTTGCGGGCAATCCCAGAAACATCGCTGCCGTCGCGGCCGGCAGCAACGCCAGTCCTAGGGTCAGCGCGAGGCGCAGGCGCACGGACGCGGTGCGGCCCAGGGACATCCAGCACAGCATCCCGGTGCGGACCACGACACCACGCTTGATGGCAAGTCCCCCGACTCCGCCACGCATTCTTCGGTAGAGCGTTTCCGCGGCCGCGATTTCGGCACGCGTAGGCTGGGTGCGAACCGACACATAACCGACAATTCGGCCGCCGCGCTGCACCGGCGTGGCGTTGGCGCGCACCCAGTAATGGTCGCCATCGGCACGGCGGTTTTTTACGATCCCGGTCCAAGGAACGCCGGATTTGAGCGTCTTCCACATGTCGGCAAATGCCGCTGCCGGCATGTCCGGGTGGCGCACGATGTTGTGCGCCTGTCCGATCAACTGGTCGCGGGCAAAGCCGCTTACCTCGACGAAGGCATCATTGGCAAGCCGTATCCGCCCCTTTTCGTCGGTGACGGACATCAAGGTCCGGCCCTCCGGAAAAGGATATTCCCTCTGGCTTACGGGTTGATTGTTGCGCATGAGCCGGTGCCCCCTGGTCGCGAACGGGCGCGCGCCCATACGCGCCTCAACAAGGCACCTTATCAGCCATTACTGCCTGGGAAACCGCTGAATAGCGCCACTTCGCAGCAGCGACTTGCGCAATATCGGCAAGGCGCTCGGGTCCGGCAGCGCCAACCGGCCTGCGGTCTAGACGCGCCGGCGGTACTCGCCCGTACGGGTGTCGATTTCGATGCGGTCACCCTGCGCGACGAAAATCGGCACCGGCACTTCGAATCCGGTGGCGATCTTGGCGGGCTTTAGCACCTTGCCGGAGGTATCGCCCTTGACGGCCGGTTCGGTCCAGACGATTTCGCGTTCCACGGAGGTGGGCACCTCCACGGAAATCGCCTTGCCGTCATAGAAGACGACCTCCACGGGCATTCCATCCTCGAGGTAATTGAGCGCGTCGCCCATGTTGACTGCTTCCACCTCGTACTGGTTGTAGTCCGAATCCATGAAGACGTACATGGGGTCGGAGAAATACGAGTACGTGCAGTCCTTGTGGTCCAGGTTGACTTGCTCCACCTTGTCATCGGCGCGGAAGACAACTTCGGTACCCGTGTTGCTGAGCAGGCCACGCAGCTTCAGGCGCACAGTGGCGGCATTGCGGCCGCCGCGGCTGTATTCGGATCGGAGCACGATCATCGGGTCTTTGCCGTGCATCACGACATTGCCGGCACGGATTTCTTGAGCGGTTTTCATGGTCAGTCTGCGGCCGCGCAAGCGGCGATCGGAAAATTCGGAAATTCGGTTTCGCGCCTTGCCCGCAGGTCGGTCCCGCGGGTCTGCAGAGCGGGCGCGGAAAACTCTGCGGAAAATCGGTCAACTGGTTATTTTACCAATTTTTCAGCCACAAACCCCAGCAAGCGGCTGACCAGGTCCTCCTGCGCCAGTAGACGGGCGCGCGCAGCCTCGACAACGGCGCGCCATTGCGTCATCTCGATGTCCGGCAGGGGAGCGATTTCGATCCCGTTCCAGATCCGATGGTAGCGGCGCAAGGAGGCAGGGGCGTGCAGCCAGTCCAGGAACGCGTCGAGCTTGGCGTGGTGGGCCGCATCGCTTTGCGCATACGCCTGCCAGACCAGGGCGGCCCCGGACCACAGCGCACGCACGAGCGAGTCCTCCCCGCGCACGAAATTCGCGTCGGCCGCCCAGAGCAGATGATCAAATTCGACCTGGCTCAGCAGCGGCAAAAACGAGATCTTCAGCGCCTGGTCCCGATTCCACGATGCGGGCATCGCCGCGAGCGCGCCCCGCAGCGCCGAGGCAGCGCGCCCGTCGGTAACCAGCAGGCGCCTCGGAGATTGTGCCATGGCAGCGAGCCATTGATCGAGGACCGGCGGCTCATAGCAAAACAGGCTCACCACCGGCTCACCGGCCCATGCGATACCCTGGCTGGCAAACCAGGCTGCGCGGTCAAAGCGAAGCCGGCGCTGCAACAAGTCAGGTTCGCGCAGCAAGCCGCCCGTATCGGCGGTAAAGCCCGGAAAGAAGAACCACTTGTGCACGCCGGCGGCTGCGCCGCCAGGCACCGGTGAGGCCAAGCCGTGGGAGCGCGCAACATAGGGCTCGGCGCTCAGATACTCGAGGTTGATCCAGCCAACGCGGCGGTCCCGCTGCTGGCCGGCGCGGACCATCGCCGCAAGCACGTTCGGGGGCAGCGGACAGCCGAAGGCCGCGATGACGATGTCACCGGGCTCGTAGGCGACATCCGCGCCGCTACCGGCAAGGACTTGCACGCCCGGGCAGCCGGCAGGCGCCATCCAGGCAAGCGCACTGGGCTCATCGACCCAAAGGCGTACCGATTGCTGGCGCGCCGCAAGCTGGGTTGCGAGCCGCCAGCAGATGCCGATGTCGCCGAAGTTATCGACGACATGACAGAAAATATCCCAGCGCAAGCCACCCATTTCCGTGCAACGCCGCTCGGTGTCGATGGCCGATAACCATACCTCAATTGTGCGTTCGGCCGACGATCGGGTCCACGCTAGGCGCGTAATATCGCCGGCCTAGGGACCCGCAAGACGACGGGAGCGTTCAGTGAGCAAGAAGCTCAGTCCAAACCAGGTCAAGGAAGCGCTGGCCCGCGTGCCGCATTGGCGCCATGACAGCGAGCGCGGCGCGATCGTGCGCGAATTCCTCTTTGCCAATTTCAACCAGGCCTTCTCGTTCATGACGCAGGTGGCGCTGGCAGCGGAAAAACGCGACCACCACCCCGATTGGGCCAATGTCTACAACCGCGTGAACATATCCCTTACCACGCACGATGCAGGCGGGCTCACGGAACGCGATTTCGAGCTTGCGTCCTGCGCCGACGAAGCGTTCGAGCGCTTCGCCCTGGTACCCGGCGGCAGGTAGCAACGCGTGCCGCTCACGGTGCCGACGCCCGAAAAGCACGGCGCGGCAGCCGGCGCGCTGCAAGCGCCCGAGCGCTCCGACTGGACGATCGACCAGGGTTGGGAGCGCTACACCGCGGCAGAGCATGCGCTGTGGAAGTTACTGTTCGAGCGCCAGTGCCGGCTGCTGCCGGGACGCGCCTGCGAGGCCTTCGTCAGCGGCATGCGCGCGCTGCCGATCGGCGGCGACCAGATTCCCGATTTTCGGCGCCTGAGCGAAGTGCTCCTGCGTCACACGGGCTGGCAGGTCGTCGCCGTCCCGGGATTGGTTCCGGACGAGGTGTTCTTCGACCACCTGGCCCACCGACGATTTCCGGCCGGCAACTTCCTGCGCACGCCGGATCAGCTGGACTATATCTCCGAGCCCGACGTCTTTCACGATGTCTTTGGCCACGTGCCAATGTTGATGAACCCCGCGCTGGCCGACTACATGCAAGCCTACGGCGTCGGCGGGCACCGCGCGCAGGCCTTGGGCGTGCTGTCCAAGCTCTCACGCGTGTACTGGTACACGGTGGAATTCGGGCTGGTGCAACAGGCCGACGGCGTTCGCATCTATGGTTCCGGAATCGCCTCCTCCTTTAAGGAAAGCGTCTTTTGCCTGGACGATCCTTCGCCCAATCGCATCCGGTTCGCGCTCGAGCGGGTGATGCGCACGCGCTATCGCATCGATGACTTTCAGGAGACCTATTTCGTCATCCGTGATCTCGACGAACTGCTCGAACTCGCGCGGATAGACTTTGGCCCGCTTTACGAGCGCGTACAGGACAAAGCCGATTACGAGCCCGGGCAGGTGCTCGCGAGCGATGGCCTCATCTACCGCGGCACCGGCCAGTATCACGCCGACAAGCGGCGCAGTTGATCGGCCGCCCGCCGGATGCTGGCGCGTGTTTCCTCCCAGCCGATGCAGGCATCGGTTACGGAAATCCCGCGCTGCAGCCGGACCCCGGGGACGATTTTCTGCGACCCGGCGAGCAAGTTGGATTCGAGCATGGCCCCGACCAGCGAGGCGCCGGCAAGCCGGTTGTCGGCACCGCTGTCATCACTGGCCTGCGCCGGGCGCGCCGCGCTAGCGCCCGCGACCATCGCCTGTACGAGCTGATCGAGGATGCGCGGTTGCTGGTATGGATCCCTGCCCGAATTGGCGTGCGAGCAGTCCACCACCAGACGCGCCGGCAGGGACACGGCGCGCAGGGCATCGGCCGCCGCGCGCAGCGAGGCACCGTCGTAGTTCGGTTGGCGACCTCCCCGAAGGATGACGTGGCCATCTGGATTGCCGCGCGTGCGTACCACACTGACTTCACCGGCGGCATCGATGCCCAGAAACGCGTGCGGGCCCAGCGCAGCCAGCCAGGCATTGATGGCGACATCGAGCCCGCCTTCGGTCCCGTTCTTGAATCCCACCGGGGCGGAGAGCCCGCTGGCCATTTCCCGATGGGTCTGTGATTCCGTAGTGCGCGCACCGATTGCGTACCAGGAGATCAGGTCAGAGAAGTACTGCGGGATCACCGGGTCCAAGGCCTCTGTGCCCGCCGGCACTCCCATCGCGTTGATCTGCGCCAGCAGTCCGCGCGCCAGGCGCAATCCGCGCTCGACGTCGAACGAGCCATCTAAGCCCGGGTCATTGATCAGGCCCTTCCAGCCCACGGTGGTGCGCGGCTTTTCAAAATAGACCCGCATCACGAGCAACAGGGTGTCGGCAACTTCCTGTGCCAGCACGCCCAGGCCTTGCGCATACTCGAGCGCCGCGTCCGGATCGTGCACGGAGCACGGGCCCACCACCAGGAAGCGGCGACGGTCGCTGCCCTGCAGGATCGCGCGCAGCGCGGCACGGCTCTGGGCAACCGTGGTGCGCATTGCGGCAGTGGCGGGAATCTCGGCGTGCAGTTGCGCCGGGGTAACCACGCGCGTGAACGATTCCACGCGGGTATCTTCGAGCCCTTGTCCGTCGGGGAGCTGGGCATGCAGGTTTTCGGCTGACAGGTTCTGGCTCATGGTCTTGGACGAATATCCCGGTTCCTATGCATCAGGCCGATTGTGACGGCGATGCCCCGCTCGGGCAACGCCGCGGCGAGTCCGGCATGATGCGGGCATGGCACTTAATGCGACCATCCATACCTTTGAAATCGCGCTCGCCGATGCCGACCGTGGCGTCTACGAGTCCTTGGCGCTGCGCGTTGCGCGCCACCCGTCGGAGGCGGAGGACTACCTCCTGACCCGCGTCCTGGCCTACTGCCTGGAGACCACCGAGGGTATCGGCTTTTCCAGCGGACTGTCGACCCCGGATGAACCGACCATCTATGTGCGCGATGCTACGGGCGCGTATCGATCCTGGATCGACGTCGGCGTTCCCGATGCCGCGCGCGTGCACCGCGCCAGCAAAGCCGCGCCACGGGTAGCGATCTATACGCACAAGCCGCCGGAGCAACTGCGCAAGGCCCTCGCAGGCGAGCGCATCCACCGCGCTCAGGCACTGCACCTGGTCGCCGTGGACCGCAACCTGATTGGCGAATGGACGCGACGCCTGCACCGGCGCATGAAGATCGCGCTCTCGGTCAGCGGCGGGCAACTCTACCTGACCGTCGGCAGCGAGACCATCGAGGGCACACTCGAAGTCTTTTCCTTGGCGCAGTCTTGAATCGAACCCTGGTGACGGCACTCGCGCGAAGGCCTACCGGTTCGAATAACCTAACGGCGCGCATGGGCGCTAAACCCGGCGGCCGTCGGCATAGTGTCGAAACAACCCGAGGCTTGCCATGACGATACGAAGAGCCGTGTTGGCGTGTTTGCTGATTGGATTGCCGCCCGCTGCCATGGCGTCCGATGTCACGGTCAAGATGCTGACCAACGGACCAGACAATCCGATGTTCGTGAAGGTCAAGGTTGGCGACACCGTAACGTTCGAGCCACGGCAAAAAGCCGGGCACACGAGCATCCTTCTGCTCGTGCCCGAGGGTGCGAAGCCCTGGAAGGCGGCAGCCGACACCCAGATTAAGGTAGTACGCGTCAAGACCCCGGCCCTGCCGCTGTCGGTGCCTGGATAGGGGCGCCGAGCAAGCCAAGGAGCCGCTGCAAGCATCCGGCGCTCTCACGCCCTCAGCGCGTCACATCGATGACCACGCGCCCGCGCGTCCTGCCCGCCAGGATGGCCTCGGCCAGCTCGGCGATTCTTGACATCGGCTCGACCGTGCTCATCTGCGCCAGCTTCGCCGCATCGAGATCGCGCGCGAGGCGCTGCCACGCACGCTCGCGCTTGGCCATCGGCGCCATCACGGAATCGACGCCCAGCAAGGCCACGGCGCGCAGGATGTGCGGCAATACCGTGGCGTTGAGTTCCATGCCGCCGGCCAGGCCGCAGGCCGCCACCGCCCCGCCATAACGGGTCTGCGCCAGCACGTTGGCCAGCGTACTGCTGCCGACGGCATCCACCGCGCAGGCCCAGCGCTCCTTTTGCAGCGGCCCGCCCTTTTGTTGCAGGCTTGCCCGATCCACGAACTGGCTCGCGCCCAGGCCGCGCAAGTATTCGTGCGTCTCGGGCCGGCCGGTCGAGGCCGTTACCGCGTAGCCCGCCTTGGCCAGCAGCGCGATGGCCACCGATCCCACGCCGCCGGCAGCGCCCGTGACCAGCACCTCTGCCTGCCCCGGCTGCAGGCCCCAGTCCACCAGGGCATCGACACACAATGCGGCGGTATAGCCCGCCGTGCCGATGGCCATCGCTTGCTCCAGACTGAAGGCCTGCGGCATGACTGAAGGCCTGCGGCAGGCGCAGCAGCCACTCGGGCTTGACGCGCTGGTAGCGCGTGTAGCCACCCCAATGGGTTTCGGAAAGGCCGAAGCCGTTGAGCACCACCTTGTCACCCGATCGCCACCGGGGTGAGCGCGACTCGAGCACCGTGCCCGCAAGATCGATCCCGCCGACCATCGGCAGCTTGCGCGCCACCTTGTTGCGGTTGCCGCACACCGCCAGGCCGTCCTTGTAATTTAGCGCCGAAAACGCGACCTCGACCAACACCTCGTCATCGGGCAACTCGGCCAGGGTCAGCGGCTTAAGGCTTGCGCGGGCTGAGCCATCGACATCGTCGATGACAAGGGCGGTAAAGGGTGTGCTCATTGCCGTTGTCTCCTTGCGCGGACCCGGTGACGTGACGGATAAGCCGCCGGATGACATGATCGTTTGCCTGCCCATCGCGGGGCAAAGCAACAGACTACAACGAACGCGATGCCAGGTGCGCAGCCCGCTGGCGCTGGTGAGCAATTCTTCCTGCATCGGGCCAGCGCCGGTGCAAACACCCGCCGGCACGCGGCGCCCTGGCTTGGAGGGTTTGGCGCTTCCATCGCGCCACGAGTCGCCGCCACGCGCCCCTTGCTGGACGGCGCCGATGACCGGCAGCGACAGACTCCGCGTGCGCTTTGGTGCTTGCCACACGCTGGTTTCCGTCTTCCGAAATTGCTGGCAAATGTCGTTCTCCAGCCATCTATGCCAGGGCGAAAATGTGCGAGCATCGGCGCATGAACAGCTCATTTTTTCGCCGCCTTTGCACGCCGGGAGCCATCTCGCCCGGAGTCGTCGAAGCCGTCAGCATTCTTGCGATGGTGGCATTGTTCGGCCTCGAGCGGGCGACCGGTGCCCAGATCTGGCTCCATGTGTTGTACATGTTTCCGCTGGTTGCGCTTGCCATTCATTGTGGACCGCCGGGTCTGGTTGCTCTTGGATTTCTTATGACGGTCGGCTTTCAAATTGTCACGATATTTGCCAACGAAAGCTCCGCCCTCGCAAGATCGGTCAACTCGCTGGTGGCCCTCGCCTGGCCCATACTCGTCGTCCTGCTGGCCAGATTCGCGCGTGCCAGCTACTTCGACATCGCCGATCTAGCGAACCAGGATCCGTTGACGGGATTGCCGAGCCGCCGGCAATTCGAGTCGATCATCGAGAGGGAAATTGCCCGACAAAAGCGTTACGGAGGCGTTTTCTCCCTGGCGATCATGGGCTTTGACAACTTCAAGGCGCTGAACGAGTCCCGCGGATATCGCGTCGGTGATGAGGCATTGAAAGTCCTCGCCAAGCTCCTACGGGAAAACACCCGGCGATCGGATTCGATAGCCCGGCTCAGCGGAGACGAGTTCGCCATACTCTTGCCGAACACCCGGCGGGCCGATTGCACTTCGCTGTGCAATAAGCTTTCCATAATGATTGCAAACCGGATGAGCGACGAGGGAGTCGCAACCAGCGCAAGCGTCGGAGGCGCGACGTTCGAGAACGCGCCGGAGTCGACATCCGACGCGCTGCAAAAGGCGGACCGGGCGATGTCTGCGATCAAGGCAGATCGCAAGGGTTACGCTGCTGCCGTTTTGACTCTTGCCGCGCGGCGACGGAGACGGCAGGCAGGATGACCCGGTGCCGTGCGGCCGTGCGCCGGACCTGCACCGCTGCACCCGGCAAGACGCTTGCCTGATCGTCGCAATCCTAGCGGTGGCATCATGCGGACCAAGCGCAATATCGGATTGCGCCACCGGCAGGAGAGATGCTTCGAATGTTCCGATCCACAGTCGCGGTTCTCGTAGCCGCCTTTTGTCTGGCTGCCACCGGCGCTGACATTTCGGTGGAAGATGTTCCGCAAGACGCAGCGCTGGCGCGTGCGGGTGATGCAGCCGCGCTCCGGCGCTTGACGCAGGCGGCCGAGCAAGGCAATGCGGAGGCGCAGGTGCGGCTTGCCCGGCTCTACTATGAGGGCGACGGGGTACGCCAGGACCAGGCGCGCGCTGCCGCGTTGTTCCGCAAGGCCGCCGAGCAGGGCAACTCCTTCGCGCAAGTGATGCTCGGCGCGATGTACGAGCATGGCGAAGGAGTTCCCCAAAACTTGGCGCAAGCGGCAAGGTGGTTTGGCATGGCCGCCGAGCACGGGGAAGCCGCCGCGCAATTGCACCTCGGCGCGATGTGCGAGGAGGGTAACGGTGTACCGAAAGACTTTACGCAGGCCGCGGCCTGGTATCGCAAGGCGGCCGAGCAGGGTAGCGCCAAAGCGCAATACGAGCTTGCCCTGTTGTACGCCGACGGCCGCGGCGTCTCACAAGACTTTGCACAGGCGGCCGCTTGGTATGCCAAAGCGGCCGAGCAGGGCCACGCTGCTGCGCAGAGCAATCTCGGGCGCCTGTACTGTGAGGGCGCAGGACTGTCAAAAGACCTCTCGCAATGCATCAAGTGGCTGATCCTGGCAAAAGCCGGCTCTGGCGGCGATGCCAAGGCAGAAAAGAACCTGGCGGATGCAAAAAACCTCGCCACCCCGGAACAGATTGCTGAGGCGCAGGCGCTGGCGCGCGAATGGTGGGCGGCCCATCACTCGGGCATGTAGTCCCAGGCATGAGTTCGGACGGCCGCTTGCGCAAACGACCCGGAATCGGTGCTGTAATGCCCGTCGCACGAGCGCTGCTGCATTTTTTTAGAGGGAGGGAAGCATGTTTCGGGAAACAACAAGAGCGTTTCGCAGCAATCGCAGACGAAGCCTGAAAGCCATCTTGACTTTGCCGGCCCTGGCGCGTGTCTTGCTGCCGGGCGCCCTGCTCTTCCTGGCTGCGCAGGCCGGGGCGCAGGTCGACCCCCTGCCCTCGTGGAACGAGGGTGCTGCCAAGCGGGCGATCATCGCCTTCGTGAAGGACACCACCGAAAAATCGGGACCGAAGTTCGTGCCGCCCGAGGAGCGCATCGCCACGTTCGACCAGGACGGCACGCTGTGGGTCGAGCACCCGATGTACGCGCAGCTGATGTACTGCCTGGCACGGGTGCCTGCGGTAGTCAAGGCCAAACCGGCGCTGGCGAAGGCGGAGCCGTTCAAGACCGTGCTGTCGGGCAACCGCGAGGCGATGGCCAAGCTCACGGAGCAAGACCTGGTGAAGATTGCTGCCGCCACGCTTAGCGGCATGTCCGTGGACGAGTTCAGCGCCGAGGTGAAAAAGTGGCTCGAGACGGCCAAGGATCCGCGCTGGAGGCGACCCTACACCGAACTCACCTACTTGCCGATGCAGGAAGTGCTGCAATACCTGCGCGCCAACGGCTACATGACCTACATCGTCACGGGCGGGGGCCAGGACTTCGTGCGCGTGTACTCCGAGCAGGTATACGGCATCCCGCCCGAGCAGGTGGTGGGTACCTCCGGCGCGACGAACTTCAGTTACGACAAGCGCGGCAAGCCAGTTCTGACCAAGGAGCCCAAGCTCCTGCTAAACGACGACCACGCTGGCAAGCCCGAGGGAATTCACCTGATGATCGGCCGCCGGCCCTACGCCGCGTTCGGTAACTCGATCGGCGATCAGCAGATGCTGGAGTACACGATGGCCGGCAACGGTACACGGCTCGCGGTGCTCGTGCTGCACGACGATGCCAAGCGCGAGTACGCCTATGGACCGGCGCAGGGACTGCCCGCTAGCAAGATCGGCACGTTCACGCAGGCGCTGTACGATCAGGCCAAGACGCAGGGCTGGACCGTCATCAGCATGAAGGATGACTGGAAGCGCGTCTTTGCGTGGGAGCAATAGGAAACGAGAAAGGGCGCGGGGACCCGGTACCGAAACTGAGTCCACCGGCGCCCATTCTCACAACCCCTTGCAGCGCTTATTTGGCGCTGCATCCGCGACTACTGGGGTGTCAGCTTTATTTCCCAACCGGTGATGCCCAGATTAAGGGCCACACCCGATTGCTTGGCTTGCACAGTAACTACCACACCCGCCTTGTTCTGCCACGACGAGCCGCCCGCACCCTTGCCGATAGCGCCACCGATGGTTGCGCCCGAGTAAAAACCTTCGAAGTCTTCGAGCTTTTTAAGGTGGTACACCTTGCCCACGGCGTCGGCCTTCGTGACCCCGACGCCGCCGGCCGAGGCCCCCTTGCCGGTGAACGGATAATCCTTGCCTTGGTAGTGCAGAACGCCCTTACCGGATCCNNCCGAGCACAGCGGCGAGAAATCCGACAATCACAATTTTTGTACGCATTGATCAACTCACTTTTGGTTGGAATTTTGAACGGACAGCTGAATATTCAACCGTTCCGGTTGAACCCGATACTGCAAGGACCCTTGATCCGGAAGCATTTCGGCTGACCCCCCTCCCGGATGAAGCAAGCCCAGGATCATAGACGTGTTACCAAAACTTGCAAGTTATGCGGCCGCCGGTTGCTCGGACCCATACCGTGAGACGTACCAAATCGCGGGGACGGACGCTACGGCAGACAAGCATCCGCTTTCGTGATGGAAGCGTAATTTTTGACCAACCGCGTAATGTGTCGGGATGCATTGGTGAAAGC
>OMSW01000285.1 GCA_900290295.1 Burkholderiales bacterium
CGCGCGCCGGACAGCAAGGAAGAGCGTCGCCGGCTAAAGAAGATGGGCGTGCGTCTGGCCTATCGGCCGTGCTTCAAGCGCAAAGGCCAGTGCGAGGACAGCTTCTACGTCGCGAACGACAAGTTCAAGCTCGACGGAAAGTCGATTCGGTTGCCGAAGATCGGGTTGGTCGAAATGACCGAAGCGCTTCGATACGAAGGAAAGATCCTTGGAGCGACGGTCTCCCGCACGGCCGATCGCTGGTTTGTTGCAATTCAAGTCGACGTGCCGGATGCCAAGGCTATGCGCCGGCGCACGGCCGACGTTATCGAGGGTGTTGATCTCGGTGTGAAGGCGGCCGCGACGCTATCGAGTGGCGAGACGATCGAAGCGCCGAAGCCGCTGAAGGCTGCGCTGCGCCGGCTGAAGATTCGCGGTCGGCGGTTGAGCCGCAGGCTCGAAGCGGCGAAGGTCCGCGCCGGCATCAAGCGCGGCGGCCGCATTCCGAAGGGAACGCGACTGCCGGTATCGAACAATCGCATGAAGGATTCTCGGGCGCTCGCGAGGCTGCACGCGCGCATCGCAAACGTTCGAACGGACTTCACGCACAAACTCAGCACTCGGCTCTGCCGCGAAAGCCAAGCGGTGGTGATCGAGGACCTCAACGTCAAGGGAATGCTCGCGAACGAAAAACTCGCTCGCGCCATTTCCGACGTCGGGTTTGGGATGTTCCGCCGGCAGATCGAATACAAGGCGAAGCTCTTCGATACGAGACTGGTCCTTGCGGACCGCTGGTATCCGAGCAGCAAGTTTTGTTCGGCCTGCGGAACCAAGAACGAAGCGCTCGCGTTAAGCGATCGGACTTGGACGTGCGCCGCATGCGGCACGCACCACGACCGAGACCACAACGCAGCGATCAATCTGCAACGGCTCGCAACCGTAACTGCGCTACCCGCGGCAAAGCTCGCCAGCAATGGCGACACTGCGACAGGAAAGGTTCCTGCCGTAGACGGGAAAGTCACGCCTGCCAGGCACGAGTTCGGTCAACAAGACGGCTCGGGGCAGGAAAAGAACCGTGCGCACTTGTGTGCACCTTCTTGATAGCAGAATGTGCGCATGTCGGAACGGCTGGGCGTATTGCGCGTCGGCGTGGGTGGTCCGGTAGGCTCCGGCAAGACGGCGCTTGTCGATGCGCTTTGCAAGCGCCTTCGCGACAAGTGCAGCATCGCGGTCGTGACCAACGACATCTATACGCGCGAGGACGCAGAATTCCTGATCCGCAGCGAGGCATTGCCCGCCGAGCGCATCCGTGGCGTTGAAACCGGCGGGTGTCCGCATACCGCCATTCGCGAGGACGCCTCCATTAACCTTGCGGCCATCGACGCCCTAATGGCCGAATTCCGTGATCTCGATCTCATCATCGTGGAGAGCGGGGGTGACAATCTGGCGGCTACATTCAGTCCGGAACTCTCGGATCTGACCATCTACGTGATCGACGTCGCCGCCGGCGACAAGATTCCCCGCAAGGGCGGGCCCGGAATCATGCGATCCGACCTGCTGATCATCAACAAGATCGATCTGGCGCCGCACGTTGGCGCCTCGCTCGAGGTGATGGAACGCGATGCGCGCAAGATGCGCGGAACGCGGCCATTTGTATTTACGAACCTCAAGACGGGGCAGGGTCTGGAGACGGTCGTCGAATTCATCGTCCGGGAGGGGATGTTGGCCTCCGCGTAAGCCCGCTTGCGGGGATCAAGCCTATGTGAGCACGGCCGCTGCCGTGACCGATGGCCGGCACGACGATCCTCATGCAGGACATCTGCAGCAGCACGCTGCGCCCGGTCGTGCTGCCATCTGTGGCACGCCTCTTGCGGTAGCTTACCGTTGCAGTCTCACCAGACATGCGATGCAGTGGGGTGCACCACGGAGGGGCGCATTCCCGGAGGCGTGCACAAAATTGGGGAGCAACCATTGTCCCGTGCGCGAAAAGCATGCATCCGAATCGCTGCGCGTGGTGCTTTCAATGCCGTTCCAGGTAAGGACGCGTCAGCGCAGGGCTAAGCAAGGCTTACGAGAGCAGATTCCGGCTTCAGAAGGAAACGTCAAAAATTCTTGGGAGGATCAGATCATGAGTTTGCAAGGTATGCGGGGACTTATCAAAAATGGGGCGGTGGCAGCTTGCGCCCTGCTGTTATGCGCTGCGGCATCGGCGGCTGACACCATAAAGGTCGGCGTGCTGCACTCCCTGTCGGGAACCATGGCGATCAGCGAAACGACGCTCAAGGACACGGTCCTGATGATGATCGACGAGCAGAACAAGAAAGGTGGCCTGCTGGGCAAGAAACTCGAGGCCGTGGTCGTCGACCCGGCCTCGAACTGGCCGCTGTTTGCCGAGAAGGCATCCGAGCTGCTGGAAAAGGACAAGGTGGCGGTCGTGTTCGGCTGCTGGACCTCCGTTTCGAGAAAGTCCGTGCTGCCGGTCTTCGAGAAGGATAACGGCCTACTGTTCTACCCGGTCCAGTACGAGGGCGAAGAGTCCTCGAAGAACGTCATCTACACCGGTGCGGCACCCAATCAGCAGGCGATTCCAGCGGTCGACTACCTGATGAAGGATGCCGGGGTCAAGCGCTGGGTGCTGGAGGGGACAGATTACGTATATCCGCGCACGACCAACAAGATCCTCGAGGCCTATCTTAAGCTCCGGGGTGTTGCCGACAAGGACATCCTGATCAACTACACGCCATTCGGCTTTTCCGATTGGACCGCGGAAGTGGCCAAGATCAAGGCCTTCGGTTCCGCGGGCAAGAAGACCGCGGTGGTCTCGACCATCAACGGCGACGCGAACGTGCCGTTCTACAAGGAGCTTGGCAACCAGAAGATCTCCGCCGAGGACATTCCGGTGGTTGCCTTCTCGGTCGGTGAGGAGGAGCTCTCCGGCATCGACACCAAGCCGCTCATCGGCCATCTGGCGGCCTGGAACTATTTCATGAGCATCAAAACGCCGGAAAACGAGGCCTGGATCGCGAAGTGGCACGCATTCACGAAGAACCCCAAGCGTACTTTCAATGACCCGATGGAAGCGCACGTCATCGGCTTTCAGTTGTGGGTCAAGGCGGTCGAGAAGGCCGGTACCACCGATCCGGAAAAAGTCATCGCGGCCTTGCCAGGACTCGAGGTGCCGAACCTGACCGGCAGCATCGCCAAGGTCCTGCCGAACCACCACATCACCAAGCCCGTTTATATCGGTGAGGTGCGTGGCGACGGTCAATTCGACGTGGTGTGGAAGACGGAAAAAGCCATCCCGGGAGAGGCCTGGTCCCAGTACCTGGCGGGTAGCAAGGATATCGTGGCCGATTGGGTGAACCTCAAGTGCGGCAACTACAATTCCAAGACGAAGGTCTGCTCGGGTCAGAACTACAAGTAGTTCCGTGGACGGTCTGCGGTACGTCCCGGGCGGCAACACCCCACCGGTGTTGCCACCCGGGATTCCGGTCTGAAAGGGCGCCTCTTCCGCGTGCGATCCAAGGGGCACTTGCGATGATTTGGATGTTTCGGGTCGCGCGCCTGCTGGCGCTGACCGCAAGCTTGCTGGCGTCGCCGCTTTGCAGTGCGGCCGAGGATCAAGTGCTGCTGCCACTATTGCAGCAGTTGCCGGCTGCCGGTTACGCGGATAAGCAAGAATTGATACGGCAGCTTGCCGGTACTGGGGACCCGCGCGTCCGAGCGATCCTGGCGGCGCTGCTGGACGGGAATCTGGTAGCGCGCAGTAGCGATGGCCGGATCTTCGTCCTGGGGTCGCCCGGTGACAGGCTTCGGGATCCGCTCACCGGCGCCGACGCCGGCACGCTGCCCGAGTCGGACCTGGCGAAGATCGGCGTCAATAACCAGCTGCGCAAGTCCTTGCGCGTAGCGTTGGCGCAGTTCGATCTGGCCGATCCGGATGCGTCGGTGCGACAGGACGCGGTGAAGGAGATGCTGCGCGCACCCGATGCGCGGATCGTGGCCGCGTTGCGCGCGCGCCTGCCGCACGAAACCGACGCCAGCGTGCGCGAGGCGATCGCCTCTGGGCTGGCGCTGGCCGACCTCGATAGCGAGGACGCCTCCCGGCGGCTCGCCGCCATCGAGGCACTGGGCGGAAATCTGAACCCCGATGTCTACAACCGCCTCACCGCGATGCTTGCCACGTCCGCGGATGGGAGCCCGGTCGAGGCGGACGCGAAAGTGCGCGCGGCCGCTGCCCAGGCGCTGCGTTCGATCAATGCCGCGCGCGCCTTTTATTCCGGCCTGCAGACGCTGCTGTTCGGGCTGAGCCAGGGGTCGATACTCGTGCTCGCGGCCATTGGCCTGGCGATCACCTTCGGCGTGATGGGTGTCATCAACATGGCCCACGGCGAGCTCATGATGCTCGGCGCGTATTCCACCTACGTGGTGCAACAGGCGATGCCCGAGCACATGGGGGCGTCTATCGTGGTTGCGATTCCCGTGGCGTTCCTCGTATCGGGCGCGGTCGGCGTGGCCATTGAACGGGGCATCGTGCGCCATCTGTACGGCCGCCCCCTGGAGACGCTGCTCGCCACCTTCGGGGTGAGCTTGCTGCTGCAGCAGGCGGTGCGCGACATTTTCAGCGCCAACAACCGGTCGGTGATTACTCCCCAATGGCTGGCCGGGTCGCTGGACATCAACCAGGCGCTGTCGATCACGTACAACCACCTGTACATCATCTTTTTCACGCTGGCCGTCTTTTTCCTGCTGCAGCTGGTGCTGCGGCGGACGCGGTTCGGACTCGAGCTTCGCGCCGTCTCGCAGAACCGGGCAATGGCCAAGGCGATGGGGATACGCACGGACTGGATCGATGCCTTGACTTTCGGCATGGGCTCGGGCGTTGCCGGCATCGCCGGCGTAGCGCTCAGCCAGCTCACCAATGTCGGTCCGAACCTGGGCCAGAGCTACATCGTCGACTCCTTCATGGTGGTGGTTTTCGGCGGTGTTGGCAACCTCTGGGGAACGCAGCTCGGCGGCAATGCCCTTGGCGTCGTCAACAAGCTGCTCGAGCCGGTATCGGGTGCGGTCCTGGCAAAAATCTTCGTGCTGGTCTTTCTGATCCTCTTCATTCAGCGCCGCCCGCGGGGCTTGTTTCCGCAAAAAGGCCGCGCCGCGGAAAGTTAGCGCATGCCGGAGGCCAGAGCTTTTCGTATCAGACTCGGCAATGATCCCGGCGGCAGATCATTTTTGGCTGTACTCGTGATTGCCGGCGTGTTAGTGCCGCTGATGTACTTCTTCGTGCCGGAGACCTCGGCGCTGCACTTGTCCGGGTATACCGTCACGCTGCTTGCCAAGTACATGAGTTACGCGATGCTTGCGATCGCCGTGGATCTGATCTGGGGCTATTGCGGCATCCTTAGCCTGGGTCATGGCGCCTTCTTTGCACTCGGCGGCTATGCAATGGGCATGTACCTGATGCGCGCCATCGGTGCGCGCGGCGTCTACGGCGACCCGGTGCTGCCGGACTTCATGGTCTTTTTGAATTGGAAGGAATTGCCGTGGTTCTGGCACGGCTTTGATCAGTTCTGGTTTGCGCTGATGATGGTGCTGCTCGTACCGGGACTGCTGGCCCTCGTATTCGGGTACTTCGCCTTTCGCTCCCGGGTCTCCGGCGTGTATCTCTCGATCATCACGCAAGCACTGACCTACGCGCTGATGCTGGCGTTCTTCCGCAACGATATGGGATTTGGCGGCAATAACGGGTTCACGGACTTCAAGGACATCGCGGGATTCTCACTGCAATCGCCCGGCACCCGCGTCGTCCTGTTCCTGTGCACTGTCATTGCGCTGGGCGGGAGCTTTCTGTTGTGTCGCTTTGTCGTTTCCTCCCGCGCTGGCCGTGTCATACAGGCCGTGCGCGACGCCGAGAGTCGTGCGCGCTTTCTGGGCTACCGGGTCGAGTCCTATAAGCTCTGGGTGTTCGTACTTTCGGCAGTACTGGCGGGGATCGCCGGTGCGTTGTATGTTCCGCAGATCGGCATCATCAATCCGAGCGAGTTCTCGCCTGCCAACTCCATCGAAATCGTCATCTGGGTTGCCATCGGCGGACGCGGCACGCTGTATGGCGCTGCCGCCGGCGCGGTCTTCGTCAACTACGCCAAGACGTACTTCACCGCCGCGCTGCCGAGTTTCTGGCTCTACGTCCTGGGCACATTGTTCATCGTCGTGACCTTGTTCTTGCCGCAGGGGATCGTCGGTGCCGTCGGCGCTGTGCGTCGGCGCATCGCAAGGCCATGACCGCTACGGCGCCGGTTCGGCGCACCTTTACCCAGGATGTCGTGCTGTACCTGGAGCAGATCACGGTGCGCTTCGACGGTTTCAAGGCACTGGACGCGCTCACGCTGTATATCGAAACCGGGGAATTGCGCTGCATCATCGGGCCCAACGGCGCCGGCAAGACGACGATGATGGACGTGATCACGGGCAAGACACGTCCGGAACGCGGTTCTGCGTGGTTCGGCCAAACGGTCGACCTGCTGACGCGGACCGAGCCGGAAATCGCTCTGGCCGGCATAGGCCGCAAATTCCAGAAGCCGACCGTCTTCGAACAGCACACGGTGTTTGAAAACCTGGAGCTGGCGATGGCCGACAACAAGTCGGTGTGGCACGCGCTGTTCACGCGCCTGACATCGGCCCAGAAAGACAAAATTGAGGCGACGCTCGAGAGGGTTCGACTGCAGGACCGGCGCCACCATCTGGCCGGGGCGCTATCGCACGGCCAGAAGCAATGGCTGGAGATCGGCATGCTGCTCATGCAGGAGCCGCAACTGCTGCTGATCGATGAACCCGTTGCGGGAATGACTCCGCAAGAAACCGAACGCACCGCCGAGCTCTTGCTCTCGCTTGCCGGACGGCATTCGGTGGTCGTGGTTGAACATGACATGGATTTCGTACGCTCGATCGCGCGCCAGGTGACCGTGCTGCACGAGGGCAAGGTGCTCGCCGAGGGCAGCATCGACACCGTGCAGCACGATCCCAGGGTGATCGAGGTCTATCTCGGCCAATGAGTATGTTGCAGGTCAAGGCACTGAACCAGTTCTATGGCGGCAGTCATACGCTCTGGGACGTCGACATGACGGTGCCGCGGGGCTCGTGCACCTGCCTGATGGGCCGCAACGGCATGGGCAAGACCACGCTGCTCCGGAGCATCATGGGTCTGCTGCCGATCGCGTCCGGGCAGATGATGTTCGATGGGCAGGATCTCGCGCTAATGCCTGCCGAACAGCGGGCACGCCTGGGCATCGGCTACGTCCCGCAGGGGCGGGAGATCTTCTCGCAGCTCACCGTGGAGGAAAATCTCCGCATCGGGCTGGCGGTGCGCCGGCCCCGGACACGTTCTGTGCCCGAGCAGGTATTCGAGACCTTTCCCATACTCAAGCAGATGCTGAACCGCAGGGGCGGCGACCTCTCCGGAGGACAGCAACAGCAACTGGCAATTGGCCGTGCCCTGGTACTCGAACCCCGGCTGCTGATACTCGATGAGCCGACGGAGGGCATTCAACCGGGAATCGTTCACCAGATTGGCGATGTCATCCTGCGGTTAAATCGTGAAGTCGGACTGACGGTGTTGCTGGTGGAACAAAAGCTGCCTTTTGCGCGACGCGTCGCGAGCGAAGTGCGCATTCTGGACAAGGGCCGGCTCGTGGTTTCGGGTGGCATCGACGTATTGAACGACGATCTGGTGCGCCAGCACCTGACCGTGTAATGTCGGGCCGTGACCGGAATTGACCGCCTTCCTCCCGTGCCAGGGCCGCGCGCCGCCGCCCGCCCCGGCTGGCAGGCGCGACTCGAGCTCGCCTTTGAGCGCCGAGGAGCTACGACGGTGCTGGCCGAGCGGCGGCACAGCGGCCCGCTCATTGTGCAGCGGCCGTTCTACCCGGAGGGGGAGGTGTGTCACGTGTACGTTGTTCACCCGCCCGGCGGGGTCGTGGCCGGCGACGAGCTCGCGCTAGACGCGCAGGTTCGGCCCGGCGCCCACGCGCTATTGACCACTCCGGCGGCCGGCAAGTTCTATCGCAGTGAAGGAGCGACGGCGCGCCTGACACAGGACTTTACGGTCGAGGCCGGCATCCTCGAATGGCTGCCGCAAGAGAGCATCTTTTATCCCGGGGCCTCGGCGCTGGTGCGCGCGACGATCCGGCTGCGCGCGGCGGCGCGATTTTTCGGTTGGGAGGTGAGCTGCCTGGGCTTGCCGGCCAGCGCCGCGCCGTTTCATACCGGAGAGCTGCGCCAGCATCTGGACCTCTGGTTCGAGACGCAGTTGTTGCTGAGCGAGCGCCAACACATCGATCGTGAAGGTATCGCGGCGCGCTGGGGTCTTGCCGGCAATGCGGCGATAGGGACCTTGATGGCGTTTCCGGCCACGCAGCACGAACTGGCTGCCGCGCGTACCGCAGCGGGTGCGGACACGGTATTGGGCTGCACGCTGGTCGACGGCGTTCTGGTTTGCCGTGCACTCGCGCAGCGAGGCGACCGGCTGCGCCAGGCGTTCGTCGAAATCTGGTCGAAGGTCCGTCCCTTGCTGCTGGGCCGGGAACCCATGTTGCCGCGCGTCTGGGCGACATGATTGGTGGACCGCGTAACGGTATTGGCGCAACGGCAATAGGCGAACATGGAACTGACTCCGCGGGAAAAGGACAAGCTGCTGCTGTTCACCGCTGCTTTGGTGGCAGAGCGGCGCAAGGCGCGTGGGCTCAAGCTCAATTACCCAGAAGCCGTGGCCTACCTCTCGGCAGCTATACTCGAAGGGGCCCGCGACGGCCGCTCGGTTGCGGAGTTGATGAGTTGGGGCACCACGCTGCTGCAGCGTGCCGACGTGATGGATGGGATTGCCGAAATGATCACGCAGGTGCAGGTGGAAGCCACATTCCCCGACGGCACAAAGCTGGTGACCGTTCACCAGCCGATCCGCTGATTGCCGCGACGCGCTCCAGAAAAAGGGTCCCACGCATGATCCCCGGTGAAGTGATTGCGGCGCAGGAGGCCGACATTACCCTCAATGCCGGCCGTCAGACGATCCGGATCGTCGTTGCCAATTCCGGCGACCGACCGATTCAGGTCGGCTCGCACTACCACTTCTACGAAACCAATGGCGCATTGCGCTTCGACCGCGAGGCGACCCGCGGCTTTCGGCTCAACATCGCGGCCGGAACCGCCGTGCGCTTCGAGCCGGGGCAGGAGCGCGAGGTCGAACTGGTAGCGCTGGCCGGAGATCGCGTCGTATTCGGATTCCAGGGCCGGATCATGGGGCCGCTTGCATGACCCGGATCTCACGCCGAGCCTATGCGGAGATGTTCGGCCCGACGGTTGGCGACCGGGTGCGCCTGGGGGATACGGAATTGTTTATCCAGGTCGAGCGCGACCATGCCATATTCGGCGAAGAAGTGACGTTCGGCGGCGGCAAAGTGATTCGCGACGGCATGGGGCAGGGGCAGCGACCGGCGGCCGAGGTCGTCGATACGGTGATAACGAATGTCGTGATCCTGGACTACTGGGGCGTCGTCAAGGCCGACGTCGGTATCAAGGACGGGCGCATCGCGGCGATCGGCAAGGCCGGCAATCCGGACATCCAACCCGGGGTCGACATCATCCTTGGCGCGGGCACCGAGGTGATCGCGGGCGAGGGCCTGATCATGACGGCCGGGGCCATCGACGCCCACATCCACTTCATCTGTCCACAGCAAGCCGGCGATGCGCTCATGAGTGGCGTGACGACGATGATCGGCGGGGGCACGGGCCCGGCGACCGGTACCAATGCGACCACCTGCACGCCGGGGCCCTGGCACCTGTCGCGGATGTACCAGGCGCTCGACGATCTGCCGATGAACTTCGGTCTGCTCGGCAAGGGCAATGCGAGCCTGCCCGAGCCGCTCGAAGAGCAGATACGCGCCGGTGCCATGGGGCTCAAGCTGCATGAGGACTGGGGTACGACGCCGGCTGCGATCGACAACTGCCTGGCGGTGGCGGAAAAATTCGATATCCAGGTGGCGATTCACACGGATACCCTCAACGAAAGCGGTTTCGTGGAAGATACGATCGCGGCGTTCCAGGGACGCGCCATACATACGTTCCATACGGAGGGCGCCGGCGGCGGCCACGCGCCCGATATCATCAAGGCCTGCGGCGTGCCCAACGTGCTGCCGTCGTCGACCAATCCAACGCGGCCGTACACGGTCAATACCGTCGATGAACACCTGGACATGCTGATGGTTTGCCACCATCTGGACCCCGGGATCGCCGAGGACGTAGCATTCGCCGAGTCGCGCATCCGGCGCGAGACGATCGCGGCCGAAGACATTCTTCACGACCTGGGCGCGTTCTCGATGATTTCCTCCGACTCGCAGGCGATGGGTCGGGTAGGCGAGGTCATCACGCGCACCTGGCAGACGGCACACAAGATGAAGGTGCAGCGCGGTCCGCTTGCGCCGGATGTGGCGGGTTGTGACAATTTTCGGGTGCGTCGCTATATCGCGAAATACACCATCAACCCGGCGATTACGCACGGCATCGCCCACGAAGTCGGTTCGATCGAGGTCGGCAAGCTTGCCGATCTGGTGCTTTGGCGGCCGGCGTTCTTTGGCGCCAAGCCCGCCATGGTCATCAAAGGCGGCATGATTGTCGCGGCTCCCATGGGCGACCCGAACGCCTCCATTCCTACGCCCCAACCGGTGCATTACCGCCTGATGTTCGGCTCGCTCGGGGCAGCGAAAGCCGCAAGCTCCGTTCACTTCGTCTCGTCTGCTGGCATCCAGGGCGGCATGGCCGACCGGCTCGGCTTGCGCAAGCCGCTGGTCCCGGTGGTGGGCACACGCAAGGTGGGCAAGGCCGACATGAAATGGAACGATTACCTGCCGAAGATCGAGGTCGATGCGCAAACCTACGAGGTGCGTGCCGACGGGCAGCTGCTCCAATGCGAACCGGCGGCAACGCTGCCGTTGGCGCAGCGCTATTTCCTGTTCTGAGACCTCGCATGTTGATGATCACGCAGCGGCTGCAGGAAGCTCGTCGGACCGACGTGTGCCTGGAGTTGCCGTTTGAAGCGCGTTGCCGCAGCCGCTTGCGTGCCACGTTAAGTAATGGCGAGGCGGTCGCAATCGTCGTGGCGCGGGGACAGGTTCTGCGCGGCGGCGACCTGTTGCTGGCCGAAGACGGCCGCGTCATCGAGATATGCGCCGCGGCCGAACTGGTATCGACGGCGCACGGCAAAGATGCCGCAGAGCTGATCCGTGCCGCCTATCATCTGGGCAATCGCCACGTCGCGCTGCAGATCAGTAGCGGCTGGCTGCGATATAACCACGATCACGTACTCGATGACATGGTACGAGGTCTGGGCTTGAGCGTGAGCGTGGAGCAGGCGCCGTTCGAACCGGAGGTCGGCGCGTATGCACCGCACGAAACCGCGTCGCACCAAGCCGGACACGCACACGGTCCTGGCGGCGTTGCGCGCGATCCCTTCCCATGAGCGAGCGGCCCGAGCGCTGGACTTCGCCCGGGAGCCCGCCACCCGTCCCGCTGCAAAAACCGGCGCCGACGGCGTTGATGAACGCAAGCGCGCTGCTGCGCCTGTTCCATCTAGTCAGCCCGGCCCTGCCGGTGGGCGCGTACGCCTATTCGCAGGGTCTCGAATACGCGGTGCACGCCGCCTGGGTGTACGACGAAGCGAGCACCTTCAACTGGTTGCGCGGCCTCGCCGCGCGTGGCTTGGGGACCCTGGACCTGCCGCTGCTGTTGCGCATGCATCGGGCCTGGGGTCAGGGCGAAAGCATGCAGGTGCAGCAATGGACCGCACAACTGGTTGCATCCCGCGAGACGCAGGAGCTGCGCGCTGAGGACTTGCACCTGGGCCGCGCGCTTGCGCGGATCCTGGTAGGACTGGGCATTGAGGAGGCGCAAGCGTGGATCGATGCCCGGCCCGCATTTGCGACGCTATTCGCGCTGGCCGCCGTGCGCTGGAACATTGCGACTGAGGAAACGCTGAGCGGCTACCTCTGGTCATGGAGCGAGAACCAGGTTCTGGCTGCGGTCAAGCTGGTACCGCTGGGACAATCGGCGGGACAGCGATTATTGCACCGGCTGATTGACGAGATGCCGGCACTGGTGGACCGCGCCGCGACGATCTGCGACGAGGAAATCGGATCGGGAACGGTTTCCCAGCGTATCGCGAGCGCGCTCCACGAGACGCAATACACCCGCCTATTTCGATCCTGATCGGCGCGGTATAGCGGCCTTCGCGCAGGCGACGCTCGCCTCGGGATTTCATTTGCCGCAGCCGCCTCACCAGGTGGCGGGACTTCACTCGGACATCGAAACTCGGACCGCTGCCGGCCTGCGTGTCAGCCGTATCGCGACGACGAAGCTTGCGGCAACCACGCCGATCACGGTGGCGCCAAAGAGCAATTCCTTGCCCTCGCTCCACGCATCGATCGTGGGCAGCACAAGCCTGGCGACGCCAAAGGCTGCCACCAGAAGACTGACGCCGCCAACCACCAGACTCATGACTCGCGATGCGACCAGCGCGACCTGATCGGCGCGGTAGATCAAGCGCGAGATCCAGAAACCGTTCACGCCGTCGGTGATGAGCATTCCCAGCAAGAAAAGGCAGCCCAGCACCAAGGCGTGTTGCCAGCCGCCGGTTTGCGCGGCGGTCAGCGCAAACAGAGCCGCCTGGCTGATGGTGTCAAAGGACAGCGCGAACAGCACGCCGACCAGCGCCACCAGGCCCGGGCTGGCCGCATGCACGAGGCGACCGAGGAAGCGGCCCTTGAAGCCGACGCGTTGCACCAGCTCCGTCGGATGGGCCCGCAGCACCGCACGCACATTTACCCAACCAAGGGTGGCGAGAAACCCGATGGAAACCCAGGCGCCGAAGGCCTCGAGCCATCGCGGCACCTGCCACTGTTGCGCCAGCGTGGTGACGGCCAGGGCGATGGCGATTACCACGGAACCGTGCCCCAGAGAAAACAGCACGCCGCAAAAGCGCGCCAGGCGTGGATTGCTGCGCATGTTAAAGCGCGTCAGTCCATCGATGGTGGCAAGATGGTCGGCATCGAATCCGTGCTTCAGACCGAGCACGAATATGAGCAGGCAAAGAGCAGGCCAGTCCTGCGGCAGCGATTCCAGATTATCTCCCCGACAAGAGACCGGGATGGGTGGATGCGGTGAACATTGTAGTTTTCCTTGGACGCCGGGGCATCTTTCCGCCTCTGCGCGCAAGGAAATGCAAGGTCGCGATCCGGGACAGGAACATCGGGCAGACCTCCCGCCCGGCCTGACCACCAACCTGAGAACGGCGCTACTTCTCGTACTTGAACGACAAGGTAAGGCGGGCGCGATACGCGACAACCTTGCCCGCGTCGATCTTCATATCCAGTTTGGAGATCTCGGCGATGCGCAGCCCGCGCAGCGACTTCGCGGCAGCTTCGATCGCATTTTTCGCTGCGTCCTCCCACGAGGTAGGACTGGTGCCGACCAGCTCGGTGACCCGGTAAATGCCGTTTTTGGAACGCTTCGTTGCCATGATTTGGCTCCCTTTGGCGACAGCTGCTGCTAGTTGATACGACGAAAAAAGCAAAGGCCCGCTGGCGCATCATAGGCCCGACGTCGCCTCGGCGCGTTGAAGCCGGTTGCGAGGTGGGTGGTGGTATTGCCGGTCCGTGGTCCACGATGCAGCACGCGCAGCTCACATCACACCAGATCCCGATATCCGGCAAAGTGAGCGGCAGCTATAGCGGAAGCAATTGGCACGCCGATTACATCGCTGAACACCTTGACTGTGCAAAACGCAGCGAAGCCTCGGCCTTGCAACGCAAAGCACCTGATGGTCCGCTGGCAAAACGGTAAAACCGAGTCGGCGTCGTCGCCTCGGGAACAAAGGCTACGGCGCATTTGCGCCCAATTAACGACTATCCAATGCCTCCTCGAGCTGTGGCAGTACCCGCCGCAGCTCAGCTTGACGTCCGATTCAGCAACGGACAATTGGCCAGCGGCAAGATCTTCGCGCGTCCCATTCCTCGGAACGTCGTTTATACCGGCCATGGGAGCGGGATTCAGGAGGCACGGAAACACGAACGGAAACAGGAACTTGAGACGCTATCTTGAATGTTGGGTTTATGCGGTGAAGCGATCCCTATTGTCACTGCATGGCAGTGCGAGAGTTCGAAGCATTTCACGGCAGTGGTCATCTTGCTCGCATAGCGAGCGAGTTTGGCCCGCAATCGGGCGCCGTTTACGCTGCGGCAGTCAAAGCGCTACGTTTGCTCAGGGGCCGGCAGGCGACGGAGCTTATCTGCGCTAATCGCCCGGCATCGCAGACGGTATGCAGGCTGGCCGATCGTTGCTCGGGGCGACGGATGAGACGTTCCGGACGCGGCCTACCAGCGGCCAGCGCCTCAAAATTGCTAGGGAGCTGCACGAGCTAATGACCCAGGCAGCGCAGGAATTCCACGTCGCACACCGCCGATTCGATGGGGTTCGCTTCACTGCAGTACCACCATCTGAAATGGTTCGAGCTCATTTTCGCGGCAACCAAATTATGCGATATGCGCCTATTTTTTTTCATGGTAAAAAAGTCTCGTTTGTTGTCGGACCCGACTCCTGGCTCCGGCTTCCGGTAGAGCCCCTCGTGAAAGGACTTCGTTGTGACACTGTCTCTGCGTGGCCGGGTACGTGGCCTTTTGCATATTCAAAAAGAACGCAGACTTCCTCGGCGCGGCCGCAAGCCTGCGATTGGCGACTATGTCGTCTGTGGGGACCTTCGCATCACGGTGCAGGCGGGTATCACGGACGATTTGTGGGAATGGCTACTGGACCAAGGCTGGCGCGAGCTTACCTACCGTCCGGAGCGGCGCAATTACCGCGAGGTGCCGGCCAGTTGGGTAACGCGACTGATCGATGCCGCGCCGTCAGAGCGCGCAGCGTTGCTTCGTGCCGCTGTGGCGAGGGCCTCGTTACGGCCAACTCTCGGTGATCCCACGGCCCTGCCTCGATACATCGTGCGCCACTGATGCGCCACTGATCCCGATGCGATCGGGTAGTGCCGGTTTCCGGGGTTCCCCGACAGCCTAATTTGGTTCTATTCAGCATCTGCACATGGTCGCGAATCGCGACCGCGAAGCACGGCCTCGGTTCGACTGCCGACATAGGCAAGCTTGTCTGCTGAGGGGCCGGCCTGCGCAAAAGGAACGTGTTTCAGCCGTCGGAGAGTCCGTCTGCGCCTTGCGCTCTCCGAGGGCGAGTTTTCAAGGTGAGTCCATTGGCGAATGCAGCATTCACGAGCAGTACGAACAAACCGATGATCGTTGGTCATGCATGAACCAAAAGGGTACGAGAAGGATACTGGCGCTTAGCGAGAGCAAAAACTGCGCATCCATTCCGATTTTGCATGCGTCTTGAGATCACTTCGAAGGGGTGAGCGCGAAGGCAATGGAACCTACGATCCAAAGTCCCAGGTAGGCCAAGATTGCAACGCAATACATCGTGTCGATTCCGAGTGCGTGCCACACTCGGATGAACCAATAAACTTCCGAGAATATGGGAAAGACCAATGTGAGAGCGCCGCCGAACAGCCCGGTCTCGGAAAACGCGATCACGATTGTCCAGACGTGAATAACCAATGCGAGAATTACCGCCACGAGCAATGCAATCCCCGCGATTCCAGTTCCAGCGATACGCCCTGCGCTCATGCGTCCCCCCGCGTCCACAGTGGCCGAAGCATCATATCGATGGTTTTGCGGAGGGCTCTGCGCTAGGTCAGCCGCCGCTTAGTTGCGCTTTCGTGGTTCGCTGACGGGGCGCTGTACGCTCCGTCAAGTGGCGCTCGCCGCACGCCCCTGCTGCAATCGCGTTCGGGTCCCGCTTAGAGGCGTAACAGAGCTCTGTCAGAGTCTCGCAGAAAACGCACCCAGAAAACACGGGAAGACAGGTTACTTTCCACGAATTAGCAATACCGGTACTTGTGAGATCCGGACGATTCCCTCTGCAACGCTGCCAAGAAACAGGTGGCTGAGGCCGCGGCGTCCGTGGGTGCCAACCACGATCAGCTCGGCCGGCCAAGCGGCGGCCTCACCCACGATCATGTCGGCGATTCTCTGGCTGAATTCCTCAACCCTCAACAATTTTGTCTCTGCCCGGATTCCCGCGCCGCCGGCGCTTGCCACCGCCCTTTCCAGAATCCGTTCTCCCGACTCTACGATCGCTTTCTCGAGAGCAACAATATTCAAGAACGCCGGTTCTCCAGCAAAAAACGCTAGAACGTCGACGACGTGAACGATGCGCAATTGAGCTTGGTGCTCCGCGGCAAGCTTGATTGCCTCTGCCAGAGCAAGGTCGGATGTATTGCTACCATCGACCGCCACGAGAATGCGCTTGTACATGAATGCCTCCTATGCCGGAGATAGCCATCGCCACTCGCCACGATTGGCATCCCCGAATCGATATCCAATTAGCGACGTCAGCCACAATCAGCATATCTCGACGCTCGCCTTGCGAGCAAGGAAATGGCACTCGGGTGCGGCCAGGATCTGCTATCCAGATGCGATTGCCACGGAGCAGGCGGTCGCAGAGGATGTCCAACCGCAACGGTCCTGAACGTCAAGCAATAAGCGCGTCATTCCAACGCACTTCCGATTTCGCAGTGAAATGCAAGATGGCGTGCAACTCTCGCATGGAGGTGTCGAGGGCGATCCTTTCCTCCGTACCGGCGACGACCCGGCACACGCGGAAGGTCTCTGCCTCACCGACGAATTGTCCGCGAATTGTCGCCGCCGCAGTTGGTGCGCGCTGGAAGTGGCCACTTCCGTGGAAAAGCCCGCGGATGCTGGTGGGCCGTGCAGGACCATAATCAACCTTGACAAGGTATCCATGTCACCGGCAACAGGCCAGAACTTCACGGCGGGAGCCGAAGCTCCCGCCTGTTTTTCGATCGTTGCCGCCTTGGCATCGCTGGCGTAGATTGGCAAGTCAGTGTCCAGAACCGAATCGACATCGTGCTCAAATCCTGCGCGATAGGGGTTTTGCGCGAACAAAAGGCCCAAACGGCGCACTGCCGAACGCGCTTGCCGCGCTGCACCGCGCTATTGGTTCTCTCATCGCCTTGATAGGTTGCCTGATGCGATCAAAACTGACAACCGTCTGGTGGATGGGTTCAGCGTTCTGCGCGGCGGCCTGCTTGGCCGCGATCGTGCTTGCCGTCTCCGGTCCGAACAAGCGAGGCACCGAGATCGCGCTGCAGGTCACGGCGCGGTTCTCCTTTCTCCTGTTCTGGGCGGCCTATACCGGCAGCGCCATGGCCACGTTGTTTGGGCCGAACTTTCAGGCTCTGAAGCGGCATGGCAGGGAGTTCGGCCTCGCCTTCGCCTCGGCGCATCTCGTCCACGTTGGCCTCATCGCGTGGTTGTGTTGGATCGGCGCCGCGCCGGGGACCGGTGTTTTCGTGTTCTTCGGCATCGCCCTCGTCTTTACCTACCTACTTGCGCTGCTCTCGATCAGGCGCCTGCAGCAAATGCTGAATCGCACCAGTTGGTGGCTGGTTCGGACTGTCGGCATGAACTACATCGCCTACGCATTCGCAGTCGACTTTTTGAATCACCCTTTGCGGGGCGGGGCGAAGCACATCATCGAATACTTGCCCTTCGCCATATTGAGCATTGCCGGGCCGATTCTGTATTTCGTTTCTCTTGTACCGCCGACCGTGCGATCCGGGCGGGCCCACTTTGCCCGCATCTGGACATCGCGCGAAGCCAATCGGGACCAAGCCGCCCGCTGAAAGCCGTTGAGGGCGACTTCGCCCGACATGCGGCAATCAGATTCAGTGAGCCAGTGCAGGTCACGTGCATTTGGATCTTGCTGTTCGCACTCAAAATGCGTAGACCTCTCTCGGCTTCGACATTGGTTCAATGCTATGTGAAAGATCGCGGCATGTGTTCCGTGCTGCATCGCTGGGGAACTGGCAGTTTTTGATTCCATCGTTTCCACCTTGTGATGGCAGAGACGAATACCAGGGCGCGGTTCCCGCTCCCGGAACGTCATCCGGCACGGGCGTCGGCTTTCAGCGTTACCGATAGACCGCCATCGATCAACGGTCGGCATAAAGGTCCGCCGACGCGCTTCTGATTCCTGGTTCGGGCCAATCGACGTTCGCGCGGCGGCCGCCGGATTTGCGGCCGCGCTTTGCCGCTGATCCGGCGGAAACAGCCGTTGATCGCTGCGAATTCAAGCTCGTATCGGCGCAGTCGAAATCCCGTCAAGGGCGTGCTCGGTCGTGCGAGCCAGGACGCGGACCGGCACCGTGCCTAGCGCCGCCGTCTTTTTCTTCGAGAGGAATCGACAGTGTTGATGACGGAATCCGACATGCGCCATGAGCGCACCTCCATGGCCACCGATCGGAGTGCGCTCCCATGGAGCGGCTTCACCTTGGTCGGGCTAACCAGACCTGTTTGGCCGGCGCGACGAAATGACAACAACGATGCGACCGCCGCCAGGGAACGCCCGGCGCGCAACCGACCATCCTGGGCGCGAACGCATTCCAGATCTACAGCAAACGCTATCGGCCGAGATGTTCGCGATCACGGCTTGGAACACGGGATCGCACAGCAGTTTCGGCGCGCCGTACGCCCCGATCCAGCAGATCCGGATTTCTGCGATCGGCGGCGAAACTGCGGCCCAAGTGAGCACTGCCGGGGCTTTGATGAGCAAGTACTACGCGGCCTCCAGTGCGCGGTCGCCTACCTGGGACCGGACCCGGCCGGCAACGCGACGCTGTACCAGGTCACCACCCTCAGGTACGGCGGCAACGCGAATGCACTCGCAGTTTTGCAGAGCGTGTTTTCCATAAAGAGTGGGACCCGTTGTGTTTCGAAGCCTTGTTAGGCCGCCCGCGGCATGGGCGGGAAAGATTTGGGCAGCGAATTGGAGAAGGACATGAAACGAGTGCTGGTTCGAATCGGAAATCTTGGACGTATGCATACCCTGGCGGCTTTCGCGGCGATCATGCCCGCCCTGTCCCTGGCGCAGAACGTCATTTCGGAAGACTTCACCGGCACCACGATCAACAACAGCTGGACCGCGATCAATGGCGCCTGTCTGACGGCCGGAGCCGCGACCAACGGCAGCATTCCATCGTGCATAGGCCTGCCGTATTACATCAACAATGGCGATGCCTACCAGATGGGTGGGCAAAATGGCTATCTCGGCAACGCAAGCGCGCCCAGTTCCAACGCGAACCAGAGTCCCGACGCGGTCGGATCCGGCGCGTTGCGCCTCACCAATGGCAGCCCCTTCTATCATGAAAGCGGCGCCATTGTTTCCACGGCCCCCTTCAATGCCAGCAGCGGGGTGCAGGTCACCTTCAAGACCGTCGCCTACGCCGGCGACAGCGGCGGTACCGGAGGCGACGGCGCGGACGGGATCTCCTTCTTCCTCCTGGATGCCAGCCAGTACACGGCCGGGTCCGGCCTGCTTGGCTCCTGGGGCGGCAGCCTTGGCTATACGTGCTCGAACCAGAACCCGCCCTACACGGGCCAGGTAGGTGCATACATCGGCCTGGGGATGGATGAATACGGGAATTTCCTCAATGGAGGGATGAACAGTTCGGGGGGGTACAACGACAACACGGCTACGGGCGTTGCCGCCGTGGGCTGGGGCAGCGGCAATTATCAATGGGATCGGATCGGACTGCGCGGCGCTGGCAACGTCGCGTGGTCCTGGCTGAACACGAACACGGCGGCCTACTACCCGTCCTCGCTCACGCCCGCGCAGCAGCAGGCCGCCGTGAGAGCGACCTGCGAGACCGGTACGCTTTGGAATTACGCAATCAACCCGAGCAGCCCGACGAATACCGGGATCGCGGTTGCCGACTACGCACCGATTCCCGGCGGCAGTGCCGTGCTCTCCGGCGTCACGATCGCCAACGAAACCGCGACAACGCGCGCGCAGGCCACACCGATCTACTACGTGCTCAATATCACCGGCTCTGGTTTGCTGAGCCTGTCGTATTCGTACGGCGGCGGCGCCCTCACCCAGGTCCTGGCAAACCAGTCGATCACGGCGTCCAACGGCAACCTGCCGTCGAACCTGCTCTTCGGCTTCGCCGGCTCCACGGGCGGCAGCGACAACATCCACGAGATCATGTGCTT
>OMSW01000281.1 GCA_900290295.1 Burkholderiales bacterium
GCCTCCCTGGCCGCGGTCAAGCTGCGCTCGGCGGGGATAAACGAGGTCTACATCCTGGCAGGCGGATTGAATGCATGGCGCACCGCTGGTCTGCCCCTGAGCAAGTAAGGTCGGCCATCGTGAGCGCACGTGTTCGCATGTACACCACGGGCGCTTGCGCCTTCTGCCGGCGGGCCGAGGCGCTGCTCGCGGCCCGCGGCGTGGAGCACCTCGAGAAGCTGCGGGTGGATCTGGACCCGAAGCTGCTCGTGGAGATGAGGCGCCTTACCGGTCGCCGCACAGTGCCGCAAATCTTCATCAACGAGCAACATGTAGGCGGCTACAACGAACTGGCCGCAATCGATCGCGACGGCGCCCTCAAAGCGCTGCTGGCACCCTGAGGAGCCGCCGGAGTAATTCACCCGTTGCAGCTCGCCGCATCGTTATACAAGTTTCCAAGTCCCGTCCTGCGCACCGCGCCGGAACCGATCACCGCACCGAGGCTAGCCATGACAACCGAACGTAGCGATTCCGAAGCAAACGCGGCACCGACCGCAGCGCAGGCCCCGGTCTTTCAGTTGCAGCGCGTGTACTTGAAGGATGCCTCGCTGGAGATGCCGCACGCGCCGCAGATTTTTCTTGAACACGGCTCGCCGCAGATCGAAGTGCAGCTCGACGTCAGCCACGACGGCGTCGTCGAGGGCGTGATCGAGGTGATCGTTCGCGTCACCGCGACGGCGCGCGTGAGCGACAAGGTCCTGTTCCTGGTGGAGGCCAAGCAGGCCGGAATATTCGAATTGCGTGGCATTCCCGAGCCACAGCTCGCGGCAGTGCTGGGGATCGTGTGCCCTGGCATCATCTATCCATACCTGCGCGCCAATGTGGCCGACCTGCTGACGCGAACCGGGCTGCCACCGATCCACCTGGCCGAGATCAACTTCGAGGCACTTTATCAACAAAAGACCGGTCATAGTGCGCCGAGCCCCTCCGGGCTGATCATTCCCCCTTCCTCGCAAACCCGTCAATAAAAACGCACCGGGGTGCCTTCGGTAACAATGCCAGGGGCCGCACATGCGCATTTCCATCCTCGGTGCCGGCGCGTGGGGAACCGCGCTCGCGTGTACCCTCGCGCCGCGGCACACCACGGTACTCTGGGCGCGCAGCGCTGAGCAGGCGGCGCGGATGGAGCAATCGCGTCGCAACGAGCGCTACTTGCCAGGCCGTGACCTGGCTCCGGAACTTCACGTCAGCGCCGATCTCGATCATGCGCTGGCGCACGCGGCCGAAGATTTGCTGCTGCTCGCCGTGCCCATTGCCTCCTTGCGGCCCCTGCTTCGACAAGTACAGCAGCGGTCGTTTCGCGGCGCCTGCGCCTGGCTGTGCAAGGGGCTGGAGCGCGATACCGGGATGCTGGCACATCAGATCCTCGCCAGTGAATTGCCGCACAATGCGGCCGGACCGCTTTCCGGGCCCAGCTTTGCCGAAGAGGTCGCGCAAGGGCTGCCGACTGCGCTGGTTGTGGCCGGCACGACGGAACTGTGCGAATTGGTCACTGCGGCCGTGCATGGTGGCAACCTGCGCATCTATTCCACGGATGACGTCGTCGGAGTCGAAGTAGGAGGCGCCGTGAAGAACGTGATGGCCATCGCCACGGGAATCGCCGATGCGCTCCAACTCGGACACAACGCGCGCGCGGCCTTGATCACCCGGGGTTTGACGGAAACGCGCCGCTTCGGAGAGGCGCTGGGCGCGCGCGCCGAGACTTTCACCGGGCTGACGGGACTGGGCGACTTGATCCTGACGGCCACCGGCGACCCCTCGCGCAATCGCCGGATTGGCTTGGCCCTGGGCAGAGGGATCGCGCTCACGCAGGCCCTGGCCGACTTGGGGCATGTGGCCGAAGGCGTTTGGTCGGCGCCCGCAATCGTGGCGCGCGCCGGGGCCTTGCAGATTGAGATGCCGATCAGTGAAGCCGTGTGCGCGGTCCTCGAGGGTAGGACCCGTCCGCGCGATGCGGTCGAGCTCCTACTGGCACGCGACCCGCGCGCCGAGCGAAGCTGAGCCGGCTCCGGCGATCGCATAGACAGCACAGCCGCCGTGCCCAGGAAACTAGGTCTCATCGCCGTCGGGATCGCTGCCTTAGTGCTCTTGGCAGCGCTTGCGGTCTGGTTCTATTGGCCGACCGGGAACCACCAACTGGCGATGCCTGCCGGGCAGTCTCTCGATGTTGCACAGCTCGAAGAGCTGACGCCGCTGCCGGCGTTTGCGCTGGAGCGCAAGGGTCCGCCGCTTACCCAGGCGGACCTGCGCGGGCGATGGTCGTTTTTCTTCTTTGGGTACACGAATTGCCCCGATGCCTGCCCCGCGACATTGGGGATACTGAGCCACGTGCAGGAGGCGTTGCAGGCACGGGGGCAGGAGCCGCCGCGGATCGTATTCGTCTCTCTGGATCCGCGGCGCGATTCGCCAGAACTGTTGAGCCGGTACACCGCAGTGTTCGGGCCGGACACGATCGGGGCCACGGGCAGCGAAGCGGCCTTGCGGGACCTCATCGCCTTTTTCGGGATCACGTTCGAGCGCAAGGACCAGGTCGACAAGACAAATTACACGATCGACCACACCACCAATTTCTTTTTGGTCACGCCCGACGGACGCTGGCTCGCAACTTTTTCCCCCGCCGATGATGCGGACTCGGTACTGGAGGACACGGCGAAACTGTTGCGCTTCCCGCTGCAACAGTGAGCTCGCGAGAGCGGCGAATTTCTTTTTACGGATGCGTCGTGCGGCGATCGCATGGCCGGAGCGCCAAGCCAATGGCGCTCCGGCCCGCTAGGCAAAGTAAAATCTTGCTTGCGCCCGCTTGCCGGTCAGTTCACCTTCAAATTGCCACCGGCGCCCAGGCCGCCCTTTACTTCCTGGGCCTTGTAATTTTTGATTGCCTTGATGACGTTGTTGACGGAGTCGGTAAAGGCAGCAACGACCACCTTGCCTTGGGCCGTGTTGGAGTAGCCGCCGCCAACACCGCCACCGGCGCCGGCGAACATGCCGCCGATCGCGCCAAAGTCCATGTTCTTGGCCGAACCTTCGGCCGCGGCGAGCTGGACCCCAGAGCGGGTGTCAACCAGGGTTATCAAGGTGCTGGCTTCCTTGGTCGACACGGAGCCTCCGACGAGCGCGCCGACCGAACCGATTAAACCGCCGCCCATTGCACCGAGACCACCGGCGTCCTTGTTGGAAAAGGTCACCGAGGGACTCAAAATGTAGTCGGCAGCCACCATCTGGCCCTTTTGCATCTTCGCCGTGTTGCGCAGTTCGCCGGACGCTGCCAGTTCGCGTTCCTGCTGCATGTTTCTCATGGCTTTGCCCCGCTCGACGACGACGAAGCAGTTCGTTTGCTGCAGCAGCAGCTTCAGCACCGGTGTCGTCGGGCCAAGCTGATGCTGTTGTAAGGCATAGTACCAAGGCTGCGTAGTGTCTTCCTCCACGGCCACGGTGCCAATCGTTTCCGTACAGTGTTCGAGCGTGCTGTTAGCATTCTGAGCGTTGGCGCCGCCGGCCGAGCCGGTGGCGGTGGTCTTGGCTTCCTTGTTGCCCATATCCATCGAGGCGCAGGAAGCGAGAAGCATTACAGCTACCGGAATCAGAGAGTTCTTCATTCTTAATCCTCTCAATCAAGCTGGCCGAACGCTAGCCTAGCGTGAGAATCGGGGGACACGCAACAATTAGTTCAATCGGCGCCCGACTGGGGCCGTCGGCTGCCGATCGGGCGCAAAAACCAACCTACGTGCCATATCAAATTCGATGCGGCACGGCTGCACCACTTCTTACCCCCTCAGTTGCTCAGGGCCTGCCTTTTTGCCTCTCCCCCGATTCCGCGGACATATCCGATGCATGCGCACCACCGAAGCAACACTACATCAATGGACCTGCTCTGCGCCAGAGGTAACACCTTGACGCGGGAGCTGCACTATATTAATGCGAACGCGATCGAGGAGGGCACACCGTTTGCTTGCGCCCGAAGCGGCGCAGGCTCGGGCTGGCGCCGCGGCGCATCTTAGCCCCGGATGGTCCGGCCGAGCATGCGCGCCAGCATCCGTGCCTTCTGCGCCAGGGGAAACCGACGGAAGTTGGTGCGTATCGTCCCTTCGGTGAAGGCGGTGTGCTTGGAGTAGTCGATGGCAACTTCGACGATCACCGGCCGGTGCTCGGCGGCATGGCCCCGGGCCTGGGAAATTCCCGCCGCCAAGCGCTCGTCGTTTTCTATGGGCACCCACGCCGCCCCGGTTGCTGCCGCCAGTGCTTTCAGGTCGATCCCGCCGATCGTCGTGCAGGGCGCGCGGCGATAGGGCAAGCGTTGCGCCTGGGCAATCTGGGCAAGTTCGCCGTCGCGGAACACGTAGTAGACGATTCCCAAACGCAGCGAGACCACCGTGACGATCTCCATGCATGTCATTAGGAACGCGCCGTCGCCAACGATGGCGATCGTCTCCCGCTCGGGCTGTGCAAGCTTGGCGCCCATAGCGGCAGGGACGGCATATCCCATGGCGTTGAAGTCGGTCGGCACGATCAAGCTGCCGCCGGCGGGGATGGGAAAGAGCTCCGCGGTGAGATAGGTGTGGTTGCCATCATCGACCGCGACAATCGCATTCGTAGCCGTTTGCCGGCGCAACTCCGCAAAAAATCGTGCCGGATTGACGCGACCGCCGGAGTCATGGGTGAACCAGCTTTGTTGATAGGCCGCCTTGTCCGCTGCGATCCGCGCCGCCACGTTCCGCCCGCCCCCCGGCCTGGCGCTTGGCGCCGGCCGGCGCTCGAGTTCCCGCAGCAGGCTTTCGGCAACCACCTTTGCGTCGCCGGCAAGCGTGACCGCCGCTGGATAATTCGCGTGGAACACGGCCGGATTGATGTCAGCGTGGATCAACGCCCGCGGCACCGCAACGCCATAGCTGCCCGTAGCGATTTCGGCAAAGCGGGTGCCCACCGCCAGCAGGCAGTCGCAATGGGCGAACGCGTTGCGCGCTGCCGGCACCGCCGAGCGGCCAAAGCCGAAACCGGCATGCAAGGCGTGATCGTGCGCGAAGCTTGCCTGGCCCTGCAGGGTGGTGGCGACCGGGGCCTCGATGCGTTCGGCAATCTTGGCCAGTATTGCAGCGGCGTTGCGCCCGCCCCAGCCGACGAAGATTCCCGGATTGTGAGCGGCACAAAGCAGGTCCGCCGCCTGCTGAACGCCACGAAGGTCATCAAACGGCGGTACCGGCGGCGGCGTCCAGGTCGGCAACTTGTCCACTTCCTGCGGAAAGAGCAGCACGTCCAGTGGCAGTTCCACCAGAACCGGCCCGGGCTCGCCCGTCAGCGCAACGCGCACGGCGTCGAAAATCGTGGGCACGACGTCCTGCTGCCGCAGCACTCGATAGGCGGCCTTGGTAAGCACCTTGGCGATGGCGAGCTGATCGATGTCGTGCAGCTGGTAGCGCTGGCCCGTATCGCGTCGGATGCCGCCAGTTACTACGATCATCGGTATGCCGGCCAGCATGGCCTCACCGATTCCCGACGCGGCATGGGTCAAGCCCGCAGCCGGGACCAAGGCCAGGGCACCGATCGTGGCACCGTCGGCAACACGGCTGACCGCGTCGGCCGCGAACGCACCACAACCCTCGTGGGTCACGAGGATGGGCGTTATTTGCTCGGATTCATTGAGCTCGTCGTACAGCTCGGTATTGTGGACGCCGGGAATGCCAAAGGTCCAGCGCACGCCAACCTGTTCGAGCGCATACCTTGCGAGCCAGGCACCGGTTTTTTTCATCGCCGCATCATTGCGCCATATCGTGCGTCACATCCAGCGCGATGCCTCGCGCGGCCCGTCGCGCAGAATAAATGCATCCGCCCAGAAAAGTGCCTTCCAGCGCACGCTTACCGTTCATGCCACCGCCGCCGAAGCCCGAGGCTTCCCCGGCTGCGTACAAGCCTGCGATGGCGCGTCCGGCCATATCCATCACGCGTCCATCCAGATCGGTTCCAATTCCGCCCAGGGATTTGCGGCTGATGATGCGCTCAAGTATGGCGATCAAGGGACCCGCGGCCGGATCGAGCATCGGCCGGGGCCTGGCCGTGCGCAGTCGGTCGCCCCGCCACCGGCGCGCCAATCGTATGTTCTCCCATTGCGCATCGCCCCCGCCCTCCTTATGTGACCGTGCGTCGTCAAATGTCTGCAGCGCCAGCTCGACCGAGGCCAGGCATACCGGATCGCCATGCGCATCGAGGCGCGCCCCCAATAGCGCGTTCATGCGTTGCACGAGCTGCGCCGGCGTATCGGCAACAACGAAATCGGGGCAGCGTGCGGTCATTGTATCGACCAGCCATCGATTGCCGAAGAGCATCTCGCGCAGAAAGGCCAAGGGCCGGCGCTCCCGGATCGAAGGATTGAATTCGGCGCCCGAGACGGCCAGTTCGCGCAGCGCTATACGGCGATTCAAGATCTGCCAGGACAATCCGCCACTGCCGGCAATGCGCTGCACCTGTTCGCTGGTGTCCCAACCGGCCAGCAGCGGCGGCTCGAATCGGCGCCCGTTGGCGTCCAGCCACAGGGCGCTGCGCGGCGGTACCAGCGACAAGCCATGGTCCAGCTGCCGCGGTCGCCAGTGACGCACACCGGCGGCGTAGTTCCACATCCGCTGCAGGTTGCTCACTTGGCCACCGATGGCAAGGCATTCGCGGTGCAGTCTCCCGTCGGCGAACCGGTGCGAGCCGCTGAGCAGCTCGCGCGGAGCCGGGCCACAATCCGCCGGCCAATGCGCGCGCACAAGTGCGGGGTCACCCGCAATTCCGCCGGCGGCGACGAGTACTGCGGCGCCGAACAGCTCGAAGCGCTCGTCGGCATTTTCGCGAACGCCGGACACGCCCACTACGCGTCCGCTTTCGATCAGCAAGTGCTCCACACGGTGGGAAAACCGCAGGTCAAGGCGGGCCGCCGGCGCGTGCGCCTGCTCTTGCAGTTTCTCGATCAGGCGCAGCGTAAGAGCCTGACCGGTGCCCCAGACGATGTGCCAGCGTGGAACGCTGTTGCCACGGCGCTCCGGCCACTGCGGCAGCGGCAGGAAGCGCACGCCGAGGCTGCACAACCAGTCGAAGACCTCGCGCCGGCATTCGTGCACATAAGCCTCGGCCCACCGGTACGGCCAGCCGTCCTGGGGCGTGAGTTCACCGTAGCGCAACCAGTCGGCAAGCGCCAGTGCCGTGCTATCGCGGATGCCGTTGCGCCGCTGTATCGGGGTATCGACGACAAGTATTCCGCCAAAGCTCTCCCGCGCCTGGCCGCCGAAATTGGCCTCGGTATCGCGATCGAGCAAGAGCACTTCTTGTCCGCGACGCAGCAGATCTATTGCTGCGACAATTCCTGTAATGCCGCCGCCGACGATGATCGTTGCGCCCGGTGCCTTCGCAGTCACGCAGTCGTTCTCCTCATGCCCGGCCGCTGAATCCGTTCTGGCGCCAGGCCTCGTAAACGACGACGGCCACCGCATTGGACAGATTCAGGCTGCGGCTGCCGGGCCGCATCGGCAGCATCAAGCGCCGATCGGGCGCAACCGTCTCGAGCACTTCGACGGGCAGCCCCCTGGTCTCCGAGCCGAATACGAACCAGTCGCCGGGACGATAGCTGGCCTGTGCATACGAGCGGGTTGCCCGCGTCGTAAAGGCAAAGACGCGCTCCGGATCCGGGCTTTCCGCCTGGCGCCACTGCTGGGCGCTTGCGTGCAAGCGCACCGCGGCAAACTCGTGATAGTCGAGTCCGGCACGGCGCATCTTGGCGTGATCGATCGGAAATCCCAAGGGCTGCACGAGGTGCAGCTCTGCCCCCGAATTCGCGCACAGGCGGATCACGTTGCCCGTATTGGGGGGAATCTGCGGTTCGACGAGGACGACATGGAACATGGCGCCGCGATTATGGCGTGCGCCTGGCCACCATGCTGGTGATGGATCGGACGCCGGCATGCTGCAGGCTCTCTGCGGCCCCGTCCAAGGTCAAGCCGAACGCAAGGGCGAGGTCGACTCGGAGCACGTGGCGCGCATCGACCGGCCGTGGAATCCGAGAGGCGCCGCGCAACTGGGCACGCACCGCGAGCGCGATTTCCTCGGCTTGGCGGAAATCGAATTCGCGCTCGCGCAGGCGTTAGCGCTACCGTGCGAGCGCGACCGGCCCGGGCAGGAGACTCGAGCGAGGCAACCATGCGGCCGGCGGTGCACCGTCGGCCGGTGCCGCGCTGCACGCCCGCCGATCATGGCGGTAGCCGATTGCGCATCCGGGCGGTGCGCCGGCGGGCATCGAAGTGCGTGGCGCCAGCCTATACTGCGCGACTGGCTCCCGGCATTACCCGCATCGGTGTCCTTGATCCCAGCGCGCGTTGACGCCAGCATTCAGACCGTTCAGCGCCAATTTGACGCGCGTGCCGCACGCTTTCCCCATCACGATGCGATCGTGCGCGAGGTTGCCGCGCGCATGCTGGAGCGGCTCTCCTGCATGCGCCATCCCACCGCCCGTCTGCTGGATCTGGGTTGCGGACGCGGGGCCTGCCGCAGTTCTTTGCAACGGCAGTTCCCCGGCGCGCAGTGGCTGGGGATCGACCTGGCGCCGGCAATGTTGCGTGCCGCTCCCGACGATATTGCTTGGCGGCAGCGGCTGGGCAACTGGCTGGGCCGCGGAGGCGGGACGCCGCGCGGTGCAATGCGTGTCTGCGCCAGCGCCGAGCGCCTGCCCTTGGCCGATGCGTCCATCGACCTGGTGTTCTCCAATCTGATGCTTCACTGGCACCCGGCGCCGCACGAGGCCATCGCGGAAATTGCGCGGGTGCTGCGCACCGGCGGGCTGGTGATGTTCAGCAGCTTTGGCCCGGACACCTGGAAGGAATTGCGGTCCGCGTGTCAGGCCACTCTGGCCGATGCCCGGCCCATGCCGTTCGTCGACATGCACGACTTCGGCGACATGCTGGTCTCGGCAGGATTCGAAGCGCCGGTAATGGAAGCCGAGATTGTGCGCCTGACGTTCGGCAGCGCGCGCGCGCTGCTCGCGGAAGCGCGCGCGTTGGGCGGTAATCCGCGCGCCGACCGAGCGCGCGGATTGCCCTCCGGCTCCCGGGCGCGATCCTTGCTCCAGGCACTGCAGGCGACGGCCGACCCGCAAGGGCGCATTGCGTTGAGCTTTGAAATCGCGATCGGCCACGGCTGGAAGGCCCCGCCGCGCGCGGGCCGCGTCCAAACGATCACGCTGCCGCGACCGCGTACACGCTGATCGCGCGATCAGGTGCGGTGGATCTTTAAGCGCCGGCCGTCGCTGTCGGTCTCTTCCAGAACGACATCGAACTTCCACAGCTGCTTGACGTAACCCAGAATGGTCTCCGCGCTTTGCGTGTCGAGCATGCGGCCGTTCTCGACGCGATGCTGCAGCAGCAGCGCGCGTTCCGCGTCGTCGCTGGCGCGGGCCACCATCAGCGTCGGGATGTAGGCCTCGCTGCGGTATTGGCCGGCCAGCGTTTGGCGCACCTTTGTGTATCCGGCTTCGTTGTGGATGGCGAGGACATGGTAGTGCTCACGGTCCTCCTCGCCGTCATGCATCATGAACAAGCGCATATCCCGCATGACCTTGGGCGACAGGTACTGCTCGATGAGGCTGTCGTCCTTGAAGTTGGTCATCGCAAACTGGATCGACTCCTGCCAGGAAGATCCGGCCAGGCTTGGAAACCACTGGCGGTCCTCGTCCGTCGGCTCCTCGCAGATGCGGCGGATATCGCGGAATATGGAAAATCCCAGCGCGTAGGGGTTGAGCCCGTGGAAGCTGCGCGAGTCAAATGCGGGCTGCGCGACCACGTCGCCATGATTGCCGAGCCACTCGAGCATGAAACCGTCATCGACCTCGCCGGCATCATAGAGTTCGTTGAGCAGCGTGTAGTGCCAGAACGTTGCGGCCCCCTCGTTGGCGACCTTGGTCAGGCGCTGCGGATAGAAGTACTGCGACACCTTGCGCACGATGCGCACCAGTTCGCGTTGCCACGGTTGCAGCTTCGGGGCATGCTTTTCGATGAAGTACAGGAGGTTTTCCTGCGGCTCAAACAGCGGTGAGGCTTCGGCTTCCGACCCATCGCGTTCGTTCAGGTGCATGTGGGCAAAGTCGGGCTTGTAGTGCCTCTCGGCGAACTTGAGCCGTTCGTTCAGGCGCGCCCGCTCACGCTTGACCGATAGCCGCGCCGGCCGGCGGTAGCGGTCGACCCCGTAGGGCGCCAAGGCGTGGCAACAGTCCAGAACCGCTTCGACGTCGCGCCAGCCGTACTGCTCCTCGCACTCCTGCACGAAGGTGCGTGCGAATTGCAGGTAGTCGAGGATCGCGTCGGCCTGGGTAAACTGACGAAACAGGTAATTGGTCTTGAAGAACGCATTGTGGCCGTAGCCCGCGTGCGCCATCACGAGGACCTGCAACGCCAAGGTATTGGTTTCCATGAGGTAGGCGATTGCGGGACTGGTATTGATGACGATTTCGTAGGCCAGCCCCGTCATGCCCTTGCGATAGCCGTGCTCTTGCGACAGCAGTTGCTTGCCGAAGCTCCAGTGGGCGTAGTGAACCGGCATGCCCACGGTGGAACAAAGGTCGAGCATCTGGCTGGCGGTGATGAGCTCGTACTGGATCGGGTACGTGTCCAGGCCCAGCCGCGAGGCGTGGCTCGCGATCGCACGGTCGAATTTTTCCAGGGTTCCTAGCGTCCATTCAGATCCGGTGGCAATCGGTTCGGCACGGCGTACCATCCCGGGGCGCGGCATCGGCACCGTCGGCTTGGCCAGCAGCTTGGGCCAGGGCCGCTGCTTGTCAGTATCCGTATCCGTCGTAGCCATCAGGCGGCCTGTTTGCGTGCGAACAATTCGCGAAATACCGGCCAGATATCGCTGCGGTCGTGCACCGCGCGACGCGCAAAAGCCGGACCCTCGATGGCATCATAGCTCTGCCACAGGTCCGAGGCACGATTGAACCAGCCGCTGGAGCTGGGAATGTCGATGTATGCGAAGTAGCGCACCAGTGGCAGCAGTTCCTGGCTGACGAATGCGGCGCTTTTGCGACCGTCCTCACCGGTGCAGTCGCCGTCCGATGCCTGGGCGACATACACGTTCCAGTCGGGTCCGGCGAAGCGGGTATTAATGATGCGCATCGCCAGTTCCAGCGCCGGGTACACCAGCGTGCCCCCCGTCTGCGGGTCATTGAAGAAGCGCTCCTCGTCGACCTCCTCGGCAGTCTCAGTATGGCGCACGAAAATGACATCGACATGGCCGTACTTGCGCTCGAGAAACAGGTAGAGCAGCGCAAAAAAACGCTTCGCCAGGTCCTTCTTGCGTTCATCCATCGAGCCCGACACGTCCATGAGGCACAGCATCACCGCCCGCGTCGCCGGTGCCGCAGTCGGCACGCGTGAGCGGTAGCGGCGATCGACGTCCTCGAGAAAGGGCAAGGCGGCGCGGCGGCTGCGCAGGCGCTCGATTTCCAGCATCAGGTCTGCGCGCTGCTCCTCCTCGGCTGCGTCCCACTCCTGTTCCAGTTCCTCGATGCGCTCGGCCAAGGCTCCGCGCAGCGCGATACGGCGCGCGATCCCCATGCGCACCGTCATTCCGGGTAGCAGGTTGGACGGCAGGCCTTCGCGGCTATAGCCGCCACGGCGCATCCGCTCCATTGATATTTCGCCAAAGCGCGTGCGCTCCAGATTGGGCAGTTCCAGATCGTCGAAGAACAGGGAAAGAAATTCTTCCCGCGACAGCGCGAAGGCAAACGAGTCGGAGCCCTCGCCCGAGCCCGGATCATCACCGTCGGCCCCGTCCCCGCCGCCGCGGCGCGGCCGAGAAACGCTGTCCCCGGGAATATATTCGCGATTACCCGGAAGGACGAAGTCGCGGTTGCCGCTGTCGTCATCGTGGGTCAGCCGCGGCTCTGCCAGCCCGCGGCCGGGGATGGAGATACGGCCGCCGCGCCCGACGTCGGTGATGGAACGCTTGCCGAACTCTTCATCGGCAGCGCGCTTGATATCGTCCTTGAAGCGACGTATGAAGCGCTCGCGGTTAACGGTGCCGCGTCCCGGCGGATCGGCGCGGCGATCGACGATGCGCAAGAGTCCGGCAGTCACCGGCCGGTCTGTGCCGCCCAGCTCCTTGCCTTTGTCGTTTGCAGCTTGCGGCATCTCCATTTTCCCCGATTTGCTCGATCCCGGCGCTCGGGTCATTGCGGCTACGACTGCGCGCTCTTCTTGTAGTGCAGGTACCAATCGACCAGGCGCCGGACCTGTTTTTCCGTGTAGCCGCGAGCCGCCAGCCGGTTGACGAACGAGCGATGGCGCTCGTCCAGCTCCGCCGAACCCTTGGCCTCGAAGGAAATCACCGGCAGGATGTCCTCGGTCTTGCTGAACATACGCTTTTCTATTACCACGCGCAGCTTTTCATAGCTGGTCCAGTGCGGATTCTTGCCATGGGCGCGGGCCCGCAGGACGAAGTTCACGACCTCGTTGCGGAAGTCCTTCGGATTGGATATGCCGGCGGGCTTTTCGATCTTCTCGAGCTCGGAATTGAGCGCATCGCGCGAATACTGCATGCCGGTGTCCTGGTCGCGCCAGTCTTCGTCCAAGAGCCACTTGTCGGCGTAGGTGACGTAGCGGTCGAAGAGGTTCTGACCGTACTCGGAATACGCGTCTAGGTAACTCATCTGGAGTTCCTTTTCCAGGAACTCGGCAAAGCGCGGAATGACCCATTCCTTGATGTGCGAGCGCAGGCGACGCTTGTACTCCTCGGGCAGGTCGTCCTTGTTCAAGCGCTCTTCCAGCACCACCAGAAGATTTACCGGGTCGGCGGCAATTTCGCTCGGATCTCGGTTGAAGGCCGCCGAGATGGTCTTGAAGGCCCAACGGGTCGAAAGCCCTGAGAATCCCTCGCCGGCACCGGCATCGTCGCGATATTCCTTGACGCTCTTGGCACGCGGATCCAGGTCCTTGAGGTTCTCGCCGTTATAGGCACGCAGCTTGGAAAATACCGACGAGTTCTCCGGCACGACCAGGCGCGAAAGAACCGTGAATTCGGCAAGCGTGCGCAGGGTCTGCGGCGCGCAGGGCGCGTTGGCGAGCGTGGACGACTTGAGCATCTTGTCGTAGATGCGGATTTCCTCATCCGTGCGCAGGCAATACGGCACCTTCACGAGGAAAACGCGGTCGATGAAGGCTTCATTGTCCTTGTTGTTGCGAAACTTCAGCCATTCGGCCTCGTTGCTGTGCGCCATGATGAAGCCGTTGAACGGCATGGCCGGCAGCGCCTCGGTTCCCTTGAAGTTGCCCTCCTGGGTCGCGGTAAGGATGGGATTGAGCACCTTGAGCGGGGCCTTGAACATCTCGACGAATTCGACCCCGCGTGCCGAGCCCAGGCACAGCGCCCCCGAGTAGCTATAGGCGTCCGGATCGTCCTGGGCGTAACGCTCGAGCATGCGCAGGTCGATTTTCCCCACCAGGGTGGAAATGTCCTGCGTGTTCTCGTCGCCCGGTTCGGTTTTGACGATTCCCACCTGGTTGAGCACCGAGGGGATGACCCGAACGACGTGGAACTGCGAGATGTCGCCCGAGAACTCGCGCAGGCGCTTCAGCGCCCATGGACTGGCAATTCCGGTCAAGGCGCGCCGCGGAATGCCATAGCGGTCCTCCAGCAGCGGGCCGTACTTTTCACGATCGAAAAGGCACAGCGGATGCTCGAGCAGCGGGGAAACACGCCCGCTCTTCGGATCCTTCAGCGCGTAAATCGGGTACTGCTCTGCCAGTTTCTTGATCTTCTCGGCCAGCGAGGACTTACCGCCGCCGACGGGCCCAAGCAGGTACAAGACCTGCTTGCGCTCCTCAAGCCCTTGCGCCGCATGCAGGAAATACGCATACAACTGCATCAGGGTTTCTTCCATGCCGTGGAATTCGGAGAACGTCTCCCAGGTCTGGATCGCCCGATTCTGGAAAATACGAGATGCGCGCGGATCGTCGGTGGTATTTATGAGGGTCGGTTTGCCGATCGCCTCAAGGACGCACTCGTGTGACGAGGCGTATGCCATCCGGTCTGTTTTGCAATACTGGAGAAATTCCTCCAGAGCCATTTCTTCGTCCAAGGCGCGGACAAAGTCGGTCTTGAATGCAGAAACCAATTCGTCTGGCGCGTCCATGTCTACCTCCTGCGCGCGCGGCCCTGAGGCCGGCATTGCACACAACGCGCTGTTGCGTGGTCCGGTTGACCGTCCGGGCGGCACGTCAGCGCCAACGTAAACGTGACCACTCAAGCACGCAAGGACGATGCGGCCACGGAACCAACTTTAGGCTCGCACGAACCAAACTATTGCCATATAAGCGCAAGCAAAGTTGCCGAATTTTAGCGTTGCTGGCAGTTTCGTGGAGAAGAGAGCGTGGGTACGGCGCGACAGTGTGCGCTGTTTCTTGCATCGGCGCTCTGCCGGCACGGTGGCAGCGGTCACTCGACAGTGCCACGAATCGCCTTGCCGCGGGAAAGTTACCCTGCAAGGCAGGCTCCTACTCGTTCTGCGCACTGGAAATCGGCCGTCAGCCAGATGTGTACCGAGCAAAAAAGAAGCGCCCCGCGCCGAAGCGCGGGGCGGAAAATTCCGCCTCCTCGGAGGAGAGGGGGAGGAGGAGGGGCGGAAACTACGGAAAAGCAATAACCAAAGCGAACAAGCTTGCAAGGACACGTCAGGCAAAAGCCTCGAGCTGGTCGCGCATATTCCGTAGTGCTTTGGCCTCAATCTGTCGGATTCGTTCCGCAGAAACCCCAAATTCTTTTGCCAAGTCGTGCAAGGTGGCACTGCCGACAGTTCCATCGGAATTCTCATCGAGCCAGCGCGCCTGGATGATACGACGACTGCGCGCGTCCAGGGCCTCGAGCGCGCGGCGCACGCCCTCGCCTTGCAGCGCATCTGCGTCCCGGCGCTCCAATACCGCGGTCGGTTCCGCTCCCGGATCAACCAGGTAAGCGATTGGTGCAAAGGACTCGCCCTCGTCTTCGGGCCGGCCTTCGAGGGCAACGTCGCCACCGGCCATCCGCGTCTCCATTTCGGCGACGTCCTCGGCCTTCACGTTCAGTTCCCGGGCAACTCCCTCGATCTCGTCGCGGCTCATCGCGCCGTAGCTCTTCTTGAGACTGCGCAAGTTGAAAAACAGCTTTCGCTGGGACTTGGTCGTAGCAACCTTTACCAGCCGCCAGTTGCGCAGCACGTATTCATGGATCTCGGCCCTGATCCAGTGCAGCGCGAAGGACACCAGGCGCACGCCCCGATCCGGGTCAAAGCGCTTTACGGCCTTCATCAGACCGATATTGCCCTCCTGGACCAGGTCGGCGTGCGGCAAGCCATAGCCGAGATAATTGCGCGCCACCGAGACGACCAAGCGCAGATGCGAAAGCACCAGTTTTCCCGCCGATTCCAGGTCGCCGCGATCGCGATACTGCCGCGCTAGCTGATCTTCCTCTTCCGGCCGCAACATCGGAATTCGGTTGACCGCGGCGACATAGGCGTCGAAATTGCCCAAACTCCCCGGCAAAAGTGCCAGGGCGGATTTCGCGTCCACCGCCGGTAGCATTGTCAGATCCGTTGCACCCATCCATACCTCCGAACCCGGATTTTCATGGCTCGCACTCCGGGTAAGCAGCGAATTTTAGCACTCTAGCAATCAGAGTGCTAGTTGGAACGGTACCGGAATCCAAAGTTCCCCTAGGCAATCCCGCTGGTGTAGCAGGGACACGAAATACCGAGAATACCCATTTAGGCGGTCCGTTCCGATCGCAAGCTACGGTCCGGGGCCGGCGCGCAGGAGCGCCTCGTGCAAGGGCCCGGCTCGTCGCCGCATGCGGGCTTAGCGCCGTGCGGCGAGCCGCGCCGAGACCGAGGCGAGCACGGCGCCAAGCAGCCCCATGCCAAGACAAAACACGGCACCAGACCACGCCACAACAAGGTTGATGGCGCCCGCATAGACGTAGGGCCGGCGCATCGTCGATGGATCGGCGCCCAGCAGGTGCAGCACGCGCATTTCCTCCCGATCGAGGCGGGCCCAGAATGTGGCGGCGAGCGCAACTCCGATCACCAGAGCTGCCGCCAGAGACGCCGCGAGCAACAGCGAGAGGCGCCCGGCCAGTTGCGCCAGGACGGACAATTTTCGGTACGCGTCCGGCTGGTATTCAACGCTGTCGACACTTTTGACCTTGCGCAATTCCGCAACGGCGGCCTCGACCGCATCGGGGGTGGCGCCGGCAGCGAACCGGACCACGAACGCATCGGGCAAGGGGTTGGGACGCAGTTCGTTCAGGCCAATCATGGCGAGGCTCTTGCGTTGCGCCAGCTCGGACAAAGCGGCGTCGCGTCCAATGAAGTCCACCGAGGCAACCAGCCCCACCTGGCGAAGTGCCGTGCGCGTTGCTGCCAGGTCATTTTCCCCCTCGGCACCAGCGGCAAGAACCAGGGCCTCGGGACGCATCCACGGTGGTGCATCCATCGGCAGGACGCGCCACAGCGCCAGGACGCCAAGCGCCAGTGCCGAAAAGACGAGGGCGGTCGATCCGACCACCAGCACATAGGCCACGGGCCGAGCAAGCGTCCGGCGCAAGGCCTCGCGCAATGCCGATAAGCGGCTGGTGGTGTAGTTCACGCGCCGATCTTCCCATCGAGCAAACGCAGCACCCGCGCGCGCGCCGGCCAGGGGCCCGGTTCGGGCGGGGCGACCGAGGTATCGACGCGCATCGACGCGACGACGGTCACGCCTGCCTCGGAAAACTGGTCGACCACCTTCATTACACGGGCAGCGCTCGTGGCATCAAGCGGGGCGACGAGGTCATCGAGCAGCAGCAGCGCGGGTCGGTTGACCAGGGCACGGGCGAGCGCCACGCACTGTCGCTGGCCGCTGGCAAGCTGGGCGCAAGGCGCGCCACCGTAGCGGTCGAGGTCAAAGCCCAGGAGTCCGAGCGCCGCGCGCGCCCGCCGCACTCCCTCCTCATGCGCGGTGCCGGCGACCCAGGCCGCGAGCGCGACATTCTCGACCACGCTACGTCGGTCGAGCAAGGACCCGCCCGGCGGCAAGATACCCATGGACCGGCGCAAATGGGCCAAAGCGCCGGGCCGCATGCGCGTCAAATCCTCACCGGCAATGCGTATGGTGCCGCCGGAGGGCGCCTCAAGGCCTGCCAGCATCCGCAGGAGCACGCTTTTGCCGGAGTCGCCAGGTCCTAGGATCACCAGGAACTCCCCGCGCCGGACCGTCAGATCCACGCTCACCAGGGCGGGGCGAAACGCGCCATAGCGCTTTTCAACGCGTTCCAAGACGAGCAATGGCGAAGGGTTGCCGGGATCCGCAAACTGGGGTTCTGTTCTCACGAATCGGGATGCAATCTCGGCAGTACGATCGGCAGCGTGGCTGCATCTAAAATTGACGGGGCGAGAAGCCGCGCACCGCAGTGGGAAGCGCTGCAGCAGTCACGGGCGGGATTGTACGGTGCCAATGCTTGCGTCATATCCGGCACATATTCTCGTGCGCTGCTTCGGCCTGCGCCGTATACCAACGGGGAGTCAAGATCACAACCACCATACTGAATTCGCAACGCTTCCTGAATCGCGAACTGTCCCAACTTGCCTTCAACGAACGCGTCCTTGCCCTGGCACAACGCACGAGCATGCCCCTGGGCGAGCGGCTGCGATTCCTTTGCATCGTTTCCTCCAACCTGGATGAATTCTTCGAAATCCGAGTCTCCGATCTGTTGGACATGATGCGCGAGTCCGCTGACCTGGGACCCGCCTCGCCACAGTGGGAATCGTTCCTGCAGATCTCCGAGCGAGCGCACGCCCTGGTCGACCAGCAGTACGCGCTGTACAACGAGATGATCATGCCCGCCCTGGCGCGATCGCACATCGTGGTGCTCAATCACAAGCAGCGCAGCGAGCAGCAGCGGGCCTGGGTCCGCGAATATTACCGGCGCGAGGTCCTGCCCCTGCTGTCGCCCATTGGTCTGGACCCCTCGCATCCGTTTCCCCAGGTGATGAACAAGGCCCTGAACTTCATCGTCCAGCTGCAAGGCAAGGACGCCTTTGGCCGGCCGTCGGCCATTGCCATCGTCAAGGTTCCACGCGTGCTGCCGCGTGTCATTGCCCTGCCGCAGGCGCTTACCCCGGGACGGCAGGCCTTCGTA
>OMSW01000288.1:0-7487 GCA_900290295.1 Burkholderiales bacterium
ATGTCAACCAGCCCGTCCGCCCACGCAACCGAGCTTAACAGCGCGGAGTTCTGGTTCGGGAACAGATCGAGCCCCCCGGCGCCGTTCAAACGCGCCCGCAGGTACCGACGGCGTTCGCTGTCGGGCGCACGATCGAAATCAGCGCGCAGCGCTACCGCTTTGGGTGCAACGTCGCGCACGCCCAGGCAGCGCAGCAGGAACGGGCGGACGAGAAGAACGAAGCTGACAAAGCTCGCCACCGGATTACCGGGGAGCCCGACAAAGGGCACCTGGCGCGCGTGCCCGAACGCAAGCGGCTTGCCGGGCGTCATGGCAATCCGCCACAGGTGCAGTTCCCCCAAGGCGGACAGCGCCGTTTTGACGTGGTCTTCCTCACCCACCGAAACGCCGCCGGTACTGACGATCAGGTCCGCGCTGGCGGCTGCGTCCTCGAGCGCCGCCCGCGTCGCATCGAGTTGGTCCGGAATGATGCCCAAATCGCGCACGCTGCAGCCTAGCGTCTCGAGCAGGCCGGCCAGCACGAACCGGTTCGAGTTGTATATGCGGCCGGGCACCGGTGGGTCCCCCGGCATTGCCAACTCGCTGCCGGTACAGAGCAGCGCCACCCGCGGACGCCGGACCACCGTGAGGCGCGCAACCCCGACAGAGGCGGCGATCCCTAGGTGTTGGGCGCGCAACGGCTGTCCAGCGGCCAAAGCCACGGTGCCCAAGGCGATGTCACTGCCGACGCGCCGGATCCACTCGCCCGGTTGTGGCGCTTGCAGGATGACAACGCTATCGCCTTCGACACGCGTTGCCTCCTGCATCACGACGGCATCGCAGCCATCGGGTATCGGCGCGCCGGTAAAGATTCGCGCCGCCGAAGCCTCCGGCAGGCGCATTACGCCCTGGCCTGCAGCGATGCGCAAGCGTACCGGCAGCGTTGCCGGAACGGTCACCAGATCGCAGCAGCGCACGGCGTAGCCGTCCATCTGCGAGTTGTCCAGGGGCGGTACATCGACTTGCGCGATCACCGGCTGCGCCAGCACGCGCCCACTGGCGGACTGCGTCGGCAAATCCTCGACGCCGGCGATCTGCCCGGCCGCCGCAAGCATGTGCTCCCCGGCTTGTTCAATGGTTAGCACCACGGCTCTCCAAGCGTCGTTGCGATGAAGCGCGCAATCGCATCGATATCGTTTAAATCGAGCATCGGCAACAGGGATTGCACGCAAGGGCCAGCGGGCGCTGCGTTCGTGGCTATCGCGATTACCCCGGCGGCCGCCGCCGCGCTCGTGCCGCCGTCCGCGCTCGCCGGCATCGCCGGCTCCGGCTGCCGGCGCACCTCGATGAACGGTATGCCTGCTTGCCCGCGGTAGCCCTCGACCAGCACCAGGTCGCAGGGATCAAGCCGCGCCAACAGGCGCGCTAGCGCGCTAGCCGGTGGCGACTCCGGCGCTGCCTCGTCGCTCAACAGCGCCCAGCGTTGCCCCGATGCGATCAACACCTGGGCCGCGCCGGCGGCACGGAATCGATACGAATCCTTCCCGGGTCGGTCGATATCAAACCCGTGGTGCGCATGCTTGATGGCCGCCAAGCGTAGTCCGCCCCGGGAAAAGTGCCCGATCAGACGCTCGATCAGCGTCGTCTTGCCGGCGCCGGAATCGCCAATGAAACCGATTGCCTTCATAGGTGGTGGACGAGTGATCGCGGCAAGCCAGGGGTTAGCGCCACTTGGAGTCGCAAGTCGCAGCACGCTACAGCGCGTGTGTCTGTACGAACTCGCGCACGCGAGCCAGGTCCGCTGGGAGTTGCTCAAATCGCTGCGGCAGGTCTTCAATTCCGACAAACGCGGCGGGCCGGTCCGGTTCGCGGCCAATCGCCTCGCGTATCGTTTCCGAAAACTTCGCCGGCAAGGCTGTCTCCAGGCAGATCATGGGCACCTTTTCCCGGCGCAGTTCGCGCGCAACCTTCACCCCGTCGGCGGTATGCGGATCGAGTACGCGCCCGTCGCGCTCGAATTGACCGCGTATCGTTGCCAAGCGATCTGCATGGTTACTGCGTCCCGACACAAAACCGCTGGCGGCGACGGCATTCCAGAAGGGAGTGTCCTTCAGATCAAAGCAACCCTCGGTGTCAATTTGCCACCATAGCTCGCGCAGCACCTGTGGGTCGCGATCGACCATGTCGAATATGAAGCGTTCGAAATTCGACGCCTTGGAGATATCCATCGATGGACTACTCGTGACCCGGGTCTCCTTGCCTGCCCGCACCCGGTACCGGCCGCTGCGGAAGAACTCGTCCAGTACGTCGTTTTCATTGGTCGCAACCACCAGCCGGCCGATCGGCAGTCCCATCTGACGCGCGATCCATCCGGCCAACACGTTGCCGAAATTGCCGGAGGGAACGCAAAAATCGACCACTTCCGACTCGTCCTTCGTTACCGAAAAGTACCCACGGAAGTAATACACCACCTGCGCCACGATACGCGCCCAGTTGATCGAATTGACGGCCCCCAGGCGGTGGCGCCGCTTGAATGCCAGATCCGAGCCGATCGCCTTGACGAGGTCCTGACAGTCGTCGAAGCTGCCTTCTATGGCCAGGTTGAAGATGTTTTCATCCAGCAGCGAATACATCTGTGCGCGCTGAAAGGCGCTCATGCGTCCCAGCGGCGATAGCATGAAGACACGCATGCGCGCCCGGCCGCGAAGCGCAACCTCGGCCGCCGAGCCGGTGTCGCCGGACGTTGCCCCCAGGATGTTTAGAACCTCCTGGCGCCGATCGAGTTCGGCCTCGAACAAACTGCCCAGCAGCTGCATCGCAATATCTTTGAATGCCAGCGTTGGACCGTGAGAAAGCTGCAGCAGATGCATGCCCGGTTCGATCTGGACCGATGGGGTTATCTCCTCGCTGCCGAAGACCGCAGGCACATACGTTGCGCCAACCAGGCGCGCGAGCTCCGAACGTTCGTAGTCATCGGCGTATAGGGACAGCACTTCCAGCGCCAGCTCGGCATAGGACAAGCCGCGCCAGCCCGCGAGCAAGGAATCCACCCTCGGATATCGCGACGGCACGACCAAGCCACCGTCGGGCGCTAGCCCTTCAAGCAGAATATCGCGAAAGCGCGCCGGGGCCATCTTGCCGCGGGTGGAAAGATATTGCATGCTCCAGGATTCCTCAGGCCAGCGATTCCTGGCGAATCCGGATCACCGGTGCCAGTACCGTCTCCAGGGCTTCAATGCGTCGCAAGGCGGTATTGACGTCGCGCTCCAGGGCCTCGTGGGTCAGCATGATGACGTCGGCCTGGTTCTCGCCCTGTGCCGGCTCGCGCTGGAACAAGGCGTCGATCGAAATGTGGAAATCCGCCAGAATCCGCGCGATGTCGGCCAGTACGCCAGGTTGATCGGCGACGCGCATGCGAAAGTAATACGAGGTGAGTGTATCTTCGATCGATAGCCAGGGCAGCCGCACCAGTGCGTCGGGCTGGAAAGCGAGGTGCGGTACGCGGTCGTCCGGATCGGCGGTGTGCATGCGCGTGACGTCCACGAGGTCTGCCACCACCGCCGAGGCGGTCGGCTCCGAACCGGCGCCGGGTCCGTAATACATCGTCGTTCCGACCGCATCTCCCTTTACCAGCACCGCATTCATGGCCCCTTCCACGTTGGCCAACAGCCGCTTCATGGGAACCAGCGTGGGATGAACGCGAAGTTCCACTCCGCCAGGGGTGAGCCGGGTGATTCCCAGCAGCTTGATGCGATAGCCCAGTTGCTCGGCGTAGCGGATATCGGCTGCCGCCAGGCTGCCGATTCCTTCGATGTACGCGGCATCGAAGCGAATGGGCACGCCGAAGGCGATGGCTGAGAGAATTGCAATCTTGTGTGCGGCGTCCGTGCCGTTGACGTCGAAGCGGGGGTCGGCCTCGGCGTAACCCAGTTCCTGCGCCTGCGCCAGGGCGGTCTCGAAGGAAGCGCCGGTGTCGCGCATACGCGAAAGAATAAAATTGCTGGTGCCGTTGATGATTCCGGCGATCCATTCGATGCGATTTGCGGTCAGTCCCTCGCGCAGGGCCTTGATGATCGGGATTCCGCCGCCGACGGCGGCCTCAAAGGCCACCATCACTCCCATCTGGCGCGCTGCATCGAAGATCTCATTACCGTGTACCGCGAGCAGGGCCTTGTTGGCCGTGACAACGTGCTTGTCGTGGGCAATGGCATCGAGCACGAGCGCTCGGGCCGGTTCGCAGCCACCGATGAGTTCTACCACGATGTCCAGGTCCGGGTTGCGCACCACGTCCTGCAGCCGATCGGTCACGGGGACCGAGTCGCCGACCAGCGCCCGCGCGCGAGCCAAATCGCGAACCGCAACCATTGCGATTTCGATTCCGCGGCCGGCGCGGCGGCGAATTACCTCCTGGTTACGCTGCAGCACGTTGAACGTTCCCCGGCCAACCGTGCCCAGGCCGAGCAAGCCAACTCTTATCGGTTTCATCAGTCTTTTCTAGTTGAACTTGATTCCGTCGCGGCGAAACATGTCGCGAATGCCGCGTACCGCCTGCCGGATCCGCAGCTCGTTTTCGATCAAGGCAAAGCGCACGTGCGTGTCGCCGTACTCGCCGAAGCCGATCCCGGGCGAGACTGCGACCTTGGCGTCGGCCAGCAATTTCTTCGAAAACTCCAGCGAACCCAAACTGGCGTAGGGAGCAGGAATCTCCGCCCACACGTACATCGACGCACGCGGCACTTCGACCATCCAACCGATCTCGTGCAAACCTTTGACCAGCACATCGCGCCGGCGCAGATACTGCTGGGCGATTTCGCGCACGCACTCCTGCGGGCCCTCCAGGGCGGCGATCGAAGCCACCTGAATCGGCGTAAAGGTGCCGTAGTCGTGGTAGCTCTTGATGCGTGCCAGCGCTGCAACCAGGTGGCTGTTACCGACCATGAAGCCGATGCGCCAGCCGGCCATGTTATAGCTCTTGCTCAGCGTGAAGAATTCGACCGCCACGTCCCGCGCACCGGGAACCTGCATGATCGACGGCGCCCGCTCACGATCAAAGACGATGTCGGCATAGGCCAGATCGTGGACGACATAGATCGAGTGCTCGCGCGCAAGCTCGATTACCCGCCGGAAAAAATCCAGATCCACACACTGCGCCGTCGGGTTGCTCGGAAAGCCCATAACGATCATGCGCGGCTTGGGCAAGGACTCGCGTATGGCCCGCTGGAGTTCGCCGAAAAAATCCACGCCCGGAGTCATCTTGACGGAGCGGATGTCGGCGCCGGCGATGATCGCGCCATAGATATGGATCGGATAGCTCGGATTGGGCACCAGCACCGTATCGCCCCGGTCCAGCGTTGCCAACATCAGGTGCGCCAGGCCCTCCTTGGACCCGATCGTCACGATCGCCTCGGTCTCGGGATCGATTTCCACCTGATAGCGATCGCGATACCAGTTGCTGATGGCGCGGCGCAGTCGCGGGATTCCCTTGGACACCGAGTAGCCGTGGGTGTTCGGCCGCTGCACCGAGTCGAGCAGTTTCTGCACGATATGCGCCGGCGTCGCGCCATCGGGATTGCCCATGCTCATGTCGACGATATCTTCCCCGCGCCGCCGCGCCGCCATCTTGAGCTCGGCCGTAATATTGAAGACATACGGCGGCAAGCGTCTGAGGCGCGAAAACTCCGGGTTTGCCTGATCCATCAATTCTCCGCGCTAAAGCCCATACACGAATTTCGACGAAAGCGTCGAAGCCTGAAAACCACCCTTTCGCGCGCCGGCTGCCGACAACGCAATTTAGCTGCATAATTTACCCGATCTGCGCCGCGTAACCCCGGGACTCGTCCGCGGCGCGGCGCGCGGAGCACGATTGAAGCTGCACGCCCAGGCGCCGTCAAATTTCAATACCGTAACCGGCTACGGGTCGGACTACATCGAAGTCAATCGGATTCGGCACACCGGCTCGCTGATCCTGACGCCCGATACGCCGGTTCACCCATGGGACGCGGAAGCCTACGAGGAGCTGCGTCAGGAGCACTTTGCCCCGGTGCTCGCGCTCGAGCCCGAACTCGTGCTCATTGGCACCGGCGCGCTGCAGCGCTTTCTTCACCCCCGACTTACCCAGGCCCTGGCGCAGGCCGGCGTCGGTTTCGAGGTCATGGACACCGCGGCAGCTTGCCGGACGTTCAATATCTTGACTGCCGAAGGTCGGCGCGTCGTTGGCGCTTTGCTAGCGCCGGGGTCCGCATCGGGCCCGCGGGGCAGCGCATGAACAGCACCGTCACGCTCGGGCGCAAAGTACCGGATTTCTCCGCGGCGTCCACGGCAGGTGAATTTCGGCTGGCGCAGCGGCGTGGACAGATCGTGGTCCTGTATTTTTATCCCAAGGACAATACGCCCGGGTGCACCAGCGAGTCGCGTGACTTTGCCGCCGCCAGCGATCGGTTCACTGCCGCCGGCGCGTGCATCGTCGGCGTTTCGCGCGATTCCCTGGGTTCGCACGAGAGGTTTCGAGCCAAGTACGAACTGCCCTTCGAGCTGATCAGCGATGCGGACGAGTCCTTGTGTACGCGGTTTTCCGTGATGAAGCAAAAGAACATGTACGGAAAATCGGTGCGCGGCATTGAACGCAGCACGTTCTTGATCGACGCGCACGGCGTATTGCGCCGCGAATGGCGCGGGCTCAAAGTCCCGGGCCACGTAGACGATGTTCTGCAGGCCGTCCTCGCGCTGGCCTGAAACTTCCTTCCGATCAACCCTTCGACGAGCCGCTCCCATACATGCCCCTGCCCAAGGCACCCAGCAAGCCCGCGACCATCCTTGACCCCGCGTCCCGTAACACCGCCGCCGTGCCCGTGCGGCGCGCGCTGGCCGAACGGGCCCCCGTCGCACCCATCCCGATCAAGCCGGCCGAAGTCATGGCAGACCCGCGCCTGACGCTCGTGGAGACGCATCCGCCAAGCGACCGGGACCGTAGGAAAAAAGCACGTGCGGTTCATGCGCGTCGACGCCTGTTCGTACTCGATACCAACGTCCTGATGCACGATCCCACGAGCCTATTCCGGTTCGAAGAGCACGACCTCTTCCTGCCAATGATGACGCTCGAGGAACTCGATGGGCACAAGAAAGGCATGTCGGAGGTCGCGCGCAACGCGCGCCAGGCCAGCCGCTCGCTCGATTCGCTGGTCGCGACCTGCAAGACTCCGATCGAGGACGGCATCGCGCTCTCGAGCTTGGGCAACGCCGATGCGACCGGTCGCTTGTTCCTGCAGACGCAGGCGATCGGTGCGGCGCTTCCGGCGAGCCTGCCAGTGGGCAAAGCGGACAATCAAATTCTCAGCGTCGTACGCGCGCTCAAGGATATCCACCCCGATCGCGACGTTGTCCTGGTATCCAAGGACATCAACATGCGCGTCAAGGCGCGCGCGCTTGATCTGGCCGCAGAGGACTATTTCAACGACAAGGTGCTGGAGGACACCGACATCCTCTACACCGGAGTGCACGCCCTGCCGGCC
>OMSW01000288.1:7497-17928 GCA_900290295.1 Burkholderiales bacterium
CCGGTGGTTGCTGACCTCATCGTCAACCAGTTCGTGTACCTCGAAGAGGGCGCACCCTTTTACGCCCAGGTTCGGGAGATTCGCGGCAGAACGGCGGTGTTACGGGTGCTGCGCGACTACCTGCACGCCAAGAACTCGGTGTGGGGAGTCACGGCGCGCAATCGCGAACAAAGTTTTGCACTCAATCTGCTATGCGACCCCGAGTGCGACTTCGTCTCCCTGATCGGCCAAGCCGGGACCGGCAAGACGCTGCTGGCCCTGGCTGCGGGCCTTGCACAGACATTCGAAGCCAAACGCTTTTCGGAAATCATCTTTACCCGCGCTACGGTGCCCGTTGGCGAGGACATCGGCTTTTTGCCGGGGACCGAAGAGGAAAAAATGGCTCCCTGGATGGGCGCCCTGGAAGACAACCTCGAGGTGCTCAATCGCAGTGACGAGGCCGGTGGGGAATGGGGGCGAGCCGCGACCAACGACCTGATCCGGACCCGGATTCGAATCAAATCGATGAGTTTCATGCGTGGCCGCACCTTCATCAACAAATTTCTTATCATCGACGAGGCGCAAAACCTCACCCCCAAGCAGATGAAGACCCTGGTCACCCGCGCCGGCATGGGAACCAAGGTGGTATGTCTGGGAAATATCGCGCAGATCGATACCCCGTACCTGACCGAGGGCAGCTCCGGGCTCACGTTCGTGGTGGACCGTTTCAAGGGTTGGCCCCACGCCGGCCACGTCACCATGCAGCGGGGCGAGCGTTCGCGCCTGGCCGACTACGCGGCCGAAGCGCTGTAAGCTAGGAACAGCGGACTGACAGGCCTCGCGAGCAAGGCAGACTCGGGGATGCGGGGCGGCGCCCCGCAGGTCGTAACACGGCGCGCACCGCAGCTCGCAATTGTTGCGCAGGCGCCGGCACCCGTCGCAGCTAGGCAACAGGCCGCTCAGCTGCCGAGGTGGCCCAGGACGATGGCCTCCATCTCGGTGGCGACATCCTTGCACACGTCGGTCAATTCTTCCAGCACTTCATACACGGCGCGCAACTTGATCAGCTCGCGTGCGTCGGGCTCGTCGCGAAACAACTTTGACATCGCTGCGCGCAGAACGTGGTCGGCCTCGGCTTCCAGATTATCGATCTGCGCGCACAGCGCCAGCAGCTCCTGGCTGAACTGCGGCGTTGCCAACATTCCGACTGCGCGTTCAATCCGCTTGACGCTGTCCAGCGCCAGCTGCGCCAGCCTCAGCGCCTCGGGTGTGAGCGCGGTTATGTGATACAGATGTATGGTCTGCGCCGCGTCCTCGGTCAGGTCCAGGACGTCGTCGAGCCGATTGATCAGGTCAACGATGGCCGAGCGCGGGTGCGGCGGAAAAAACGTGCGGCGCAGGGCACCGTGAACCTCATCGACGATCGCATCGGCTCGCTTTTCCAATGCTTCGATCTCGCGCACCATCCCGCGCGGATCGTTAAGGTCGGAGAGCAGTTGCAGCAGCGCTTCGACCGCCGCGACGCACAGTTGCGCGTGCAGATTGAACAAGGGGTAAAAGTGCCGGTCCCGCCAGCGCAGGCGCGTCAGCAGGGCGCGCCAAAGACGCGGCTCGGGCCGCTCGAGCGCCCGAGGCGATTCCCCGGCCTGCTCCTCGATCGTCATTTCCGCACGCACGCGCGCTTCGTTCATCGTCAAAACGTGCTTGTCAAGGAAAGGTTGTCAAACCGGGTGTGCTCACCGCCGAAGCGCAGTTGGACGCGGCCAATGGGCCCGTTACGCTGCTTGCCCAGGATGATCTCGGCGATCCCCTTGTCGGGACTTTCCGGGTTGTAAACCTCGTCGCGGTAAATGAAGAGGATGACATCGGCGTCCTGCTCGATGGCGCCCGATTCCCGCAGATCGGACATCACCGGGCGCTTATCGGTGCGTTGCTCCACCGTGCGGTTGAGCTGGGATAGCGCGATGACGGGAACCTTGAGCTCCTTGGCCAGGCCCTTGAGCGAGCGCGAGATCTCCGAAATTTCCGTGGCACGGTTCTCGCCGGAGGAACTGGCCGACATCAGCTGAAGATAATCAACGATGATGAGGCCGAGTTTGCCGTATTCACGGGCCAGGCGCCGCGACCGGGCGCGCAGCTCCAGCGCGTTGAGTGCAGGGGTCTCGTCGATGTGCAGCGGCGCGGCGTGCATGCGCTCCATCGCCTCGCTCAGCTTGGGCCAGTCCTCGTCCGTCAAGCGCCCGGTGCGCAAACGATGGGCATCGATCCGCCCCACGGAACCAAGCAGACGCATCGCCAGTTGCTCGGCGCCCATTTCCATGGAGAAAACGGCCACCGGCATTCCCATGTCGATTGCCACGTGCTGGCCGATATTCAGTGCCAGGGCCGTCTTGCCCATCGACGGGCGTCCGGCAATGATGATCAAGTCGCCTTCCTGAAATCCGGCGGTCTTGGTGTCGAGGTCGGTGAATCCGCTCGGAACTCCGGTAACGTCCGTCGGACTCGCGCGCTCGAAGAGCTCCTGTATCCGCTCCACGACCCGGGTCAGCAGCGGTTCGAGCTTGACGAAGCCACCGCGATCGCGCGCGCCCTGCTCTGCGATCTGAAAGACCTTGGATTCGGCCTCATCGAGAATTTGCTTGGCGTCCCGGCCCTGCGGATTCAGCGCGGCTGCCGCCACCTCCTCGCCCACGCCGACGAGCCGGCGCAGCACGGCCCGCTCGCGGACGATCTCGGCGTAGCGGCGGATATTGGCTGCCGACGGCGTGTTCTGCGCCAGGGAGTTCAGATACACCAGCCCACCGGCGTCGCCAGCCTTGCCGCTGGTTTGCAGCGCCTCGTAGACCGTTATGGCGTCGGCCGGGCGCGAGTTTTCGATCAGTCGCGAAATATGCTGGAAGATCAGCCGGTGGTCGTGGCGATAAAAGTCCTCGCCGACAAGGCGATCGGCGATGCGATCCCACGCGGCATTGTCGAGCAGCAGGCCGCCGAGGACCGATTGCTCGGCCTCAATCGAATGCGGCGGCGTTCGCACCGCCACGAGCTGCGGGTCCACAACCGACGAATTCATGCTTCCTCCCGACTCCGCAGGCACTATAGCAAGACGAAAACGAAGGGATCAGGCCGACCCTGTCACCGCAGCAGTGACAAGTCTCGATCTCATCTTCCTATGGTCCTGGAGCGGCCCGGATGTTTTCTTTCAGACGTGCTCGCCGAGAACGGAAACCGTGATCTCGACGACCACGTCCGAATGCAGGGAAATCGATATCTTGTGATCGCCAACGGTTTTGAGCGGACCCAAGGGCAGGCGGATGCTCGCCTTGGGTACGTCGAACCCCTGCTTGCCCAGGGCCTCGGAGACATCATAGTTCGTGACCGATCCGAACAGTCGGCCATCGACCCCGGCCTTGGCGGCAATCTGCAACGTAAGTCCCTGGAGGCGCTCCCCCTGCACCTGCGCCGCTTGGAGGCGCTCGGCGTGGACCCGTTCGAGGTCCGTGCGCCGAACCTCGAATTCCTTGATGGCGGCGTCCGTGGCTCGCTTGGCCTTGCCCGAAGGGATCAGGAAATTGCGGGCATACCCGTCCTTGACCCGGACGACCTCGCCCAGTTGACCCAGATTGACGATTTTTTCGAGAAGAATGATTTGCATGTTGAATCCTGCGGCAAAGCCTCGGCCCATCGGGACGCAAGCAAGGGCTGCGCAATCCGCCGGAGCCGATGCCGACGGACCGGATGATGTCGGTTCAGTGGATATCGGTATAGGGCAACAGTGCCAGAAAACGCGCACGCTTGATCGCCGTGTCCAACTGGCGCTGGTAGTGCGCCTTGGTACCGGTGAGCCGTGCGGGGATGATTCGGCCATTGTCCTGGATGAAATCGCGCAGGGTCTCCACGTCCTTGTAGTCGATGAACTCGACCTTCTCGGCCGTGAAGCGGCAGAACTTCCTGCGCTTGAAAAGGGCGTTTTGTTGCTGCGAACGCCGTCCGTTCGGCTTGCCTTTCCCCTTGAAGCCGGCCTTCGATTTGCTGCTGCTCTTGCGCGCTGTTGCCATAGATCTACTCCGTTCTCGCCTTTTCATCGTTCCGGATTGCACTCGCCTCTGCGGGAGCATCGACCCGGGAAAATTCCAGCACATGTACCAAGAGCCGGGTGCTGCGGCGGCTGCGCGGCGCCAGAAAACCGCTCAAGGCTAACTCGCATCCCAGCCGCTCGCTCGCCAGCTGGCGGGCCGTCCCGCCGATCGCAATGACAGCGAAGGGAAAATCGAGCCGGCGGCTTGTGCCGGCCTCCACCGTGTCCGACAGGTGTTGAAGCTGGGCCTCGATCACCGGTATTCCTGCGGGTGTAAAGCGTAGCGCGGTCCGCTCGATCAAGGTGGCGTTCATCTGTACACGATTCACGTTGCCAAGCATCCTGCTGCTGTTGCCACGGTCCGGGTCCGCCGGCAAAAATCCCGTTGCGCCAAGCACCGACCGTTGCCCGCTGAACTCGGCGCGCCGCCCTCAGACGCCGGCGCTGGCCGGCTCGACGACCGTCTTGCGCGCCTCTTCCTTTTCGACGACTTTCATCATCGGGCTGGGCGTGGTGATGGCTTTCTTCTGACCGACGGTAAGATGGCGCAGCACGGCATCGTTGTACCGAAATCCATGCTCGAGCTCATCGAGCGTCGCCTTGCCGCATTCGATATTGAACAGGACGTAGTGGGCTTTGACGAGCTTTTCGATCGGATAGGCAAGCTGGCGCCGCCCCCAGTCCTCAACCCGGTGTACCTGGCCACCCTGCGACGTGACCAGGGTGCGGTAGCGTTCGATCATCGCCGGAACCTGCTCGCTCTGATCCGGATGAACGATAAAACAGACTTCATAGTGACGCATGCATACGCTCCTCGTGGATATCCCATCCGGGATCAGCTGCCCGCCAATTCGCGCACCAGGTTATGCCGACTGGGGCGAACGCGAAGTGTCCGTCTGCCCGCCTTCGCGCCGATGAATGGCCGATTGCGTGCGACAAAAGCGAACGACTCGCTCACGAAAACTGCGGTGCAGCAAGGATAAAGCCCGGCATTCTACCGCGGAAAAGTGCGCTTCGCCACAATATATGTGGACCAGCTGGGATTTCCGCCGCAAGGCGATCGGCGCCAGATCGCCGTTGTTCCGCGGTGCGGGCGGCGGCTCATCCTGCCTGTTGGCGCCGCTGGCGCTGCGTCTCGAATAGGCATACGCCGGCGGCAACCGAGACATTGAGGCTTTCCATCCCCCTAGCCATGGGAATATGCACCAATACATCGCAGCGCTCTCGCGTCAGGCGCCGCAGACCGCTGCCCTCGGCGCCCAAGGCCCAGGCGCATGCACCGGTCAGATCCACGTCATAGAGGCCTTGTGTCGCTTCGATCTCGGCACCGATGATCCAAATCCCCGCATCCTGCAAGTCCTTCATTGCCCGTGCCAGGTTGGTGACTGCGATCAGCGGCAGCGATTCGGTCGCTCCGGCCGCCGCCTTGGCGACCACGGCAGTAAGGGACGCGGAGCGATCGCGTGGCACGATGACGGCATCGGCACCGGCCGCCGCCGCGGTGCGCATGCAGGCACCGAGGTTGCGCGGGTCTGTTACTCCATCGAGCAGCAAAAGCAAGGTCTCGGGGCGCACCGCCTCTAGCAGTTGCTCCAAGCTCGCGCTAGGTGGCTTCGCGCACGCCTGGGCAACGACCCCCTGGTGCGGCGCCTGCGGCGACATGCCCTGCAGGCGCGCGGCGTCGGCGGCCACGCAGCGGACCGCGGCAGCGGCAGCGCGCGCGAGCAGCTCTCGCATGCGCGCATCGCGCCGGCTCGGGTCAAAGTACAGAACCTCGATGGAGGCCGGATCGTTGCGCAGCCGGGCCCCGATGGCATGAAAACCAGCGAGGATGCGATGGCCGGAGTCCATCGGGTCCGCCGCGGACCTCCTGCCTTGGGCTTTGGCCTCAACCATCGGCCGGCATCACTTGCGCCGGCGGCGCGCCACTCCATCGGCGTCCTTCGTCGGCGCCCGTGTCGACGATGACTTGGATTTGCCGCGCCGCGCCGCGATGCGTTCGGCGCGCGCTGCCTGGCGGTGGCGCCGCTGCTCGACGCCCTCGCCGGCCGCAGTGCGGGAGGCCGCACGTGCCGGGGCCGTCTCGCCCAGACCCGCCTCACCGGGGCGAACCATGCGAAAGTCGATCCGCCGCGCCTCCAGATCGACGCGCGCGACCTGGACCGTGAGGCGGTCGCTCAGGCGAAAGCGGATCCCCGTTCGCTCGCCGCGCAATTCGTGCGTGGCCTCGTTGAACTGGAAATACTCGCTACCGAGTTCCGAAACGTGCACCAGCCCCTCGACGTACAACTCGTCGAGGACGACAAACAGGCCAAACGGGACCACTGCACTGATCGACCCGGAAAAGATCTCGCCTACCCGCTCGCGCACGTAGTAGCTCTTGAGCCAGGCCTCAACGTCACGCGACGCGTCGTCGGCACGCCGCTCGTTTGCCGAGCACAGCATGCCGAGCTGCTCCCAGCGCGCCACGGGCTCCGAATCATCCTCGGCGCCTTCTGCCGCGACCTGCGGAACGTACCGCTTGCCGGCGAGTATGGCCTTGACGGCGCGATGCACCAGCAGATCCGGGTAGCGGCGGATCGGGGACGTGAAGTGGGTGTAGGCCGGGTATGCCAGTCCGAAGTGACCCACGTTGTGCGGACTGTACTGCGCCTGCTGCATCGATCGCAGCAGTAGCATGTTGAGCAAGGGCGCGTCGGGCCGCGGACGGATACGCTCGATGAGCTGCGCGTAATCCCTGGGCTGCGGCGCCTCGCTGCCGCCCAGGTGCAGACCGAAGGCCTTCAGAGTTGCGCGCAGGGCCTCGAGCTTCTGCGGTGTTGGCCCCTCATGCACGCGCAGCAGCGCGTCCTGGCCCTTGCGCTGCAGGAAATCAGCAGTGCAGACATTGGCCGCGAGCATACATTCCTCGATGAGCCGATGGGCATCGTTGCGTACCCGCGCCACGATGCGCTCTATACGGCCATTGGCATCGCAAATGATCTGTGTCTCGGTGGTTTCGAGCTCCAGTGCGCCGCGGGCCGCCCGCGCGCGCGCGAACGCGCGATAGACCTCGTGGAGTTCATGCAGGCGCGGCAGGAGCTTCTCGTGGCGCACCGCTGCCCGGCTGGTCGGGATTGATAGTGCTTCCCATACCTCGTTGTAGGTAAGGCGGGCCTGCGAATGCATTACGCCACGATAGAACTGGTAGCCGCGCACCGCGCCATCCTTATTGACCGTCATATCGCACACCATCACCAGGCGATCGACATCGGCCTTGAGCGAGCACAAGCCGTTGGAGAGCTCCTCCGGCAGCATCGGGATTACCCGGCGCGGGAAATACACCGAGGTCGAGCGGTTCTGCGCTTCGCGGTCCAGGCTCGTACCCGGGGCCACGTAGTGGTCGACATCGGCGATGGCGACGATCAGGCGCCATCCCCGGCGCCCGTCGGCTTCGCAGTAGACCGCATCGTCGAAATCGCGCGCGTCCTCGCTGTCGATGGTCACCAGGTCGATGTCGCGCAGGTCGATGCGGCCGCGCAGATCGGCCTTGCGCACCTCCGATGGCAGCGACTTGGCGGCGGCAAGCACGTCCTCCGGAAATTCATGCGGCACGGCAAACTTGCGGACCGCGATTTCAATTTCCATGCCCGGGTCATCGATTTCCCCGAGCACCTCGACGACGCGTCCCACGGCCTGCATGTTGCGCTGGGGTTGCTGCACGATCTGGACCACCACGACCTGCCCGTCGTGCGCCCCGCCGCAGGCCTGCGGGGGTACCAGGATGTCGTGCCGTATGCGCTGGTCTTCGGGAACGACCACGCTTACGCCACGCTCGTTGAGCAGGCGCCCGACCAGGCGGTCCGTGCGCCGCTCGATGACATCGACGATTTCGCCTTCCGGTCGCCCGCGACGATCCGTCCCGCTTACGCGCACCAAGGCCCGGTCGCCGTGCACGACCTTGCTCATCTCCGACTCGGAGAGCACGACATCGGGCCCGCGGTCGTCGCGAATCAGGAAGCCGAAGCCATCGCGATGGCCCTGGACCTGACCGGAGACGAGGTTCGCGCGCGCGGCAATCAGCAGCAAGCCGGCACGGTTGCGGACCACCTGCCCGTTTCGCTCGAGTTCGGCCAGCGTGCGCTCGAGATCGACATGTTGCTCGGGCGTGGCCGGCAGCAAAGCGGCCAATTCCTCCGGTCGCAGCGGCGTGCCGGCGCGCGTCAGCGCGTCCAGCACCGCCTGCCGTGGGTCTGCCGCGTGGACACTATTCGCGCCATCGCTCGATTCGGGCTTATTTCGCGCCATTTGACAACCAGGAGCCTCGACTTAGAATTCGCCCTCCGCTGTCCTGCCCAGGTGGCGAAATTGGTAGACGCGCTAGATTCAGGTTCTAGTGCCGCAAGGTGTGGAGGTTCGAGTCCTCTCCTGGGCACCATCGGACACCAAATGCGTATAACTAATTGATATTGTTGGCTGTCGAAGTCCTCTCAGAGGCACCAACGATAGCGCTGCAAGCGTTCACGAAGCTCAACAATTGTTTGTGTTGCACGCACGATTGACATCCGCCTTTCCGACTATCCCCACCAAAACCACCGATTTTTTGCGTCAGGGCACGACACCGCACGGCGCCCCAAGGGTTCAAAACTTTGAACCAGCGTTCTTGTTCGCTCTCATTCACCCAATATCGCAAGTATCACACGCCAGCTGCTCACAGTCGGGTCTGGTCCGTCGCCTATCGGCCGACAAGAGCATTTTCGTGGCCCCACGGCAACGGACCCAACTGACGATCGCCTGCAATCCAAAAGGATCAGACGGCGACCGATACGTCCCCTTGGGGACATAGTTCACCGCGTCGGTAGCAACACCTTCAGCTTGGCCACAACGTCCGCTAAGACATCATCGGCCGCCCGCCCGGCCCTTTCGGCGCTGCGAGCCTCCCAATCGAGACTGCGCACCTGGTCGGACAAAATAACGCCTTGCACACCCTTCACGCCAATCAGTTTGACCTCGAAGGGATAGCCCTTGACCTGCTGGGTAACCGGGCAGCACAGCATCAGGCCTGTAGCTGCGTTGTATGCCCTTGGCGACAGAACTAAAGCCGGCCGGCGTCCTGCCTGCTCGTGCCCGGTCTGCGGGTCATGTTCAAGCCATACGAGATCACCCTGGTCAGGTGCCACCGCCTTGCGACTCACCACGCTTCGCGCCCTACGGGGGCGCCGAAATCCGCCGGCAGGTGCCGGTTCTCTTTCGTGATGGCGGCAAGCATGTCTTCAAGCCGATATTTACTCCGAGCGAGCTCCAAAACAATCTTGCCGTCCTCCGTCTTTAGCTCCAGGCGGTCGCCCAGCACCACCTGGAGCTCCTTCAGCACGGCCGAAGGCAGTCGCACAGCGCTGCTGTTGCCCCACTTCACCACTTCGACCTGCACCTTCGTTCTCCCTATTCAACGTATCTACATTGTAGATCCATTGCATAGGATGTCAATAGCCGTGCGAGAAGCGATCTCGATCCCGCCTGCGCTCCTTCAGCGTCTCTAAGTCATTGGCGGTGGCGAGGGCCGATGCGCTGGCGCACCTTCTCGCGACGCTCGTCAACCTCTAAGGCGGAGCAGCCCCATACCTATTGCTGCAGTGAGGGTGCGCGAAGCTGCTTGCGGCGACGATTCAGCTGTCGACCCACTAGAGTCCGTGGCACTTCGGCAAGGCGGACAGTCGCTAGCAGTTTTCGGATAGCCACATCGGGAAGGATCGGTTCGAGCCTCGCCAACGAAACCCAAAGGCGGACCGTCTTCTTTTTCGAGCCGCTCGACGCGCAACGCGTCTCAGTGGAGCTGCGGTCGCCGCACAGGAATCCCGCCGTGCCGGCATAGGCAATGTCTCGTTCTTCGAGGCAGACGTACAAACGGACGACCTGCGCGGACCCTACGACTTCGCGTTCTCTCGCTTCGGGACGTTGTTCTTCATGATGCATGGCGCCGCTATGCGCAATATTCGGAAGGCGCTCAAGCCCGGTGGCGGACTGATCATGATTGTCTGGCGCCGTCGCGAAGATAACCCGTGGCTCCACGACGCAGAGCTCCGTGTCCGGGATATTGTCCCGGTCGAATCCCACGACGACACGGATCAGGTGCATTGCGGGCCAGGGCCATTTTCGATGGCAGGCCCGGACACGGTGAATTCCCTGCTCTGCAGCGCGGGCTACGACCGCATCGCCTTTGAGCGCTTCGACGCCGACATTTGCATAGGCAGGGATCTGGCGGAAGCCATCGAATTTGCCGTGGCACTGGGCCCCGCCGGCGAGATCATCCGTCTGGCCGGACAGGAAGGCGAAAAACGCAAGCCTGAGGTCGTCGCGGCGCTCCAGGAAACCCTAGCGCGATACGCGCGGGATGATGG
>OMSW01000288.1:17938-27107 GCA_900290295.1 Burkholderiales bacterium
AAACTGGGCGCCAAAAACGCAAATCCGGGCACCAATTTCATTGCCCGCGCTCGTTCGCCAAATATGCCGAGTATCACATGCCATCCGGCATAGGCTGGGATTTGCAGCGAATCAGTCTACTGTAAACGGATCCCATGGTAGTGGTGCGGAACTTCAACTCCAACTTCGCGTCCTCCATGCGCTGTTGATGACCGTTACGGGGAAATTTCAGCGCGCCCCTTGGATGTCGAGCTGTGGTCGCACTTCTACATTGGCGTTGGCTCAGCGAAATGGGTTTCGAACCTCCAAGCATCCTTGGAGAATTTGGCCATGCCGCATGTCTTCAGACAATAGCGTTTTGCATCCGGCAAGCAGCGCAGCCGCAACAATCATCGCATCGTAGACCGAGAGCCGATATTTCTCGGCGATCTGCAAGCCCACATCGTGGGTCTCCTCGCTGATCGGCACGATTGTGCAGACGGTTCGGACCGTCGCAAGTATTTCACGGACTTCTGCCATCGGCATCCCGAGCTTGCGCCAAGCGACCGATGCGAACTCGTTTAGCACTTGGACGCTGATGACACCGCCAGCACTCAACTCGTGTTCCGCGCGATCCGCCCTGATGTCGTCGCCCGAGAGCAAATATAAAAGAACGTTGGTGTCGAAGAACTGCTCAACCGCGCTCATGGGCTTCAAGGCGGTCAAACTTGAAGTCAGCGGGGAGCCGCCCACGGAATTTTCGCAATCGCATCAACAATTCGCGAGCTTGCGGACGCCTTGCAACCTCGAACGTGCGCGCGCCGGTGACGTGGATTTCAATATCGTCGCCTTGCTTTAGTGTTAGGGCCTCGACGACAGCGGCGGGCAGGCGTACGGCCAAACTGTTGCCCCACTTTGCGACCTGCATGACACCCTCCCGGAGCGTAGGATATACACAAGAACATTGTATATCCTACGCGCGATTTTGCAAACCTCCCTACTGCACAGCTCGTACCGCCGGGAAGCGGTCGGGTCGAGGACTGGCGCGCCGAAGGTAGGCTCCGGTGGGTGTTCCACGGCTTTCGCGGTGGCCCTCAGTCCGGCTGCCATGATCACGTATCCAGCCCCCGCCACATCGAACGGGCGCCGTCCCCGGAACTGGGCTGGCGGGGCCCAGGCAAGCAAGCCGCTGTCGTGCCCGCGATCTACAACCTCTGGGAAGATCCTGAGGAGCGCTTCGACGTCTTCATGGCACCGGGGTGCGAGAACACCTGGACCATTCCCTTCTTCAGTGTGGAAATGAAGCATGTAATCGACACCTTCAAACAGTATCCGCCGCGCCCGCTGCAATCCGAGGTGTTTGAGGGTCTCGGAATTGATAAATTCCGCGCGCTGCAAAAGTTGATCCCGGAATTGAAGGCGAAGGGCATCGTCATCGATATGAGCAAGTAAACTCAATGGTTCGATCGTGAAACGCGCGGGCCGCTTCCAATCCGGGAGCGGCCCGTTTTTTTTCCGTTCAGGGAGAAAGATCGGAAAAGTAGGAAAGGCGAGTCATATCATCCCCATCGACGGACACATGCGCTTTCGCCTGCGGAAAACGGCCCGCGTTTGCAACCGGGTGCCGCAACCATCAATTATCTGCCCCAGTCCCCCGTCGGTCTAATTTCGCTCCAAACTCGCATGGACAACCGCCCGGTAGAGCCACCCGCGGTGGCAAGAAGCGCGACGCTGAGGGCGTAGGCTAGTACACGGGGTATGGGCGATCTGCGGTGCCGGGTCCACAATGAGCGGCTGCGCGCTCTGGGAACGGGAACCGGGGGCGGATGATGAGTAGACGCAGGAAGCGCCCATGATGCAGATTGTTGGCCCGACGTTGATCGGCTTTTTCGTCGCCCCGCTGATCGCGCTGGCCGTGGGAATCTACGTCGCATACCGATACGGCGGCGACTCTCAACCTCGACGCCAAGCGATCGCGGTCGGCACCATCCTGCTCGCCGTCGCGGGCATGGGCGCCGTAAAAATGTGGGCGAACCGAAAGGCGAACGGGAGGTCGACATGGAGCGAATTTGGTTGAGTCACTACCCGTCCGGGATACCGGCTGAGGTCGACGTGCGTGAGTTCGCCTCGCTAAAGGATGTGCTGGTCCGCAGCTGCCATCGCTTCGCCGAATTGCCCGCCTACAGCAACATGGGGGCATCGATGACCTATACCGAACTCGACCGATCGAGCCGCGACTTTGCCGCCTACCTGCAAAAGTCGCTGGGGCTACGCAAGGGCGACCGGGTGGCGATCATGACGCCCAACCTGCTGCAGTATCCGGTGGCCCTGTTCGGCGTGCTGCGGGCCGGGTTGGTGGTGGTCAACGTCAATCCGCAGTACACCGTGCCCGAGCTGGAGCACCAGCTCAAGGACTCCGGCGCCGTGGCCATCGTGGTGCTGGAGAACTTCGCCCACACGCTGCAGGAGGTGCTGGAAAGGAACCCGACGCTGAACCTGGCGGTCATCACGACCGAGGTCGGTGATATGTTTCCGGTGGTCATGGAGCTTCTCACCAACGTGGTGGTGAAGTACGTAAAGCACATGGTGCCCGCATGGAGGATTGCGGGCGCAACGGAATTCAACGCGGCGTTGCGCCTGGGGCATGGGCAGGAAGTGGAGGACGTGCCGCTGAGCCACGACGACACGGCCATGTTGCAGTACACCGGCGGCACGACTGGAGTGGCCAAGGGCGCCGTGTTGACGCACGGCAACCTAGTGGCGAACGTGCAGCAGATGGCGGCGTGGATGGCGCGTGACCTAGTGGATGGCAAGGAGGTGTTCGTCTGTCCGTTGCCGCTGTATCACATCTACGCGCTGACCTCCAGTCTCGTGTTCATGAAGCTCGGCGCGCACACAGTCCTGGTGACGGACCCGAGGGACATGCATGCCTACATCCACGACCTGAAGAAATACCCCTTCACGATCATCATCGGCGTCAACACGCTGTACCGCGCGCTGCTCGATGCGCCCGAATTCGCAGACGTGGACACGAGTGCCCTGAAGCTCACCAGCGCCGGGGGCATGGCCGTCCAGCGCGTCGTGGCCGAACGCTGGAAGCAGCGCACCGGCGTGACCATCATCGAAGGCTACGGCCTGACCGAGACCTCGCCGGTGGTGATTTCCAACCCGCTAGACATCGAGGAGTGGACCGGAGCGATCGGCATCCCGGTTCCGTCGACGGAGGTCGCGATTCTCGACGATGGAAACAACGACCTCGCGGTCGGCGAGGTCGGAGAGATCTGCGTGCGCGGCCCGCAGGTCATGCCGCGCTACTGGAACCGCCCCGACGAGACCGAGAAGGCGTTCACCGGCGAGGGCTGGTTTCGCACTGGCGATCTGGGGTATATGGATGAACGCGGCTATTTCAGGATCACGGACCGCAAGAAGGACATGATCGTCGTCTCCGGCTTCAAGGTCTTCCCGAACCAGATCGAAGACGTCGTTGCGCTGCATCCGGGCGTGGCCGAGGTCGCGGCGATAGGCGCACCGGATGAGAAGTCCGGCGAGGTCGTCAAGATCGTCGTTGTGAAGAAGGATGCGGCGCTCACCGAACAGGACCTGCTCGAACATTGCCGACAACACCTGACCGGCTACAAGATGCCCAGGATCGTCGAGTTCCGCAGCGAGCCCCTGCCGAAGTCCAACATCGGCAAGATCCTGCGGCGAAAATTGCGCGATGCCGTCGCAATGGCAAATGCGGCGTAGCCGCCGGTCGCCTCCGCCTAGTGTGCGTGTGGCGACGATGCCGTCACCATATCGTCCGCGCCGCGTTACCCTACGCGATGGCCGCGAGGTGACGCTACGCGCGATTGTCGAGGCGGACAAGGCTGAGATCGTTCGGGCCTTCGAGCGTCTGTCGGGCGAATCGCGCTATTACCGCTTCATGCAGCACAAGGAGCACCTCGATGACGCGGCACTCGAACGCGGCGTGCACCCGCGGCCCGGACGCGATTTCGTGTTCGTGGCCACGACACCAGCGGCCGACGGCATCGACATCGTGGGTGCGGCGCAGTACGTGCGCGCGGAAGACAGCGGTGACAAGACTTGCGAGTTTGCGGTCACCGTGGCCGAAGACTGGCGCCGCCGCGGGCTCGCCACTCGGTTGCTGGCGAGCCTGGTGCGCCGCGCCCGGCGCGATGGCTACGACACGATGGAAGGTTTGGTGATCGCCGAAAACACTCCCATGCTCGCACTGGCGCGCAAGCTCCATTTCAAGGTTAAGCCGGTGTCGGGGGACGCCACTGTGTTACGCGTGCAGCGAGCGCTGCAGCGCCTGTCCCCGACGCAAACGAGGCAGGCAGGTTGACGTTTCCGTCGTCCTGCCCGCCGGGCGACTGCTGTCCGGCAACGTCAATTCAACGCTTGACCACGGCCGGCTGCTCCCGCTGGCTTACTGACATCGGCCCTGCCGAGTCGGAACGACGGTAAGGGGTCGACTCCGGAATTTCGACGGTACCGGAACCGGACATGGCGAATTTTCGATTGAAATCTAATGATCGGCGGCGCTTTCGGCCAGGAGTTGTCCTTCACCGACTCGGCAGACCGTACATTTGAACGGCGGCTTCTCTGACGACTTTTGTCAAGCCCCTTGTGATTCTCGAATCAGTGAGGCGGCGCTCGTGGGGTCGCCACCAGCCGTCGCGGCCGGCTTCGTAGCAGGTATGCACCTTGGCCTGCGGATCCAGGCCGCAACGGGCCCGCGCCTTGACCCTGCAGTCCAAAACCGCCGCCTGGTCACCCGCATTCACCGAGTACCGATTCGGGCTGCGAGTTCCATCGCTGCAGCTGAGCTTCCACGATCTGTCAGCGAGCTCAAAGCTCACATGCAAATCGCCCTGATTTTCAAGATCCGGGTACAAAAAGCACTGGGCCGGGCAAGAAAGCCGCGATGTTGCCAGGCAATTCTTGCCACCGCCCGACCACACAAAATGTGCAAGTATCACACGGCGGCCGGCGATCGCCGGGGACTACTACAAATCGTCCGGATCCAAACGGAGCGCGCTGCCAAAACACGAGCCAGAGGCACCCTGGCCTCGCGCCCTGGGCTAGCCCTGCGGAAATAGGCATGCCAAGCGCCGGCGCAAGCGCCACGGATCCGCGTACGTCCGGCCGCCGAGCGCGAATTTGAGGAAGGCAACGCAATTTGGCGAAGACCCCGTCCGATCGGATCTTCTTCTCGGTCAAAAACGATTGACGGGGCTATTGCGGGAGCGTTACGAGGTGCGGCAGTGCTCCCCTTGCGCATTGCTGGCTACGTAGCTGCGCAAGAATTTCCGCGAATTCCACTCCACCGCGCTGCGCGCCGTCGGCAAGCTGGGCACCTCGCGACTGCGCCGCGAGCGCGCCCCGCAATTGGTCGAAAAGCGTGCCGATGATCTCGATTTCCTTTTGCAATGCCTGTAGATGCTGAATCAGGCTCTCGAGCGCTTCGGGCGCGCCCAGGATTTCAAAGGCCTGCCCGCGACTGATCACGTGGCCCAGACCGGGGGTTACATTGAAGGGCGTCGAGTGCACGACTGCGTCACGGTGCTTCTTGAGCTGCCCCATCGTGCGCACGCTTGCGTCGATTGCCGAGCGAAGTTCGGACGGCAGGCGCAAATCGCTCGCCGCCTTTTGCAAGAGCTCACCCTTCGTTGTCTCGGGGATCTGTCCCACGATGTCGATCCACGTTCCCCGCGGCAGCCCCAAGCCGCTGTACAGAGCGCAGTCGGTGGAAAAAATTATCTCGTTCCAGAGAACCGCTACTAGGCCGATGCCGCGTAATTGCTCATCTGAGAGATTTTTCATGGGTTCGGCAGCCTCACAACTCGAACCAGATTACTAGACTCGATAATCCCCTGCAAGCGGGTACCACAGTAGTCTGACCCTGTCACCGCTGCTTGATCTGCCATTCTCCGGCTACGATATGCATCAAGGCACCGGCGGACGGTGCGGCTGTGGACCGGAGAACTCGGCGCGAAAGAATGCAACCGTGGAATCAATTGAGGAATTTCTTCATGAACCGCGGATCGCCTACTTCTCCATGGAAGTGGCACTGCGCAGCGAGATTCCGACGTATGCCGGCGGCTTGGGGATACTGGCGGGCGATACCATGCGCTCGGCGGCGGATCTGGGATTGCCTTTTGTCGGGGTAACCTTGGTCAGCCGTGCCGGTTACTTTCGCCAGGAGATCGACGAGCAGGGTCGTCAAGTCGAGCACCCCGCACACTGGGATCCGGCGCGCTGGGCGCGTTCGCTCGGCGCCAAGGTCGCAATCGCGATGGAAGATCGGCGGGTATGGATCGGAGTCTGGATGTACGTGGTCCAAGGACAGACCGGTACTCGGCAGCCGGTGCTTCTCCTGGACACCGACGTCGAGGACAACGATCCCGAGGATCGTCTAATAACCCATTACCTGTACGGCGGGGACGATGCCTACCGGCTCAAGCAGGAGATGGTGCTTGGCATCGGTGGTGTGCGGCTGCTGCGGGCGCTGGGATTCGAGATCCGGCAGTACCATATGAACGAGGGCCACTCTTCTTTGCTCGGACTGGAGCTGCTACGCAGCTACAGCTACGCGCCAGAGGGATTGCAGCCCGGGGAATCGGTGTACGACATCCCGCGTGTGCGCGAATTGTGCTGCTTCACCACGCACACGCCGGTGCAGGCCGGTCGCGACCGCTTCGGTTACGACTTGGTCAAGTCAATCTCCGCAGGCTCCATCGGGTATGAACCGGATTCCCCAGCGGGCGGGCCGTCGGTCGACGCCCATCCCGAGAACCCGGCGCAACAGCGCCTGGTTGATCGGCCCCTGCTGCACCGCCTGGCCGGTGAAGATTGCCTGAACATGACAAGCCTCGCATTGAACTTGAGCGAATACGTCAATGGGGTAGCCAAGCGCCACGCCGAAGTTGCCGCGAAAATGTATCCCGGCTTTCGCGTGCATGCCATCACCAACGGTGTGCATCCAGATACCTGGACCGACGAGGCGTTTGGAGGTCTCTACGACCGCTATCTTCCGGGTTGGCGTTACGAGGCCGAATTGCTCGGACGCGCAGATTGCTGCATCCCGGATGCGGAGATTTGGCAGGCACATCTGATGGCCAAGCAGCGGCTGATCGATGCGGTGCGCGATCGCTGCGGCCTAGCGCTCGACCCGCGCCTTCCCATCCTGGGGTTTGCGCGGCGCATGACCGCGTATAAGCGCCCGCAGCTGTTGTTCTCCGACACGGCGCGCCTGCAGGCAATTGCCCGCGATCAGCCATTCCAAATCGTGCTCGCGGGTAAGGCCCATCCCCGGGACGCAGAAGGCAAGAAACTCATCGAGCAGTTGGTGGCGCAGGCGCGCTCGCTCGCCGGATCGGTTTGCATCGCCTATCTGTCCGACTACGACATGGCGCTTGCACATTTACTCACCGCGGGCGCGGACGTGTGGCTGAACACCCCGCTACCTCCGCTGGAGGCGTCGGGAACCAGCGGCATGAAGGCGGCGCTAAACGGTGTGCCCAGTCTGTCCGTTCTCGACGGTTGGTGGATCGAGGGCTGCATCGAGCACGTCACGGGTTGGTCCATCGGCGATGGCAATGGCAATGATGCCGATGCAGACGCTCGATCGCTGTATGAAAAGCTCGAACATACGGTGCTGCCGCTGTATTACCGGTCGGTGGAGGTCAACAGCGAATGGATCCGCCTGATGAAAGGCGCAATAAGCAGAAACGGCGCGTACTTCAACAGCCATCGCATGATGCGCCGCTACGCCGCCGAAGCCTATGTGCGATAGCGCCGACCACGCTAGCGCACGCCCAGCGTCAGGCTCCCGAAGGAAACGTTTGGACGAGACCCGCAGATAGGTCGGCCGCGAATCGATCGGGCCGTGGAATTGCCCAGCGGCGAGAAACAACGAACCGCGCCGCGGAACCAATTTCCACCGTATGGCGGCGTCACGCACGACCGGCGTCAATGCCGGCATCGCAATGCCCTCGCTGGTCGGCGCGGATGCGCTGCCGGGTGAAGCCCACGAGCTGGGCCAGCGCGTGGCTCAGGACCGCGGCGGCCGGCCCAAGCGTCGCTCCATGTCCAGCACATTGAGCGTGGTCTTGAGCACCGCGTCCGGGTTCAGGCTCATGGAGTCGATGCCGATATCGACCAGGAATTGGGCCATTTCGGGATAATCCGACGGCGCCTGACCGCAGATCCCTGAGTGGCGATGGTTGCGCTTGCAGCCCTCTACCGCGAGCCGGATCATCTGCTTGATCCCCTCATCGCGCTCGTCGTAGTCGAACGCCACGATCTCCGAGTCCCGATCGACTCCGAGGGTCAGCTGAGTGAGATCATTGGATCCGATAGAAAAACCGTCGAAGTGCCTGGCAAAGGCATCGATCTGAATCACGTTGTTCGGGATTTCGCACATGACGTAGATTTCCAGGCCGTTCTTGCCACGCACCAGACCCAGCTTGCCCATGGTCTGCAGAACCTTCTCTGCTTCCGCGATGCGCCGGCAAAACGGAATCATGAGCTTGATATTGGTCAGACCCATGACCTCGCGCGCTCGCAGCATGGCGGCGCATTCAAGAGCGAATCCGTCCGCGTAGGCCGGATGGGCGTAGCGCGAGGCACCCCGAAAGCCCAGCATTGGGTTGGGCTCGCTCGGCTCGAACCACTTTCCTCCGATAAGCGAGGCGTACTCGTTGCTTTTGAAGTCGGACATGCGCACGACTACCGGCTTGGGATAAAAGGCCGCGGCAATCGTGCCGACTCCTTCTGCTAGACGCTGGATAAAAAAGTCGGTCGGCTTGGCAAAACCGGCGCACATCCGGTCGATCACCGCGCGCTCCCCGGCATCCTGAACCTTGTCGGGATGCACCAGCGCCATCGGGTGGACCTTGATGACCTCGCTGATAATGAACTCCATGCGCGCCAAACCAACGCCGTCGTTGGGCAGAAAGCTGGTCTTGAAGGCAAGGTCCGGATTTCCCAAGTTGATCATGATGTGAGTTGCGGGCCGGCGCAGGTCTTCCAGGTTGGTGCGCTGCACCTCAAATGGGATCGCTCCGCGGTACACCTTGCCGATGTCTCCCTCAGCGCAGGACACGGTTACGGTTTCACCAGCCCGGAGCGTGGACGTCGCGTTGTCCGCCCCGACCACGGCCGGGATGCCCAACTCGCGCGCCACGATGGCGGCATGACAGGT
>OMSW01000280.1:0-3308 GCA_900290295.1 Burkholderiales bacterium
GGCACCTGACCACCAACCCATTGGAGTTCGCGGCCGGTGCCGGACGCTCGGCGCGAGCAAGGTTCTGGTCCGCCGCAATCCGGACCTTAAGGGCCTGTAGCAGATTCAGGGCGCTGGTCGCCGACGTGGCACGCCAGGCGAGGAAGCGGGAGTCGACCATCCGTCCTGCGCTGGTGATCCGATAGTCATGTGGAAAACGACTGGCCGGTGCACACTCTAGATCAGGCGAAAGCCCACAGATCGGCAGCGTTGCACGTCTCGTTATGCCACCGCAGTCCTCCTCCACCGGGACGCTAAGTCGACCCGCCTCATCTTTTGCCGAGGAGCTCGGAAAAGGCACGTTCTCGTTCAACGGGTCTCACTTGCGCAGTCCTCCAATGTATCCATTGGGGAGTCCATCGGCCGAGGTCGATCGTTGCGACGTGTCCTAGGATTCTGTCCGAGCGTGGCGCTTTGTTCCAACGACGATTGCCCGTGCGCCCCGGTGCAGTGCACCATCGCGTAGAAACGGCAGTCCTGCGCGGCGTGTAGTTCAGTGGTAGACGGGCAGCTTCCCAAGCTGCAAAGGAGAATCGCAGGGTTGCGAATCAACCGCGCAATCCGTCGCGAGCCAGTTTCGCTGGTCCAGCGGCAGCCGTCGTGATGCTATTTGAGCCCGGTGCGGGCACCCACAAAGGACTGTCTTTTACCTTCCGGCAGTGGGGTGGATAATATTTGCGGTAGCGCTGGATCCGAGAGAGGAAACGATGTTCCATTTCGTCGGACGGTCGATCGCAAGGTACCTCTCCAAGCCGATTTGCAATCCTGGCGGTAGTGTTGCGGACGCCAGGCTCGTGGCAAATACGCTGGCGCCGGGCGACGTGCTGCTTGTCGAAGGCAATACGCGCATGAGCGCGGCGATCAAGTATCTGACGCAGTCCATGTGGACACATGCCGCGCTATTCGTTGGCCCACGTCCTGAGCTGAAATTCATCTACGACGATCCAGCAATGCTGATCGAGGCTGACGTGCTCGAAGGCGTTCGTGCCGTTTCCGTTGCGCGTTACAGGGGATTTCGCGTGCGCATTTGTCGCCCGGTGAATCTGACCGCTTCGGACCGCGAACGTGTGATTCAATACCTAATCCAGCGCCTTGGATATCAGTACGACCTGAAGAACGTGTTCGACTTGGCGCGCTACCTTCTGCCAACTCCTGTGCCAGTACGTCTGCGGCGCCGCGTATTGACTATTGGCAGTGGTGACCCAACACGGGCGATCTGTTCAACACTGATTGCACAGGCATTTGGTGCTGTCCGTTACCCGATCTTGCCCATAATTTCGCGGCGGCACGATGCCGACTCGGGTCAGGAAGACCAGGAGCGCGAGTTGTGGCGCATTCGACATTACAGCCTGTACGTGCCCCGCGATTTCGACGTGTCGCCTTTCTTCGAGGTGGTCAAGCCGCGCATTACCGCGGGCTTTGATTATCAAAGTGCCCCGTGGAGCGCGGGCGGTACGGTCATTTTGGGGGACTCGTCGCCTACAGAGATTCGTTCACTTGGGCGAAAGAAGGGCGCGAGCAGCGGAGACAGCTAAACGAAAGCCTTGCGTGGCTCACATCTTGTCCGCGCTAAGGAGCTCCAGTTTGGCGATCGATATTTTTCGCAAACGTTTGGTCAAGAGTAGCCCCAGTCGAATCCACCCTGGAGATCTGCATCCAGGCGGTCAGACGCAGTCAGTACCGCCATGATCGAATTCCTGCGTGCGCCGTAGTCCGGCTCAACCAACCCGCCCGGATCGGACGAACTGGGCGAATCCACGCACAAATTCGAGCAGTTGCTTACGCGCAAGCTCGTCCGTCATCGCACCGTGTTCGTCGAATACCTGGTTTGCTCTTGATACCAGGAGGCGCCCTCCAGCCCATTGACGTGCGCCTAACGTTCGTAGCACCGGCAGCCAGCCGTTCTGGGCCAGAATCGTGCCGAAACCGCCTGGAGAGGCGCCGATCACGGCGACCGGCCGGTTGCCGAACACCCTCGGTATATCCGCGGCCGGCCTGGATAACCAGTCGATCGCATTCTTGAAGACGCCAGGAATGCCGTTGTTGTATTCCGGCGTGGCAAGGATCAAGCCATCGCTGGCGATGATCCGCGCCTTGAGATCATTGACGCTTTGCGGAATACCCTCCCTCTGTTCGAGGTCGCCGTCGTAGAGCGGAATGCCGTGGACCGTGATAACGATAATCGTGGTGTCTGGTTCCGCGAGCGATTGTGCCGCGCGCAACAGCGAGGTGTTGTAGGACTTAGCGCGCAGACTGCCCGAAATTGCCAGGATCTTCATCATGTACCCGCTCTCATGGCGCAAAGCTCAAAACTTCGGGTTGCCGCTGGCAGTACGCGCCAGCGCCTAGCGCGGACCTCGTCTTGGTGTCGGCAGCGATATTCGAGCAAGAGTGCATCCTGTCAGGACCCCGCCACAGGTGCACACGGCGTTTCGGAACACTCTATACCTTCGGCAGGAATCCGGGAATCACGACGCTTCTGATGCGTGACCCGTCGCTCAACAACGATCAGCTGACGCAAGCAGAGGCGCCGACTATGGGCCGAGTTGCCGGAGCGTATGGCGAACATGGCGGCGTTTTCCATAGCAACCAGTTTGAGGAAGGCAAACGTCACGGGTCTGCAATAGTCGCAAGTGGACTTGGTGCACCGGCGGGCGTGGATTCATCCCGACCAGGCCAAGGCGCGAAGGGCAATCCCGGTGCCGCTCAATGCGGAAGCGGTGTTGCTCATCCGCAAGCAGGTCGGAAAGCATGTTGCGCATGTGTTTAGCTGTCAAGGTAAGCCGCTGGTAGAGGTGAGCACGAAAGCCTGGTATGCCGCCTTGGAGAGGGCTGGAATGCGCGGATTTTGCTGGAGCGATCTGGGGCGAAGATGCGCAAGCCGGCACATGCAAAGCGGCACACTGCTATTTGCCTCGCAAGAGGTGGGGGGTTAGGAGATCCCTGAACTGGTGCGTCGCTAGGCGCACTTAGCGACCGATCACCTGGCGCCCTACGCGGGATGCCTGTGCGTAGAGTTGGAAAGCTACGGCAAAAAGACGCCGCAGGCCTGAAAAAAGCAAGGGCCCACATATCTGCGAGCCCTTGGTTTTGTTGGTTGCGGGGAAAGGATTTGAACCTGTGACCTTCGGGTTATGAGGCAAATTTCGATGATGTAATTTGTTGAACAATCAACCACTTAAAGCGCTTGCCAACGACCATCCCAACTTACTTCAGGCACATATGTGGCTCACTAAATGAGCGCAGCGGCACGATGGTGGCTTGTACTG
>OMSW01000280.1:3318-5214 GCA_900290295.1 Burkholderiales bacterium
ACGGGATTTTTCGAACATCGATGCGCGTTCGCGAAGAAGTCAATTATCTTGGAATCAGAGTCCCTGCTGTCGATTCTCAAGGCCGCGCTCCTGACTCCACTTTCGGTGACGGCACTGCTTTTTCTCGGCGCAGTGCTGCTGTCTGAAGCAGCGGTTCGCGTAGTCAGGATTCCGCGCATCACGGCGTTGGTGCTTGCCGGCGCGGTCGCAGGCTGGGTCCGCAACAGCAACGAGCCTACGGCGTTGGTACCGCTCCCAAGTGCGCTACTAGAGGCGCTCGCGAAGGTTTTGCTGTTTGAAGTAGGACAGCGCGTGCCCCTCGCCTGGATTCGGCGTAACCCGTGGCTGCTGGCAGCGAGCGTTGGAGAAACGGGGGTGACGTTCCGCGCGACCTTCGCAGTGCTGACATACGGTTTCGGGTTACCCCCGGTCGAGTGCATATTTGTCGGCGTCATCTGCATGGCTGCATCGCCGATCGTCGTCATGAGCGTGAGCAAGACCATGAGGGCGCGCGGCCAAGTGTGGCAGCGAGCGTTACTCTTCAGCACGCTGTCGAGCGTTTATGCCGTGCTCGCAATGCAGCTGCTCTTTGCCGGCTACCTTGCGGTGGTGCATGTACAACTAAGCGTTGCGCTACAGGCTTTGTTCCAATTGTTAGGTTCGTTCCTGCTTGGGGCGTTCGCAGCCGGTTTACTGCGGCTGTACGCGTTCATTACGCGCGCCCGCGCCGCGGTGCTCACCATCGGCAATGTTTGTTGCTGCGTGCTCTTGTATGCCTATGCGCTACCGCTGGGTCTATCGTCGATACTGTCCGCGCTTTTCCTCGGGCTCGCCGTGCGCGCGACCGACCGCACCCACAGCTTGCTGTCACACGAGTCCTCGGAGACGGGAACTTTGTTTACGTTAGCCTTTTTTGTCCATCGCCCTCTGTGCGTTCGCGAACAGACGACCCTTACTTAACATTGGTATGAATAGCATGGAGCAAAGGCGCCCCCCGTTTTGCGCCTGTGCGTTGGCGAGTAACTCTCGATTTCTCTTGCTGCAATCTTCAGGGTAGAAAACCATGTTTAAGAACTGGCGGCTGTCGGCACTACCGGCTTTGCTGTTATTGATCCTACCGGCCATGAGCATGGCGCAAGTGGGAATCACTATTTCAGTCAATTTGGCGCCCCCGGAGCTTCCGGTTTATGAGCAGCCGCCGATTCCCGATAACGGCTACCTATGGACACCGGGCTATTGGGCCTGGAGCGACGACGAACAGGGCTATTACTGGGTGCCGGGCACATGGGTTCCAGCGCCGCAGCCGGGATTCCTTTGGACTCCCGGGTATTGGGGCAGAAATGACGGCGCCTTTGTATGGAACGAGGGCTACTGGGGCGCGCGGGTCGGCTTCTATGGCGGTGTGAATTACGGCTACGGGTACGGCGGCAGCGGCTTCCAGGGCGGCTATTGGCAGGGCGATCGTCTCTTCTACAACACCTCGGTGGTGAACGTCGGAGCGACGAATATCACCAATGTCTACAACAAGACAGTCGTCAACAACGTCACGATCAATCGAGTGAGCTACAACGGCGGCAGTGGCGGCGTTCAAGCCCAGCCAACGGCCGAAGAGTTGGCCGCCGTGCACGCGCGGCACCTACCCCTGACAGCGGCCCAGCAGCAGCATGTGCAACTCGCGCGCAGCAATCCCTCCTTACGCGCCAGCGCGAACCACGGTAATCCGCCAATCGCTGCGACGGCGAAAGCGGGCGTGTTTTCCGGCGCGGGGGTCGTCGCGGCGAAAGGCGGCGGCAACATGAGCGCGCCGGTGGAACACAAGGCCGCCGCGCCGGTAGAGCACAAGGCAGAGCCGGTGGAACACAAGGCCGCCGCGCCGGTAGAGCACAAGGCAGAGCC
>OMSW01000280.1:5221-12486 GCA_900290295.1 Burkholderiales bacterium
GGTGGAACACAAGGCCGCTGCGCCGGTAGAGCACAAGGCAGAGCCGGTGGAACACAAGGCCGCGCCGGTAGAGCACAAGGCAGAGCCCGTAGAACACAAACCCGAAGCAGAACACCCGTGAGCGGTAACCGTGCGGCACCAGCGCGGCGTTTTGATATGGTTCCCGGGTCTACGTTGCTTCGGCGGCCCCGCCGGCGATGTGGAGCTGAGCTCACCATCCATCGCGAAACGCGCACGGCATTCTTCCGGCGCAAGCTGCTCGCTTCCGCACGCTGCAAGATTCCTCGCGCGACCAACGCGTCGAGAGCGCTGCGCTTGGAAACGGAAGCCTCATGCAGAGCTTTGCCGGTGAGTTCCGGGCGCTCCGATCGGAGCCGTTCATAGCGGGCTACTCAAAATTCTCTGACGATTGGGTGCGGGAATCAAAAATTGCGCAGGCTGAGCAAGAAAGCCACGGCTTGGCCGTGTTCACCGGCTTACCTGCAAAGTGACTAACAAGCATGCAGGTGGGCGTGTGTTCCGTGGACTTAGGTATGGTCCACCAGCGGATCGACGTCAACGTCTGCCGAAAGTCTACCGGGCGAGTGACCGTGAATTTGTAACTGCGCAGTTTCCCTGGAGGAAAGCGCTTCAGCGCTGAATATAACCAGAAGTCCTCGGGTAAGGCCCCAATCCTGATTGGGGTGCCCAATACCCACCACATGCAACTGCTGGCTTCGCACGGTTCGACTGACGACGATTGGCGTGGCCATGAAAAGCCGCAATTACCGCGCATCCGGGCCTGTTCGACTATTGAAATTGGAGGATCGCTGCGACCTTGGGGTGAAAAACCCGAGGGTCGAAAAAAGGAAGGGCCTACCGCAGCAGGCCCTTGCTTTAATTGGTTGCGGGGACAGGATTTGAACCTGTGACCTTCGGGTTATGAGCCCGACGAGCTGCCAGACTGCTCCACCCCGCGTCATTGGGTGTCGAACCGCACAGAGCGGGCCCGATCGGCCAATGCGAGACCCGGTATCTACACGGAAACCGGCGGACCTTGCATCTCCGAAGAGGGTCTATCTTACACATTCTTTGCACTTCCTGCCGCGTGCGAGGCAGAACTCCTGACGCTCCGCGGACGCGTGTACCGCGGCTTTGCAGTGCCCCCCATCAACGCGGTTAAGGCATGGATCCGGTCCAGTAGCATTTTCCAGCTAGCGCCACCCGCGGCGCGCTAGCGGTCTGCTGCCGTTGCTACACTTCCGCAGTGACTATTCGACCCGATGTCCGATTCTGTTCTGCCTGCGGCCATGGCATAACACGTCGCGTGCCTCCAGGTGATTCGCGCGAGCGGGCCTGTTGCGATGCGTGCGGCGCGATCCACTACGTCAATCCGCGTCCGGTCGTCGGCACCATCCCCGTTTGGGGCGAACAGGTGCTGCTTTGCCGCAGGGCAATCGAGCCGCGTTACGGGGCATGGACTCTTCCGGCCGGTTTCATGGAACTCGGCGAAACGGCCGGCCAGGGTGCATGCCGGGAAACCGAGGAGGAAGCAAAAGCACATATCGAGCTTGGCCCCCTGTTTTCTATGATCGACGTGCCGGGCGTAGAACAGATCCACATTTTTTACCGCGCACGGCTGCTGGATCGGAATTTCGGACCGGGCGCGGAAAGCCTCGATGTTCAGCTGTTTCAGGAGAGCGAAATTCCCTGGGACGAGATTGCTTTTCGCACCGTCGCCACGACCCTGCGCCTGTTCTTCGAAGACCGCCGACGGGGCAGCTGTGGGACCTACACCCGGGAGCTTGCCCCCCGCCCGCTGCCCGGGAAAGAATGATCGCCTGGCTGGAGCACGGGGCCCCATTTCCTGCGGTCGACAGAGCGCTCGAGCACCCGAACGGCCTGTTGGCCGCCTCCGCGGCCTTGTCGCCCGAGCAGCTGATTGCCTCGTATCGGCTGGGGATTTTTCCCTGGTACGCGCAGGGTGATCCGGTCCTGTGGTGGTGTCCGGACCCGCGTATGGTGCTGTCGACGGCGCAGTTTCACGTTTCACGATCTTTGCGCAAGACGCTGCGCGCGATTGCTGCTGACCCCGACCAGGATCTGCGCCTGGATCACGGTTTCGAGACGGTGATGCGCTGCTGCGCGGCGCCGCGGGCCCGCCAGGAGGGCACGTGGATCAGCGAGGACGTCATCGCCGCCTATTGCGAGCTTGCCCGCCGCGACCTAGCACATTCGGTCGAACTGTGGCAAGGCGATCGGCTGATCGGCGCCGTCTACGGGGTAAGCCTCGGAAGGATGTTTTTCGGCGAGTCCATGTTCTCCCGGGTGCCCGACGGCTCAAAGATTGCACTGTCGACGTTGATTGCAATTTTGTCGCGGGAGCAAGTGCCAGTGATAGACTGCCAACAAAGAACGCCGCACCTTGCTTCGCTGGGCGCTCATGAGGTGGCGCGGCGCGATTTCTGTACGCACGTTGCCCAATCGGTTGTCCAGGATCCGGTTGATTGGCGCGCGTACCGTGACACTCGGCTGAACCGACTCTTGGAAAAGTATTGACCGGTGGCTAATCTCAAGGAGTTGCCGTTCTCAACGTTGCAGTTTTATGCAACGGCGCCCTACCCTTGCAGCTATCTGGAGGGCCGACAAGCCCGGTCGCAGGTGGCCACCCCGGCACACCTTATCAATGCCGACGTGTACAGCGAGCTCGTTCGTGCCGGCTTTAGGCGCAGCGGCATCTTTACCTATCGGCCCAATTGCGAGGGTTGCCGGGCGTGCGTACCGGTGCGTGTGCCGGTAGCCGAATTTCGCACCACCCGCAGCCAGCGTCGCGCTTGGAAACTGCACCACGCACTGCAGGCGCGCGTCGTTTCGCTGGCCTTTGACCACGAGCACTACGACTTGTATTTGCGCTACCAAGCCTCGCGCCATTCGGGCGGCGGCATGGACAACGACAGCCGCGAGCAGTATTCGCAGTTCCTTTTGCAAACCAAGGTCAACACGCGCCTAGTGGAGTTTCGCGACCCGCTGGCGCCAGACGCTCCGAGCGACTCGCTGGGCACGCTGCGCATGATTTCGATCATCGACGTGTTGAGCGACGGTTTGTCTTCCGTGTACACGTTCTACGATCCGGACGAGATGCGCGCGAGCTTTGGAACCTACAACGTGCTCTGGCAGATCGCCCAATGCAAGAGCCTCTCGCTGCAGTACCTCTACCTTGGATATTGGATTCGCGAGAGCAACAAGATGTCCTACAAGGCCAGGTTCCAGCCCGTCGAGACCCTGCGGCAGGGGCGCTGGGTGCGCGGCGCCATCGAAACCGCGTGAGGCATGGCTTTGCCTGTGCGTCGCTGTATCGCCTAGCCCGACCGCTGCTGTTCGCACTGGATCCGGAACGGATCCACGAATTTACGTTGAATGGTCTGCAGCGCGCCTACGATATCGGCGCAATCCGCCTGTGCCAGAACCCGTTGTGCGACGATCCGGTCCGGGTCATGGGGCTGGACTTTCCCAATCCGGTGGGCCTGGCCGCTGGCCTGGACAAGGACGGCACGCATATCGATGCCTTGGGCGCGCTCGGCTTTGGATTCATCGAAGTCGGTACCGTCACGCCGCGTGCGCAGCCAGGCAATCCCAAGCCGCGGCTATTCCGCTTGCCCCGGGCGCAGGCGCTAATCAATCGCCTCGGCTTCAACAATGCCGGGGTCACGCAGTTCGTCGCCAACGTCCAGCGCGCGCGTTACACGGGCATACTAGGATTAAATATCGGCAAGAGCGCGACCACTCCGATTTCGGAAGCACTGAACGATTACCGCATTGGCCTGAACGCCGTCTACCCCTACGCGGGCTATGTAACGATCAATATCTCCTCGCCCAATACCCGGGACCTGCGCAAGCTGCAAGGCGAGGCCGAGCTCGATGGACTCCTGGGTGCGCTGCAGGCAGAGCGCGAGCGCCTGATGCAGCGGCACGGCCGCAGGGTGCCGCTGGCGATAAAGATCGCCCCTGATCTTGACGACGATCAGATCGTGCGGATAGCCGACACGCTCCTCGCACATGGCTTCGACGCGGTGATCGCCACCAATACGACGACTGCGCGCGACGGCGTTGCCGGATTGACGCATTCCATGGAGGTGGGCGGCCTGTCGGGGCGCCCATTGCGCGCGCGTGCGACACAGGTCGTGCACCGGCTTTCGAGCCATCTGCAGGGAGCGCTGCCGATTATCGCCGTCGGCGGCATTCTTGATGCACAGGACGCGGTCGAAAAAATCCAGGCCGGCGCCAGCCTGATCCAGCTCTACACCGGTCTGGTCTATCGGGGACCAGCGCTGATCGGCCAATGCCGGGAGGCGCTGGCGCGTTTGCGCCGGGCATGATGGGGCGATCGGAGTTTTCCGCATCGTGGTATACACTCCGATGTGGTGAAATTTATCGCAATGCAACATGCCCGTGGTTTCCAGCAAACCAGCTGCTAGCCTTGCGCCCACGTCGGCGTCCAAGGAGCGCACCGCGATCCAGGTCATCGACCGGATGATGAGCCTGCTCGATGTGCTGGCCGCGCGATCGGGTTCGGTCGGCCTGAAGGAGTTGGCTCAGGCGACCTCTTTGCACCCTTCTACCGCGCATCGCATTCTCAACGACATGGTGGTCGGACGATTCGTTGATCGGGGCGAGCAGGCCGGTTCCTACCGGCTGGGCATGCGATTGCTGGAACTGGGCAATCTGGTCAAGGCGCGCTTGAGCGTGCGCGAAGCGGCGATCGAGCCGATGCGGGAATTGCACCGGCGCACCGGTCAGACCGTCAACCTTTCCGTGCGCCAAGGCGACGAGATCGTATATGTCGAGCGTTCGTATAGCGAACGCTCGGGAATGCAGGTGGTGCGCGCCATCGGTGGGCGCGCGGTGCTGCACCTGACCTCCAGCGGCAAGCTGTTTCTGGCCTACGACGATCCGCGGGTCGTGCGATCGTACGCAACCCGTACCGGGCTTGCAGGACACACGCGCAACAGCATTACCGACCCGGCCCGGCTCGACCGCGAACTCGCGCAGGTCCGGGCCCGCGGATTCGCCCGCGACAATGAGGAACTGGAGCCCGGTGTGCGCTGCATTGCCGCGGCGATCCGCGACGACTCCGGAATGATTGTTGCCGGCCTCTCGCTTTCGGCACCCTCGGAACGAATGCAGGATGCATGGATCGACGATTTGCTGGCAACGGCAGCGCGGATCTCGACAAGTCTCGGCTACGACGGCAAAGCTAACCCGAATACACCGCCGAAATAGGCCGCGCGCCCGCGCGACAACCGCAACCGCAACCGGGCGGCGCTTACTCCAGGCTGACCTTGGCTGCCGCCGGGCCGCGCGCAATCAACCAGTCGTGAATACGTTGCGCGTCGGCAAAGCGCGAGTAGCGCCCGATCGAATCGAGCAGGACCATCACGACGCGGCGCCCTTCGATGACCGTCTGCATTACCAGGCAACGGCCGGCAGCATTGATGTACCCCGTCTTTTGCAAACCAATCTGCCAGTCGGCATGGGAAGTAAGGCGATTCGTGTTCCGGTAACGCACGGAATGCTTGCCCATGCGCAGCTCGTACGCAGTGCTGATGGAAAACTCCCGAATTTCCGGGTATTCGTAAGCAGCCTTGACCATGCGTACCAGATCATTCGGGCTCGCCCGATTCTGCGGCGACAGACCGGTGGGGTCGGCGAAAATGGAGTCGTTCATGCCGATCTGGTGCGCCTTGGCATTCATCGCCGCAACCGCGGCCGCGACGCCACCCGGATACGTACGGCCGAGCAATTGCGCAGCGTGATTCTCCGAAGACATCAAGGCCAAATGCAGCGCCTGGGCGCGGGTAAGGTGCACCCCCGGACGTAGCGAGGAGCCCGACCAGCCAGCCGTAGTGCGGTCCTCGCTGCGCACCTGCAATTGCTCATCCAGTGGCAAGCCGGCATCCAGGGTGATGATGGCCGTCATCAACTTGGTGATTGAGGCTATCGAGGAGACCTCGTCCGGATTTTTCTGCATCAGGATTTCGTTCGTGTCCTGGTCAACGACCAGGGCAATTTCCGACTTGATCGCCGGAACGTGTTCGACGGTATTCGCAATCGAAACGGCGTGACGGGCAGGTAGCATCGCGATCGGGGCATCTAGGTCGCGTGCCAGCGGCAGCTCTATCGTTTCCTCCTGAGCCGCGGCCGCCGGCCCGGGCAATCCGGCAAAAACGCCAAATGGCACCACCGCCGCGCACAGCAAAACCAAGGACGAACGAAAGTGAGCAGAGATCAAGTCCGTATTCCCAAATATTGGCACCGGCATCTTCTTCCGCAATCCTTGCCGCGGGGTCACGGATTCTCGTGGCTCCTGCGTTCTCTTCAGTATCGGCCACCCCAGGCACCGAAAAACCCCGGATTACACCACCCAGGCCGTCTAAATAACTGGATGCTGCCCGGTCCGATATTGGTGCACCGCATCGAAACCTCGCTCCGTTGAGCAAGCCCAGCGCACCTGCAGCCGTGTGAGCGTAGTGTACCGAAATCAATGGGTTGCGGATACCTACTCGCTCCGGAAGTGAACAAAATGTTCGATCGGCTCGCGCTCGGTTACCAAGGTGTTCTCGATCCGGCTCATGTCGGCCTTGCCTAGCGACATGCCGCAAACGATCGCGCGATCTGCGCCGATCCCGAGCTGCGTGCGAATGACCGCGTGGAACTGGTTGAAAGCGGCCTGCGGACAGGTATCGAGGCCACGCGCGCGCGCTGCCACCATGATGTTCTCTAGGAACATGCCGAAATCGAGCCAACTGCCCTTCGCCATCACCCGTTCGATGGAGAAGATCAAGCCTACGGGCGCATCGAAGAACCGGTAGTTGCGACCGTGCTGCGCGCGGATCCTGTCCTTGTCCGCACGCCCGATGCCCAGCAGTCCATACAGGTCCCAGCCGACTTTGCGCCGGCGCCCCAGGTAGGGCTCGACCCACTTTTCCGGGTAATACGAGTACTCCTCCTTTTGGTTCGCGAGCTGCGCGGGATCCCGGTAGACAGCCAAGATCGCATCGGAGAGCCTGCGCAGTGCCGCTCCAGTGAGCACATGAACGTTCCACGGCTGGGCATTGGTTCCGCTAGGCGCCCTGCTGGCAACGCGCAGGATGTCCTCGATGGTCGCGCGCGGGACCGGCTCAGGCAGGAACGCCCGAATCGAGCGCCGGGACGTAATCGCCGCATCCACGACGGATGCGGGTCCGGCGGGACTGCGATCGCTCGCGCTCATCGCCCGCGGACGCGGG
>OMSW01000280.1:12496-15667 GCA_900290295.1 Burkholderiales bacterium
GTGCATACGAGAGCCTCCTAATTACACGTAAGTATATGATTATTGGCTATTATTCTATATATTTTGTAACTGATTCCCATGTTGGTACCTTTCTCCTCAATTTGACTTTTGTGCGAAGCAGCATACAATTCCATTGTGCTTCAGATGGTTCCCAATATTGGCAGGCAACCCGAGCATAGGTGGCCGACGCGACAGTCGGCTCCAAACCGAACACCGCAGTACTCATCTCGTTCAACCTCTCGGAGAAATCATGGCTACAACGATCACGGAATTGGTGGAATTGCAAAAGGGTCAGCTGGACGCATGGAACGCGATCGGTCAGGCCGTGTTTAACGCGACGGAAAAACTGGTGAACCTGAATATCACCGCTGCCAAGGCAGCGTTTCAGGACGCTTCCGAATCGAGCCAGACCTTGCTGGGCGCACGCGACGTACAGGAGTTCCTGGCGCTTGCCAACGGAGTGAGCCAACCAACCCTGGAAAAGCTCGTCGGCTACTCCCGTAATGCCTATGGCATTGCCAGTGGTACCAGCGCGGAACTGACGAAGATTTTCGAGTCGCAGCTGAGCGAGGCAAACCGCAAAGTCGCCGACCTGGTCGATTTTGCCGCCAAGAATGCCCCGACCGGATCCGAGCCTGCAGTCTCCATGTTCAAGACCGCCGTTGCGGCCGCCAATACCGCCTTTGACACGGCCTCCAAGGCGGCGCGGCAAGCAACCGACTGGGCCGAATCGAATTTGGCGGCGGCCGCCTCGGCAACGATCAACGCGGCAAACGCCGCCAACGACGTGGCCAAGGCCAAGGTCCGCAAGACAGCGTAAGGATTTCACGTCTCCTTGGCACCACTAGTTTGGACGCGAGTCCAAACACCCTCCTGTCTCCTCCTTGAGTGGTGCTTTTTGAGCCTGGTCCACGACCAGGCTCTTTTTTTTGCCCGCAGCACTCGGCGGATCCAGCGGCGCAATCGCACGTCATCGCACGATGGTCACGGTCGATGTCGCGTACGAAATCACTCGCTGCGACACCGATCCCATCAGCCAACGCTTGAACGCGTTTTTGCCTCGATGGCCTAGCACGATATTGTCCGCGTGCAGCCCGTCGGCATGGTACAGAATCTGCTCGGCGGGATGGCCGACGCAGACCTCGAAGCTTGTCTTGATTCCCGCGGCTTGGGCACGGGCCCGCAGTTTTTCGAATTGCTTGTTGAACCGCTCCTGCGCGGCATCGAGCAACGCCTCGGTTTCCACATCCTCTGGGGGCTCCGGCGGCTGCGCCACAGCGAGCACGTGGAGCTCCCCAGCAAATGCTTTCGCAAGCGCCAATGCATGGCCGAACGCATGTTCGGCTGACGTCGACCCGTCGTAGGCGCACAGAACGCTATAGGTCATCTGGGCTCTCCTTTGGCGCCGGCGAGGGCGTCCTCTATGGTGCGCGCCGGCGCCCCGGCCGGCAAAAGATGGCGTGGCAGGAAGAATGCATTGGCAATGAGAGTGGGTACGACCGCGCTCGCGACCACGGCAGCAATCAGGTACGAATATTGCGCGTTGCTGATGATGCCGTGCGTCAGGCCGAACAGCGCCGAGATGCTGCCGAAGGTGAGCCCGGTCGACATCATCAGCGTAGTGTAGATCCCCTCCTTAGTAGGAGATCCGAAGACCTTGGTCATCGGGTAAACCCCGGCGATCTTCGATGCCATTTTGGCAAGCAGGAGCACCACAAAAGCTGCCGGCGCGGCGATAAGCGCGGGGACGGACACGAAGGATCCTGCACGGATGAAATAGAAGGGGGTAAGAAAGCCCATCGTCAGCGTACGCAACCGGCGCACCAGCACAGTGTCTTTTCCGACGCTACCCGCCAACACCATCCCCATGAGGTACGCCGGAAGCACCGGCTCACTATCGGCCCATAGGGCAAGGGCTCCCAGACCGAACATGCATAGCAGCAGGAACTTGGCCTCGAGCTCGGATGGTCGTTGACCGAAGCGCTGAAAGAATCGTGGGGTCAGCCACGGCAAGATTGTGAAGGCGACGACCGATGCGACGACGAAGATGAGCGTCTTGAACGTAAACGGGGAAAACATGAGCCCCAGCGCCAGCACCGTCGCAAGGTCGTTCACGAAGCAGGCCGCCAGAATGGTCTTCCCGTAGTGAGTCCGGTTGAAACCGAACTCGAGCATGACCGCATACACCACGGCAACCGACGTCGTCGACAGCGCAATGCCAGCCAGCCAGCTCGATGAAACGGACCAACCGAGCACGTAATAGGCAACGGCCGTACAACCAAAAAACGGCGCAACGAATCCGATCATCCCTACGCCACAGGTTTGCTTCCAACTCTGCCGTAACACGGTCGGGTCGAGCTCTGCGCCGGCCAGGAAGGTGAGCAGCACGGCTCCCGTCGAAGAGAGAAACCGTACCCAGGACTGGTCGGTACCGAGCACCGCGCCGCCTATCACCGCCCCCAGAACAAGCTGCGCCACAGTGCCGACGACAATTTCGGACATTGCCGTCGCAATGCCCAGCCATATGGAAATCAGCGTCGCCGCAAGCGCCAACGCCAGCCACAGCGCAGCGAGGGCGAAAATTTCCGTCATCGCTTGCCGCCGGATTCGCTAACGGTCATCGATCATGATGACTTCGGTAGGCGTCCGGGTGCAAAAGGTGTGTATCTTCTCCGACCGGACCAAGGCAAGCAGCTTGTCGGCCTCCTCCGACGTCACAATGAACTCCACCATCACCGGCAAGACTTCGGGCAGCTCGAAGAAGCGCTGCTCATGTATCACGCCATGCCGACCGTACCCGGCGACCGACAAGAATGCCGACCCGCCATGGATTCCCATTTCCTTTGCGCGACCGAGCAGCCACTCGAACAGCAGTTCCTTGCCATGTTTGCGAGGCTGATGCACGTAGAAGCGAAGAGCGACAGCGTTCATGACCACCCCCTAGAGCGAAGACGAAGCGGGTCCTGGTGAAACCAGCGATGATCGGGACAAATGGCCGCGTGGGGGATCCACCACACGATCAGCCAGGTAATGCCAGTCATTGCCCTCCCGTCGCCAGCGCGGGATCCGGCAGCAGTTCGACCTCGGCGCCAATTGCCCGTAGTTGCGCCTGCATATAGTCGTAGGCTCCCGGGACCAGCGATGGTGGCCCTTTCACGCCGAGTTCTATGT